>NZ_CP192600.1:997500-1327500 GCF_050632395.1 Tabrizicola sp. BL-A-41-H6
CATCATTGCATCGGTTCTCGCGAACCGCGCCTTCCTCCGGCGCGTGCGCATGGTGCAGGAAGACACCGGCATCCGCCCGACGACGTGGTGGAAAAGCCTTCTGATCCTGTTCGTTCCTGTCAGCCTCCTCCTATGGGCGCTTGGCCTCCACCTTGAATACCCGGTGCTGAAGGGCTTCAACTTCCAGGGTGGCATCGCGGTCGCGCATTCATTCACCGCGCTCCTGATCGCGCTCTCGCTCTACACCGGCGCGTTCATCGCCGAAATCGTCCGCGCCGGCATCATGGCGATCAGCCGCGGCCAGACCGAGGCCGCCTTCGCCCTCGGGATGCGCCCCAACCGTACGATGAGCCTGATCATCCTGCCGCAGGCCCTGCGCGTCATCATCCCGCCCCTGATCAGCCAGTACCTGAACCTGACCAAGAACACCTCGCTTGGCATCGCGGTCAGCTACCTTGACCTTCGCGGCACGCTTGGCGGCATCACCCTCAACCAGACCGGCCGCGAGCTGGAATGCATGCTTCTGATGATGCTGATCTACCTCACCATCAGCCTGATCATCTCGTCGATTATGAACTACTTCAACGCCTCCGTTAAATTGAAGGAGCGCTGAAATGAGCGAGACCGACAGCCAGACCAACTTTGTCCGCCACCAGATGCTGGACCCGCAGCTTGCCCCCGTCACCGAACGCGGCGCGGTCAAATGGATGCGCGAGAACCTGTTTTCCGGCGCCTTCAACACCATCCTCACGCTGCTCGGCCTCGCTGCCGTCTACTACCTCGTGTCGGCCTCGCTGCCGTGGCTTCTGAACGGGGTCTGGAACGCCAACTCGCTGACCGAATGCCGCCAGATCATTGCCGACAACGGCGGCACCACCGGCGCCTGCTGGGCGCTGATCAAGGCGCGTTGGCACCAGTTCCTGTTCGGCTTCTTCCCGCAGGATGCCTACTGGCGCCCCGTCCTTGCCTTCGGCCTTCTGTTCGTCGCCCTCGCGCCGGTCCTTTACTGGAACGACCGCAAGGGCGCGATCATGGTCGCTGCCTCAGGCGTGCTGACGGTGCTGGCGATGCTCGGCCTGTCCTCGCCCGGCACGGTTGACCTCTTCACCATCGTGTTGATGGCGGCGCTTTTCGCCCTCGCCTGGGCGATGCCGAAAAAGCTGATCCTCGTCACCTTGGTCTACCCGTTCACCGCCTTCTTCCTGCTATGGGGCGGGCCGATCGCGGGGCCGATTTCGGTGCTGCTCGGGCTTGCGGCAGCCGCCTGGCTGGTGGTGACGCTGCAACCCCGGATCGGCTCGATCCTTGCCACCGTGCTGGCCGTCGTCGCTGTAGCCCTTCTGTTCCTCGGCCCCTATCCCCTGACGTCGCTTCTGTCCGGCGCGCTGCAGTCGATCACCGATTGGGGGCTGCCTGCGGTCAACTCCGACCAGTTCGGCGGCTTCCTTCTGGCCTTCGTGATCGGCATCACCTCGATCTCGTTCTCGTTGCCGATCGGCGTCATCCTGGCTCTTGGCCGCCAGTCCGACATGTTCCTGGTGAAAACCCTCTCGGTCGGCTTCATCGAATTCATCCGCGGCGTGCCGCTGATCACGCTTCTCTTCACCGCATCGCTGCTGCTGCAATACTTCCTGCCGCCGCAGACCAACTTCGACCTGATCCTGCGCGTCATCATCCTCGCCACGCTCTTCTCCGCCGCCTATCTGGCCGAGGTGATCCGCGGTGGCCTCGCCGCCCTGCCACGCGGGCAGTATGAGGCGTCGGATGCGCTTGGCCTGAACTACTGGCAGGCGCAGCGGCTGATCGTCATGCCGCAGGCGCTCAAGATATCGATCCCCGGCATCGTCTCCACCTTCATCGGCCTCTTCAAGGACACCACGCTGGTTTCTTTCGTGGGCCTCCTCGATCCGCTCAGGGGCGTCACCACCATCGTCCGCGCCGACATCAACTGGAAGGGCATCTACTGGGAGCCTTACATCTTTGTCGGCGTCATCTTCTTTCTCATCTGCTTCGGCATGTCGCGGTACTCGATGTACCTCGAGCGCAAGCTGAAGACCGACCACCGGTAAGGGACACATCATGGCTGAAGCTACCGCAAAAATGCAGGTCTCGGACGAGGTCGCGATCCAGATCCAAGGAATGAACAAGTGGTACGGTTCGTTCCATGTGCTGCGCGACATCAACATGACGGTGATGCGCGGCGAACGCATCGTGGTCTGCGGCCCGTCAGGCTCGGGCAAATCCACGCTGATCCGCTGCATCAACCGGCTGGAAGAACATCAGCAGGGCAAGATCGTCGTCGACGGCACCGAGCTTACGTCCGACATCAAGAACATCGACAAGGTCCGCTCCGAGGTTGGGATGGTGTTCCAGCACTTCAA
This sequence comes from Tabrizicola sp. BL-A-41-H6, assembly GCF_050632395.1. Classification (GTDB taxonomy): domain Bacteria; phylum Pseudomonadota; class Alphaproteobacteria; order Rhodobacterales; family Rhodobacteraceae; genus JAUYQR01. The sequence continues at coordinate 999,882 of NZ_CP192600.1, forward strand.
CCTCTTCCCGCACCTGACCATCCTCGAAAACCTGACGCTCGCGCCGATCTGGGTCCGCAAGGTGCCAAAGCGCGAGGCCGAGGAAACTGCGATGTATTTCCTGCAAAAGGTGAAAATTCCGGAACAGGCGCACAAATACCCCGGCCAGCTTTCGGGCGGCCAGCAGCAGCGCGTCGCAATCGCCCGGTCGCTGTGCATGAAGCCTCGTATCATGCTGTTTGACGAACCGACCTCTGCGCTTGACCCCGAAATGATCAAGGAAGTTCTCGACACCATGATCCAGCTTGCCGAAGAAGGCATGACGATGATCTGCGTGACCCACGAGATGGGCTTTGCCCAGGCCGTAGCGAACCGCGTTATCTTCATGGATCAGGGCCAGATCGTGGAACAGAACGCCCCGAAGGAATTCTTCAACAACCCGCAAAGTGAGCGGACGAAGCTGTTCCTGAGCCAGATTCTGGGTCACTGATCTGCCAATGGTCCGGCTACTGCTGTTCGCGGTTGCGATGGCAGTGGCGGGCTTTTCGGCACTTTATTTCCTGATCGGCTCGGCCTTCATGTTGGGCGAACCGCTTCCCAACGGAAAGCACATTTCCAACGTGTTCGGGCTGTTCGGCTTTGTCGGCCCGTTGATCCTTTTGTGCGTGCACATCGCGACCACGGCGCCAAGCCGGTCGCCTCGGGCACGCAGGATCATGCTGAGGGGCTACGTGATCACCGTGATGATCCCCTTTCTTGGCGTCGCACCTCAATTGTTCTTTTGGGGCACCCGGCTTCAGATAGCCGAAGAGATGCTAAAAATGGCGGTCTGGTGCGGCGTCTGTGGCGCACCCATCGTCGCTGCATGGCTCAACGCCGCAGGCGATGAGCGACCGAAGTGATCCGATCGCGTGTGGGCCGTTCAGCCTTTTTTCTTCGCCTCAGCGGCGGCCTTCATCCGCTCCAGCAAGTCAGCCTTTGCCTTTTTCGCGGCCTCTGCTGCCTCGGCGGCGGTCTGGTTCTTGCCTTCCTTGTTCTTCGGCTCGTGCTTGCCACCCTTGGGGTTACCCGATTTACCGTAGTCCATGTTGTGTCCTTCCGATCGCTTTGCGCCGAAATGCCTGAATGGCGGCTGCTTCGCAAGCGGCCATTCGGTGGCACTGGTCGCGGGTATCCGTTAACAGGATACTAACGGGACACTTAAGTCCTTGAAAACGTTAGGACAGGAAACATGTCCCACGGTGGGACACGTTCAGGCTACGATCTCGCGGGGCACCACGAAATCGACCGTCACCCCCTGCCCAAAGCGCACCTCGGCCCAAGCGTCGACCAGAAAATCCACCACCAGCGTCGCCCCGGTCGGATAGCGGGTAAATTCCGGGCTCACCGGGGTATGGGCCACCAGCCGATGGGCAAATTCCGCGATGCCCGGGTTGTGCCCGATCATCATCACCGTCTCCCCCACCGCGTGCTGAAGCACGGCCATCATCACATCCGGCCCGGCATGATAAAGCGCCGGCTTCAACTCCAGCTCCGGCGCGCCGGGCAGGGCGGGGGCGATCCCGGAAAACGTCTTCCGCGTCCGCACCGCATCGGAACACAAGACCTCGTCCGGCACATAGCCCCGGCTCGCCAGCCATTGCCCCAGGTCCGCCGCCGCCGCCTTGCCCCGCTCGTTCAGAGGGCGGTCATGGTCAGGGGTGAGCGGATCATCCCAGGAAGATTTCGCATGCCGCGTCAGGATCAACCGCTTCATTTGTGGAATTGCCTCATGTGATAGGCCGACTGTTCTGGCATCCTTGCATAGGTCTGCGACACCGGGCAAGCGCGCCGCACCGCGCACCCCCGATCAAGACAATCCATCCCCGGCGCCGTATCAAGAAAGGCGTGGCACACCGGCACGTCATACCCGAGCCCAGTGAGCGCCTCTGCCGGGCAGGCGGTCAGGCAAGGCGCCGCGCACCCGTCGCAAGGCCGCACCGCTGGCGGGGGAAGATCCACCGCCTGCTTCAACGCGAGCGCCCCACGAAAGCTGACCATCAGCCCCTGCTCGGCATGGACCAGCAGTCGGACCGGGCTGTCCCAAACCCGACCGGTCCGCAGCGCCCAGCGATGGAACGGGTGCCAAGGCGGCCCGCCAAAGGGGAACAGCGCTTTCGCGCCCAGATCACAGGCCAGTCGACCGATCACCCGACGCGACCAGCGGTCAACAGGGTCAGGCTCGCCGTTCCACTCCGGCTGGCCGGTGACATGCGGCCAGTAGTCCTCCCCACCCGGCCCGATCAACAGCAGGGTGCGCGTCCCGTCCGGCAGCCCGTCCTCGCCTTCGCAGGCAAAGCCGCCAAGCACGGCCAGCCGATGTTCCGTCAACCGCGCTTCGATCTCCGGCAGGGTCATCGGAACGGCAGCCATAGGCTCCACCCCAGTTTTGTCGGTCGTTCGTCCTGCCATTCCAGCCCCACCACCATTTCGTCCTGCCCCGCCTCTGGCTTCGCACAGTAGGTGCGGAAAATCCGGTCCCAGACCGACAGGGCAAAGCCGTAATTGCTGTCATGCTCGTCGCGCCGAATGGAATGGTGAATGCGGTGCATGTCCGGGGTCACGATGGCCAGCCGCAGGATCGCGTCCAGCGAGCGGGGCAGGCGCAGGTTGGCGTGGTTGAAAAGGGCGGTTCCGTTGAGGATGATCTCGAACGCCAGAACTGCCAGCGCAGGCGGGCCGATCAGGTAGACGAGACCAATCTTCAGACCCATTGACGCTGCTATTTCGACCGGATGGAAACGGACGGCGGTCGTGACGTCGAAATCGCGGTCAGCGTGGTGGACGCGGTGAAAACGCCAGAAGAGCGGCACCTTGTGGGTGAGGAGGTGCTGCGCCCAGATCGCGAAGTCGAGGATCAGGATCGACAGCAGCGCCTCGGTCCAGAAGGGCCAGGAAAGGGTATTGAAAAGCCCCCATCCGTATCGCCACGCATCGACGGCGGCGCCAATGGCAAGAAAAGGCAGGGCGACGGCCATTGCGCGCAACACCAAGCTGTCGATTACGGCGATTGCGAGGTTGGTGCCCCAGCGGCAAAGTCGCGGCACCGCGCGGGGACGGCGCGGAGCGAGGGCTTCGAGTGCCGCAAAGATCGCGAACAGTGTCGCGAAAGCGGACAGTCGGATCAGGGCTTCGTTCGGCATGGGCAGGCTCCATCGGACCCGTGCCGTAAAACTAGGCGGGCGCGCCAGAGATTGCTAGCGGCGGACGCGGGGTTTCACGCGGGGTTCGGTGGAGCGGATCTGGCTGCCGGCGCCGTGGTCGGTGAAAAGCTCCAGAAGGCACGCGTTCGGTATTCGGCCGTCTAGGATGGTGACGGCGCGGACCCCTTCTTCGATCGCCTTGAGTGCGGTTTCGGTTTTTGGGATCATGCCGCCCGCGATGACGCCATCGGCGGTCATCTTGCGGATTTCGTCGGGTGTTATCTGGGTCATCACCTGCCCATCGGCGTCCTTCACGCCGGCGACGTCCGTCAGAAGGAGCAGGCGGTCGGCTTGCAGTGCGCCAGCGATGGCGCCGGCCGCAGTATCGCCGTTGACGTTGAAGGTTTCATTGTCGGCCATGCCGGTCGCCACAGGTGCCACGACCGGGATGATCCCGGCGTTGTAAAGATCACGCAGGACCTGCACGTTCATCTCGACGGGACGACCCACGAAGCCGAGCTCGGGGTCGTCCACTTCGCAGACCATCAGGTCGTCATCCTTGCCCGAGATGCCCACCGCGCGGCCACCTGCATCCATGATCGCCTGGACGATGCGCTTATTCACGAGGCCGGACAGGATCATCTCGACGACCTGAACGGTGGCCTTGTCGGTGACGCGCTTGCCGCGGACGAATTCGGACTTGATACCCAGCTTTTCCAGCATTTCGTTGATCATCGGGCCGCCCCCATGGACGACGACCGGGTTGACGCCGACCTGCCGCATCAGGACGATGTCGCGGGCGAATTCGGCCATCGCCGCATCATCGCCCATGGCGTTGCCGCCGAACTTCACCACGACGACCGCATCGGCATATCGTTGCAGGTAGGGCAGGGCTTCGGACAGCATCTTGGCGGTGTTGAGTGCGTCTTGCATGTTCAGGGTCTGCTGCTTCATGGCGGCCTCCGGGATGGGCGGCACCTTTGGGCAAACGCGAGGAAAACGCAAGGGACGGGCGGGAGTGAAGGGACAATCAGCCATAAAGGGATGCAAGTGACTGAAATTGTTCGGTCTGGCGGTAAGCGATACAGACTTCTTAGCAGTTTCAAGACCTTGGCAGAGTCGCAGATTAGGCATAGGAAGATATGAACCCTACCCAAGGAGGCTGTCATGGCGGAACAGAAGACGCTCGTCCTCACTGGGGCCAGCCGGGGGATCGGACACGCCACGGTCAAGCGGTTTTCGGCGGAAGGCTGGCGGGTGCTGACCTGTTCGCGCCAACCGTTCGATCCGCGCTGCCCGTGGCCAGGGGGTGAGGACAATCACATCCAGATCGACCTTGCCGACCCGAAAAAGACCATCGAGGCGATCGAGACGATCAAGGCCAAAGTGAACGGTCGGGTGCATGCGCTGGTCAACAACGCCGGGATCAGCCCGAAAGGCGAAGGTGGCAAGCGGTTGAGCACGCTGGATACCGACCTGCGGACGTGGGGCCATGTGTTCCATGTGAACTTCTTTTCCAGCGTTATCTTGGCGCGCGGCTTGCAAGCGGAACTGGCGGCAACCAAAGGGTCGATCGTCAATGTGACGTCGATCGCCGGGGTGCGGGTGCACCCGTTCGCCGGGGCCGCCTATGCCACGTCGAAGGCGGCGCTTGCCGCGCTGACGCGCGAGATGGCGCATGACTTCGGCCCCCTGGGTGTCCGGGTGAACGCCATTGCGCCGGGCGAGGTTGAGACGGCGATCTTGTCACCGGGGACGGACAAGATCGTCGAAAAGCTGCCAATGCAGCGACTTGGCCAGCCGAAGGAGGTGGCAGATGTGATCTGGTTCCTTTGTTCGGACCAGTCGAGTTATATCTCGGGCGCCGAGATCGAGGTAAACGGTGCGCAACACGTCTGAGTCCCGCTTGTTTAGTCCAACTTTTCAAAGCTGATCGTCACGTCGCCGGCATCGACCCCGAAGCGCTGCATGTAGGCGCGGTTCAACACCCGGTCGTCCGACAGAAGCCACATCCAGTCATCGAAGGTGACGCGGACGGTGTCGCCCGACCCATCGGTCGAGGGCACCGGCAGGTCGATAGTATAGCGCCAGTTGAACCGGTCGCCATCCTCGCGTCCCGTCGCCTCGCCCACCACGCCGGGGGCTGTGCCGCGCCATGTGTCGTCGCCGGTCTTGACCAGCGTCCAGATGCGCTGTTCGGTGGAGCCGTCCTCGTAGACGAAATCTTCAACCAGACGCAGGCGCTCTCCGTTCCAGTCGCCCTTGATCGTCACGTCAAACCGGCGGCGCACGGTGCCAAAGACATCCTGGAACTGGCCTTTCGCGACAAGGGTGCCGTCGAAGAACTCCTCGAGGTTCAGCTTGCGTTCGCTGAGGGCCGGGTCGTTGAAGGACGGCTTTCCCGTGCAGGCAGCGAGAACCGTGATTGTGACGAGGGCGAGAATGCGCATGGCTTGTTCCTTTGAAGCGTATACGCGCGACACCGTTTTCTGGATGAGTTGCAGGTGCTACACGGTCTTCGGGTGCGGGCAGCTTTGGCATAAGGTCCCGGACAGGCGGAGGTCGCGATGGTTGATGATGCAGATGAAATACACCCTCTGTTTCACGGGGCGCCGACGGATATCGGATTTCGAAAGCTGCGAAAGCGTCTGGTGCAGCAGGCGCGCGAGGCTGTTGAAACCTACCGAATGGTCGTGCCGGGCGCGCGCTGGCTGGTTTGCATTTCGGGCGGGAAAGACAGCTACACGCTGTTAGCAATCCTGCACGAACTGAAGTGGCGGGGTCTTTTGCCGGTCGAGTTGATTGCGTGCAATCTTGATCAGGGACAGCCCGGCTTCCCGGCGACTGTGCTGCCCGAGTTTCTGAAGCTGATGCAGGTGCCGCACCGGATTGAATATCAAGATACCTACAGGATCGTGACAGAAAAAGTGCCTTTGGGGCGCACCTATTGTTCCCTTTGTTCAAGACTGCGCCGCGGCAATCTTTACCGCGTGGCGCGCGAGGAAGGGTGTTCGGCAATCGTCCTTGGCCATCACCGCGATGATATCCTGGAGACGTTCTTTCTGAACCTTTTTCATGGTGGCAGGCTGGCGGCGATGCCACCGAAACTCTTGAACGAAGATGGCGATCTGTTTGTCTATCGCCCGCTTGCCTTCGTGGCCGAGGCGGACTGCGAGGACTTTGCCACGCGGATGCGCTATCCGATCATCCCGTGTGACCTTTGCGGCAGTCAGGAAGGTTTGCAGCGCGCGCAGATCAAGTCCTTGATCGACGGCTGGGAGGCGAAAAGTCCGGGTCGCAGACAAGTCATGTTCCGCGCCTTGATGAACGTCCAACCGTCACACCTTGCCGATCCCGCGCTGTTCGATTTTGCCGGGCTTTCGGCGGTCATGGCAGATCCGGAGAATTTGACGCAACTGGTGGCGGAGCGTTAAGGAACTTCTCATGAACATCTTCCACTTCTGAAGCGCCGGCTGCGGGCATGTCGCCCGCCGATTTCGGGATGGAACATGATAAAGACCACCCTTGTGCGTCTGCTGGCCAGCGTTTGCCGGGCCGAGTTTCTGGTGTTCGTGCCTGCCCTGACGCTCGCCGCTTTTTGGTATGGTGGCGAAGGGGCGATGGTGGTGACCGCATTGGCGGTGCCAGCCCTTGTGCTTTCGGCCGGGCTGGTCGTTGCTCTTGGCGGCGGTCGCAGCCGCGGGCTTGTCGCCGAGTTTGACAGGGTGTTGGCCGACAAGGATGGTCTTGGACGGACTACAGGCTGTTTCGTGATCCAGTTCGACGATCCGGCGGGGCTGATCGACCGCCACGGTCGCAGCACACAAACTGAGATACTCGCCCGGTGCAACGACAGGATTCGTAGCGCCATGCGCTTTGGCGATACGTTGACGATTCTGGAGGATGGCAGCCTTGCCGTCATGCTTGCCCCGGTCTTCCGGCTGGATCTTGAGACGATGATCCAGATCGCGGGACGCATCCAGACTGTGGTCCAGCTGCCGATCGACTTGCGCGCTGGGACGGTGCATGTCACCTGTTCCATCGGGTTCTGCCAAGGGCGGCGCGCGCCAGAAGCAACCGGCCGGTCGCTGCTGGATGCCGCACAGATCGCCGTCGACGAAGCGCGACGGCACGGGCCGGGCGCGATCCGAGCGTTCTCTCTCGATATGGCCCGCGCCAAGGCCAGCCGCGATGCCCTGCGCGACGAGATGCAGCAGGCGTTGGCCGAAGGCCAGGTCAAGGCACATTTCCAGCCGCAGCTTTCCACCGACACTGGAGGCATATCTGGCATGGAGGCGCTGGCACGTTGGCACCACCCGCACAGAGGCTGCCTGCTGCCCGGCGAGTTTCTGCCCGCCATCGAGGCGAACGGCCTGAGCGCACAATTGAGCGAGGTGATGCTGCGCGAAGCCTTGACGGCTCTGGCGTCATGGGACCGGGCGGGCTTTGTGGTGCCGACCGTTTCGGTCAATTTCTCGGCTGCGGAACTGGGCGACCCGCATCTGCCCGAGCGGCTGAAATGGGAGCTTGACCGTTTTGATCTGACCGCTGATCGCCTGACGATCGAAGTGCTGGAAACAGTCGTGGCGACTTCGCAAAGCGATACGATCACAGTCAACATCGCAGCGCTGGCCGCGCTGGGCTGCGGGGTGGACTTGGACGATTTCGGCACCGGGAATGCGTCGATCACCAGTATTCGCCGGTTCGCTTTGCGGCGTCTCAAGATCGACCGCAGTTTCGTCACCGGTGTGGATCTGGACCGAGAGCAACAGACGATGATCGCGGCCGTTCAGTCCCTGGCCGAGCGGCTGGGTCTTGAGACGGTCGCTGAAGGCGTGGAGACGGCTGCCGAACACGCAATGCTCGCCCAGCTTGGTTGCGGCCATGTGCAGGGCTATGCCGTTGCCCGGCCGATGCCGGCGGAGGAAGCCTCGGTCTGGCTGGAACGGATGGCGATCCGCGCGTCCTTGCCGCATTTGCTTGCCAGCCGCGCGCGTTGAGCGCTTGCCCTTGCCCGGGCTTGCCACCAATGCCCGAAAACTCCGGACAACGGCCCGAACCCCAAGAATTGATCGCCCGCCAGCGTGCCGGACAAGGCAAAACCGCTTGACCTTTGGGCCACCCTGTCGTTGAAGCACGCTGACGCGCGAATGCGGCAAGGTGGTGACGTATGGAAGAAAACAACAACAAGAATCTGCTGCTGGCAACGGCGCTGAGCTTCCTTGTGATCCTCGTCTGGTTCGTGCTGTTTCCACCACCCGAGGCACCCGTTGCCCCGACGGCCTCGACCGAGGTCACTGCCACCACGCCCGCGGCGACGCCAGCCGATGCAACCGCAACCGCAGGACAGGCCGAACCCGCTGCCGCAGTGCCCGAAGCGCCGCGGCTGACGATCGACACGCCCAAACTGTCCGGCTCCATTTCCATGCTTGGCGGCCGGATCGATGATTTGAAGCTGAAAGCCTACCGCGAGACGATCAAGCCGGGTGCCGAGACCGTTCGACTTTTGTCCCCCGTCGGTGGAGAAAAACAGGCTTATTACGCGCTTTACGGATGGGTTCCAGGCGGCGCGCTTTCCTTTGAGGATGTTCCCGGTGCCAACACCGAGTGGAAACTTGCCTCAGGGAGCACATTGTCGCCGGGCCAGCCAGTTGCCATTCGTTGGGATAACGGCAAGGGGCTGACATTCACGCGCGAAATTTCCGTTGATGACGACTACATGTTCACCGTGAGCGAAACGGTCGAGAACGCGTCGGCAACCGAAGTCAGCCTGCAGCCCTATGGCGTGATTGCAAGGCACGGCGTGCCGAAAGACCTCCAGCATATCTTCGTGGCACATGAAGGGGCGGTCAGTCGCGTCGACGGCGAGCTTTGCGAGCGGGATTACACCGGCTCCACGTGGCTATCCTGCGATACCTTCGCCCAATTGGACGATGATGCGCCCGAACTCGGCAAGGCGATCAAGGAACAGGCCGCGACCGACGGCTGGATCGGCTTTACAGATCACTATTGGATGACCATCCTGATCCCCGAGCAGGGCAAGCCGTTCACCGCAGTGGCAAAGCATGTCACCGCGTCTGACATCTACCAGACCGAAATTCGGCAAGAAACCATCGTTGTGCCCGCGGGCAGCAAAAGCACGACAACCTCCCGTCTGTTTGCGGGCGCGAAGGAATGGGAAACCATTCGCAACTATCAGAACGAGGCGGGAATTCCGGGCTTTATCGACAGCATCGATTGGGGTCTGTTCTTTTTCTTCACCAAGCCGATCTTCGCGGTGCTGCACTGGCTGCACGGGATCATCGGCAACATGGGTCTGGCGATCATTGCACTGACCTTCGTCTTGAAAGTTCTGGTGCTGCCGCTGGCGTACAAGTCCTACGTCTCGATGGCGCGAATGAAGGAACTGCAACCGGAAATGGAGGCGCTGAAAGAGCGCGCCGGCGACGACAAGCAAAAGTTGCAGCGCGAGATGATGCAGCTTTACAAGGACAAGAAGGTCAACCCGGCAGCGGGCTGCCTTCCTATCCTGATCCAGATCCCGATCTTCTTCAGCTTGTACAAGGTGATCTTCGTTACGATCGAACTTCGGCACGCGCCGTTCTTCGGCTGGCTGAATGACCTGAGCGCGCCTGACAGCTCGTCGCTTTACAACTTCTTCGGACTTCTGCCGTGGGACGCCCCACCGATGGGGTCGCTGCTGCATCTTATCTTCATCGGGATTCTGCCGATCATTTTGGGTATCACGATGTGGCTGCAGCAGAAACTGAACCCGGCGCCTGCCGATCCCGTGCAGCAGCAGATCTTCGCGTGGATGCCCTGGGTGTTCATGTTCATGCTGGGCGGTTTCGCAAGCGGTCTTGTGGTGTACTGGATCACCAACAATACGATCACGTTCACTCAGCAATATCTGATCATGCGCAGCCACGGTCACAAACCTGACCTGTTCGGCAATATCCGGTCGGGTTTTCGCAAGAAACCTGCGGTGGCCGCGGCGAACAGTCCGACCAAGCCGACGGGAGCGTCCAAGCCCACAAGCCCAACCAAACCAGGGCCCAAGGCAAGGAAATGACGGCACGCGTCGCGCATCTTGTGCGTCACCCGATCAAGTCCGCTGGGTTTGAGGAGGTGGCGGAGGTGCGCCTGACCGCAGGTGACGCGTTTCCGTTTGACCGCTTCTGGGCCGTGGCCCACGCCGCCGCCCGGCTGTCCGAACCAGTGACCTGGGCGCCAAAGCTGCAGTTTCTGCGGGGATGGGGGTCCGCGGATCTGATGGCCGTGTCCTGTATTTCATCGGACCCTGACAAAGGGGAGGTGACGCTTGCGCATCCGCGGCGCGAACAGGCCACGTTCCGACCAGACGATGCGGCGGATGCTGACCGGCTGATTGAGTGGTTGCGCCCGTTGTGGCCCGCAAATCGGCCCGATCCGGCAAGGGTGGTCCGGGTTCCTGGGCAGGCATTGACCGATCAGGAGCAACCGTTGGTTTCGGTCAACAGCCTGTCGTCGCTGGCTGACCTTTCGGCGAGGACGGGGCGGCCGTTGTCGATGCACCGCTGGCGCGGCAACATTTGGGTGGATGGCTGGGAGCCTATGGCCGAACTGGACCTGATCGGGCGCGAGATCACGCTTGGCGATGCCCGCTTGCTGGTCGAGGAGCCCATCGGACGATGCCGGGCAACAGGCGCCAATCCAGATACCGGCGAGCAGGATGTCGATACCATGGCGGCGCTTAACGCAGCTTACGGGCACGCAGACTTTGGCGTTTTCGCTAGGGTGATTGAAGGTGGGCGCGTTGCGCGGGGCGATGAGGTGCAGGCATGAGCATGGTGTTTTCCCTTGCACCCGATCCTACGGCCGAAGACCGCGAAATCGGCCGGTTGATGTTCGCGGGGCCGGTTACCTTTGTGAAGGGCGTCGTGGCCATGTCCGGCCTGCCGCCTGCGGACCGGCTGGAGGTTTGCTTTGCGGGGCGGTCAAATGTCGGCAAATCCAGCCTTATCAACGCGCTGACAGGGCGCAAGACACTGGCGCGGGCGTCGAACACGCCGGGCCGGACGCAAGAGATCAACTATTTCGCGCTGGGCGAGACGCGCTATATCGTCGACCTTCCAGGATATGGCTATGCCGAGGCGCCGGTGGCGATCGTGGCGAAATGGCAGGCGCTGTTGCGCCAGTATCTGGCGGGGCGTCAGACGTTACGGCGGGCGTTCGTGCTGATTGACGCGCGCCACGGCGTCAAGGCTGTAGACGAAGAGATATTGAAGCTGCTGGACCGGTCGGCGGTGACCTATCAAGCGGTGCTTACAAAGATCGACAAGATCAGCCGCGCAGAGCTTGAGGCGGTGATCGAACAGGTCAAGGGAGCGCTGGGCAAACATCCCGCAGCGTATCCCGAAATCGTGGCGACCAGCTCTGAAAAGGGCGAGGGGATCGAGACGCTGAGGGCCATCATCGCGACGATGGAGTAATGGCCATATTCTGAGCGCGGACCTGGCAAAATTCTGTCTCGGCGCTCTGCCTGCCGGCTTAGCGGGTTGCGTCGAAATCCGGGTCAGCGCCGGGGACCGGATCGTAGCCAGAGCCGCCCCAAGGGTGGCAGCGGCAAATCCGGTTGAGTGTCAGGTAGCCGCCCTTGAGGCCGCCGTGCAGTTCAAGTGCCTCAAGGGCGTACACCGAGCATGTGGGCTGGAAACGGCAACCGTGACCGACCCAGGGTGACAGCACCAAACGATAGGCCCGGACCGGAAGTGCCACGATTTGCGCCAGGGGCGTCATGGCTTGGTCCGGTGGACTGAGGCGATCGCGGCTTTCAGATCAGCCAGAAGGTCGGCATAGACGCGTGTAACCGTCGCTTCGGGCCGGGCCACGAGGACGTAATCCCAACCGGGATGACCAAGGTCTGGCAGCGTTTCGCGTGCCATCGCGCGAAGCCGGCGCTTGGCGCGGTTGCGCAGCACGGCGTTGCCGATCTTCTTGGATGCGGTAAAGCCGATCCGGATCGCCTGACTGTCATCGCCCCGGTTGCGGGCCTGCAGAAGGAACCCAGCCGTGCCCTGCCGTCGTGCCGAAGCGGCCTTAAGATAGTCGGCGCGCTTTTTCAGCACGCAAATCGAAACCGCCGGGGGCGCGTCGGGCGCTACGGCTGTTAAGCCTTGGCCCTTGTCCTCCGGCGGCGTCATGTCGAGACCACGTGAACCCCCGAAGGGGAACGATCAGGCGGAAAGCTTGTGACGGCCCTTGGCGCGGCGCGCAGCAAGCACGAGACGGCCGTTCTTGGTTGCCATGCGGGCGCGGAACCCGTGGCGGCGCTTGCGAACCAGGTTCGAAGGTTGAAAGGTGCGCTTCATCGCGGCTCTCCATCAGACGGTGCCCGAACCCCAAGGATTCGAGGGCGGATAACTTGAAGCCCGTCCTTTACGGGCGCTTCGCCCCCAAGTCAACGCGCGCTGACCGGATTTCCTGCAACATTTCACCAGCCGGGTGGCGGTTTTGTTTCAATGCGGCGGTGAAACGGTCGCCTACCATCAAGGCCGCGTGAGGCGGGTGTCTTTCGAGGCCGTGGCGGGCCATGTTGCGGCCAGAAAAGGATGCCCAGATGATGAAGCCCGCACCGCACAGTGCAGCCCCCACCGGCTGCCCTGCAGATCCTGCAAGACCCGGCTGGTTGCGCAAGCTGCCGATCCTAGTGATTCTGGCGAGCGCAGTGGCGGGGGTGGTGCTGCTGCGCGACGACCTGAGTTTTGCGGCACTCGCACAGCATCGTGAAACGCTTATTGCCTACCGCGATAGCCATTATGGGCTGGCCGTTATGGCCTTCATCGCCGGATATGCCGCGATTGTCGGGCTTAGCCTTCCGGGCGCCACCATTGCCACGTTGACAGGTGGATTCCTGTTTGGCGTGTTTCCCGGGGCGCTTTTCAATGTGGTTGCGGCCACTTCTGGCGCGGTGGTCGTGTTTCTGGCCGCCCGTGCCGGCTTTGGGCAGAGGGTTGCGCAACGGGTGGCCACGGGCGGCGGGGCTGCGGCACGGCTGCAGGCGAGCCTGCGCGAAAACGAATGGTCGGTGCTGCTTCTGATGCGGCTGGTGCCGGCGGTGCCGTTCTTCGTAGCCAACCTTATCCCGGCCTTTGTCGGAACATCGCTATGGCGGTTCGTGGTGACGACTTTCGTCGGCATCATCCCCGGGGCTGTAGTTTACACCTCGGTCGGCGCGGGCCTTGGCGATGTCTTCGCGCGTGGCGAAACACCCGATCTGGGGGTGATCTTCACGGCGCCCGTCCTGTTGCCCATTCTGGGGCTGGCGGCCTTGGCAGCCTTGCCGCTCGTGATAAAGACCTTGCGGAAAGGGCGCTGAGATGGAGCGGATCGAGACAGACATCTGCGTCATCGGCGCAGGCTCCGGCGGGTTGTCGGTTGCGGCGGGCGCGGTTCAGATGGGCGCCCGGGTCGTGCTGATTGAGGCGGGCGAGATGGGCGGGGATTGCCTGAACGCCGGGTGCGTGCCGTCGAAGGCGTTGATCGCTGCGGCCAAGGCAGCCGAGGCGCAGCGGCACGGGTTTCGCGGCGTGGGAGGGATGGAACCCGCCGTCGACTTCGGTGCAGTGAAGGACCACATCGCTGCGGTGATCGCGCAGATCGCCCCGGTCGACAGCCAAGAGCGGTTCGAGGGGCTTGGGGTGCGCGTGATCCGCGCCTTCGGACGCTTTGTCGGTCCGCGAGAGGTTGAGGCGGGCGGCTACCAGATCAGCGCGCGCCGGTTCGTGATCGCAACAGGCTCGCACCCCTTCGTGCCGCCAATCGACGGCGCGGACAAGGTCCCGTGGTTCACCAACGAGACGATCTTTGCCGCACGTGAGCGGCCCGAACATCTGATCGTGATCGGCGGCGGGCCGATCGGTGTGGAGATGGCACAGGCGCATCGGCGGCTTGGGTCCTTGGTGACAGTGATCGAAGGGGCCAAGGCGCTGGGACGCGAAGATCCCGAATTGGCCGCAGTGGTGCTGGAGGCGCTGCGGGCCGAGGGCATTGTGTTGCGTGAAGGCCTGCAGGTAGTGCGGGTTTCGGGCGGGCCGGGTGCCATTGAGGTGGCGCTGGCAGACGGCACGACAGTGCGGGGCAGCCACTTATTGATGGCGGTCGGCCGCAAGGTTGCCCTTGGCGGAATGGGGCTTGAGGCGGCCGGGGTTCGGTATACCCCCAAGGGGGTCACTGTGGACGCGCGGCTGCGGTCATCAAACCGCAGGGTCTTTGCGGTGGGCGATGCCGCTGGTGGCCTGCAGTTCACCCACGTTGCAGGGTATCACGCGGGAATCGTGGTGCGCCAGGCTTTGCTGGGTCTGCCCGCCAAGGCTACGATGCGCGCGATGCCACGGGCGACCTATACCGACCCTGAACTGGCCCAGGTCGGCTTGACCGAAGCCGAGGCCCGCGATGCCTACGGCGCTGCGGTTACTGTCGTCAGAGCCGAGTTTGCCCACAATGATCGGGCAATCACCGAAGCCAGGGACAACGGTCTGCTCAAGGTGATGGTGGTTCGGGGACGACCGGTGGGTGCTTCGATCGTCGGCCCTCAGGCGGGGGAGTTGATAGCGCTTTGGGCGCTTGCGATTTCGGCGAAACTGAAGATGTCGGCAATTGCCGGGATGGTGGCACCCTATCCCACGCTGGGCGAAGTGTCGAAACGTGCTGCGGGAGCCTATTTTTCCCCGAAACTCTTTGATAATGCTGCGCTGAAGCGTCTGGTGCGGTTTGTGCAGCGGTTCGTTCCCTGAACCCAGAAGCAACCCGGGGGGACTGAGACAAGGTGAAGCGGAGCCGGTTCCTCAAGACCCTGTCGGGGCGGTTTTTGCTTCTGACCGTCATCTTCGTGATGTTGGCGGAAGTTCTGATCTTCGTGCCGTCGATTGCGCGGTTTCGCGCGGATTTCCTGCTGGAGCGGCTGAAGCAAGCCCAGATCGCTGCGCTGACGCAGTTGGCGACGGCCGACATGATCACGCCAGAACTCGAGCGGGAACTGCTGGCCAATGCCGAGGTGTTCAACGTGGTGCTGCGGCGCGACGAAGTGCGCCAGCTTATCCTGTCGTCACCGCTGCCGGGCGAGGTTCATGATACCTTCGATCTGCGCATGGCCGGCCCGTGGGAGCTGATCCGCGATGCGGCCGGTGTGCTGATCGATCCGCAGAACCGGATTGTGCGGGTGATCGGCAACCCGGTGCAAGACGCGGGCAGCCTGATCGAAATCACGATGGAAACGAAACCGCTGCGCGTTGCGATGATCGACTATGGTCTTCGCATCCTTGTGCTGTCGGCCCTGATCTCAATCGTCACCGCGTTTCTTCTATTCCTTGCGGTCCAGCGATTGCTCGTGGTGCCGATTCGCAGGGTGGTGCGGCACATGCAGGCCTACGCCGAAGCCCCCGAGGATGCGCGCCGGGTGATTGAGCCTACTGCGGATGTCGAGGAATTGCGGGTTGCGGAAGAGGCACTGAAATCTATGCAAACGCAGTTGACCGGGGCGCTGCGGCAGAAGGAACGGCTGGCGCAGCTTGGTGGCGCCGTCGCCAAGATCAGCCATGATCTGCGCAACATCCTGACCACCGCACAGCTTTTCGCCGATCGGATCGAAGGCAGCGCCGACCCGGCGGTTGCACGAGCAGCACCCAAGCTGGTGGCGTCGATCAGCCGGGCGGTATCGTTGTGCGAGGCGACGCTGGCCTTCGGCAAGGCCGAGGAGCCGCCGCCGCAACTGCGCCGCCTGTCATTTGCGAAGCTGGCCGAAGAGGTGGCAGAGGGCGAGGGGCTTGGCGCGGAAGGGCAGGTGACCTGCCTGATCGACGTGCCACAGGGCCTAACGATCCGGGCTGACGAAGAACAACTTTATCGTGTGCTGGCAAACCTCATCCGCAACGCGCGTCAGGCGATCGACGCCAAGGGTCAGCCCGGCACCATCGAAATCTCGGCTGGTGAGGACGAGGCGGAGTGGTACGTCCGCGTGGGTGACACCGGGCCCGGCCTGCCAGCGCGTGCCCGCGAGCACCTGTTCTCAGCCTTTCAGGGTGGTGCGCGCAAAGGTGGAACTGGCCTCGGGCTTGCCATTGCGGCCGAACTGGTGCGCGGTCACGGCGGCAGGCTTGAACTGGCGCGGAGCGACGCGGAGGGCACCGAATTCGTGATCCACTTGCCGAAAGAGACAGCCGGCGCAGAGCTTTGATGCGACCGGTGATTTCACCCTTGCATTGCCGGCGGCGGGGGGCTACATCGCCCGCAATTGCGGACCCGTAGCTCAGCTGGATAGAGCATCAGACTACGAATCTGAGGGTCGGGCGTTCGAATCGCTCCGGGTCCGCCATAAAATCAAGGGCTTAGCCATATATGGCTGAGCCTTTTTTCGTTCAGGGTAACGCCTGGGGTAACGCTTGTTGTCCACTGGAGTCTACGGGCAGCCACCGCCGACCCTTCCACTTTCCGTCACGGCTGTCGAATCATCAATCGTTTCTGAGTAACGCCAGGTGCGGTCCGCCCCTGTTCCTACCTGCATCAACGCCCAGTCGGCCTCAAACTGTTGCCGGAACGCCGACAGTATCAATGTGGCAAGCTCAACGTCACTGTCCAGATAATGCTACGTCGGGAAGAAGCTGATCTTCTCGCACACGTTGCCAACATCCCTCATCCGACTGCACAACCTTGCACGTATCGATATGAAGAGCAGGGTCGTGGCCGCGCTTGACGTGCCAATGCCTTCAAAACGGCCTGTAGAACAACATAAGGTACCGAACGAGGAAGAGGCGGACCGAAAAGCTGCAAGTAATTTCCGGACGGAAACCAAGTCGCAAGTCGATGTCAGGAGTCGCCAGGGCAGCGAGGAAATGTCGATGAGGAGAGAACCGGGGCACGTGGGCGATCTAAAGTGATCTCACCGCCCTTGATGTCTCTACCGGAGAGCCCAAACAGGTTGTACGCTGCGACTTCAATAATGTGGAAAGTTGACAGTTGCCCACTTGTTCTTCTTTTCTGAGCGCACCCGTCGAACCGCCGCGCTCGCGCGAGGAGCATCTTGAGCTTGCTGATCCCGACTTCCAGCGAGACGTCGATCCTAAATCACGTTCTCATCAAGAACAGCAAAATGTCCTTTGGTGTCCGATCCAAGTATCAGGGCAGGGCAGTTCCATGGGAGGAAATGGCTGATGGTGCTAAATGAACAGTTCGCGACGATGCGTCGGTTGATTGAGCTCCGATACCTTGTGGGATTTCTAGGAGAGAAATCTCAGCGTGCCTGGTGGCCCACGTCCTTCTACGAAGCGTCAAGCATCCGGTTTCTCGAGCCGGTATTTTCGCGGTCAGCACCTCTCGCACAGTACCATGGCGCAGTGGAGGCGGCACGTCGGTTCCACGACGAAAACTTGAGCGTGGGTTCGTTCCATCTTTTTCGGCTTCCAGAAGAGATCGAACAAGACCTCCATGAAATGGTGCGGGCACAGCCACTCGAGCACTTTGATCCCAGCTTGATCGTTGATCGGGCGACGGCTCTGAACGCTCTTTCCAACGTCGGCCATGGAACGGCAAATGAGACTGTCGGGCCTGTGCTGGTTGGGAAGATCGACGAACTCCGCACCTCCGCTCTTTTGGATAAAATTGGCGCGATCTACCAGAGGGCGCTGTCATCCGACACGCACGCTCTTCCTTACATGGTCGCATGATGGAAAGGGCGCCATACACAACTCAGTTGCAGGCAGGGCTTGGCCTTGTGAACGAGACGAGAGCTCTTCTCGAGTTATGGTCACCGGGCATGTCGGCGAGCAAGTTACATGACATTGCCCTCAAATCTGGGAGATTTCCGGAGATTACTGCGCGGCGCCTGCGAAACATTGTCTCAGAATGCTTCGCGCCGCGTTATCTGACGGAAGATGGCGGACCAGCACTGCATTTGAAGAAACTTTCCGCCGCACTCCCTGCATCAGAGCTCATTCAGCTCATGCTCGTTTTTACGAGCCGGGCGAGCCCTATTCTTGGCGACTTTATTCGCGATGTCTACTGGGTGCGTTACGCTGGCGGCTACCAAGAGATCTCCAGCGAAGACGCACGGGTGTTCGTGGAGCGGGGAATTGACGATGGGAAGACATCGAAACGGTGGTCTGAATCGACGATCCGACGAGTGTCTGCATATCTAACCGGATGTTGTGCAGACTACGGTCTGCTTGAACGCGGGTTACGGTCAAGTCGTCGCATTCTTCCGTTTCGGATTTCAGCCACGACAAGCGCCTATCTTGCATATGAGCTCCATTTCCGAGGCATCGGCGACAATGCCGTCCTGACCCATGATGACTGGAAGCTCTTTGGGTTGGAGCGGGACGACGTACTTGAAGAGATGAAGCGTCTCTCGCTGAAAGGCCTCGTCATCATCCAATCCGCGGGAGATGTCGTGCGGGTCGGCTGGAAGCAACACGACATGGAGGAGCTTTGCGATGTCCTCGCTAAGGGCTGACTTTGACGAACTTCGTGAGAGGATTCGGCATGGCCGCGAGCTCGGGCATGCGAGCTTCGAGCCGATCTACTACCTCATCTTTTCTCCGGAGCAGATTTTGGAAGTTAAGCGGCAAACCCCGGCTTGGGAAGCAAAGCTGCACCAAGAGGGATGGGACGTCCACGTCTTCTCGGTGGCTGAAAATCTGTGGGAACTTCTGCAGGAAGACTCCTTCTGGTCACTGTGCGTCCAACAGGACAAAGCCTCACCGGGTGATTGGGCGCGAACGAACCTGTCGCTGGCCGACATTGTTGCGAATGGTGGCGGCTTATTGCGCAGGTTAGAAGGCGCTCTAAGGCCCCTGGAGGGCAACCCGAGTGCATTACTCTTGGTCACAGACCTCGAGGCGCTGCATCCATTCCTCCGAATTGGCGCGATCGAAAGCCAACTCCAAGGCAAGTTTCATGTCCCAACAATCTTCCTCTATCCGGGAGTTCGCACAGGAAAAACACGCCTCAAGTTTCTCGGATTCTACCCCGAAGATGGCAATTACCGCTCTGTCCACGTTGGCGGCTAGAGGCAGAAAGGTTTCAGGGATACAAAAATGAGCATTAGATCTCTCTTCGATCCGAGCAAGGACATCTACAGGACCATCGAGAAGGTCATTACATATGGCGCTGCTCAGGAAGATCGCCTGAAGTCGGAAATTTCTGAATACATTGTCACTGAAAGCATCGAGGAGCAGTTCAGACGGCTTCTCGATCGCATGCAGCTCGCAATGGAAGCGGGCGGTCAAAACGAAGTGGGTGTGTGGGTCTCAGGCTTTTATGGATCGGGCAAAAGCTCCTTCACGAAATATTTGGGTCTTGCATTCGATGACAAGCGCACGATTGATGGAACTCCGTTCATCAAGTACCTACAAGACCGACTGCACAAGCCTCAAACCAAAGCCCTTCTGAATACAGTTGCGCAGCGATTCCCGGCGGCCGTTGTGATGCTCGACCTGGCGAGTGAGATGCTGGCAGGCGCGACGATGGAGGAGGTTTCCACCGTCCTGTATTTTAAGGTGCTCCAGTGGGCCGGCTACTCCCGCAACCTCAAGGTCGCGGCATTTGAGCGGATGGTCGAAAAGGATGAACGTACTGATGAGCTTCATCGACTGATCGCCGAAGCACTGCCAGGAGCGACATGGGACCGCGTACAGAACAATCCTCTCGCAATTGATGGCCTGATCCCGAAGATTGCGCACGAGATGTATCCAGCGTTGTTCCCAGAAGCAAAAAGCTTCTCTTCGAGCACAGACGGATTCTTCCAGTTCGAAGATCAACGCGTTCAGGAAATGATCGACATTGTTCGTTCCAAGAGCGGCAAGCAAAACATCATCTTTATTGTCGATGAAGTCGGTCAATATGTTGCCTCGCGCGACAACCTGATCCTCAACCTAGATGGTTTAGCTAAGAACCTAAAGCGTCTCGGAAATGGCAAAGTCTGGATCATCTCAACGGCCCAGCAAACGCTTACCGAAGACGATCCGCGGGCCACACTCAACTCAGATAAGCTTTACAAGCTCAAGGATCGTTTTCCGATTCAGATCGATCTGGAATCCAGTGATATCAAGGAAATCTGCTACAAGCGTCTGCTTGGAAAATCGCCCAGCGGTGAGGAGCAACTTGGGAAGCTGTTTGACGCACACGGTCAAGCTTTGCGACACAACACGAGGCTCCAAGACGCAAAATACTACGATGCTGACTTCAGCCGTCAGACGTTCATAAACCTCTACCCGTTTCTCCCCGCTCACTTTGACATTCTTCTCCACTTGCTCGGTGCACTGGCCAAGTCGACTGGCGGCATTGGCCTTCGATCGGCCATCAAGGTGGTCCAGGATGTTTTGAAGGGTGAAGGCGGAACAACCGCCATGGCAGATCAGCCGGTTGGCTGGCTTGCGACGACCGTTACGCTCTATGACGAACTTGAGAAGGACATTCGACGAGCTTTCCCGTCTGTACATCAGGCCGTCGGTAAGGTGCTCATCCGCTTCCCAGACGGCGCCTTGCACCAGGATATCGCAAAGTCAGTCGCGGTTCTCCAGATCCTCGGGAATTTGCCGGTCAGTGTGCAGAATGTCGCGAGCTTGATGCATCCCTCAATCACCTCAGCATCCCAACTCAACAAGGTGAAGGAAGCTGTTGATGAGATGCTGGGAGACGTGCTGGTTCCGCTCGGAGAGAAGGACGGGAACCTTGTCTTCTTGAGTGAGAAACTTCGTGACATCGAGCAAGAACGCGGGGCCCTCGCGCTTCGCTCCGTCGATGTCCGGCGGATATTCAGCGACTCTGTACGTGAAGTGTTCGACCCTTTGCCAAGGGTCAGTCTTCACGGAACGTTGGCTGTTGCATCTGGGATCAAGGTCCAATCTGGCAGCGCGGTGACAAGTCTGGCCGGAGATCAGAACACCGTCCAGACGGTCCTGGAGTTGGTTGCTGCCGCCGACTATGATGCAGCGCGCAACAGGATGCTCGATGACTCTCGTAGCCGTACTGGGCGGAACATTATCGGTCTGCTTGCGCGCTCCAATCCGGAATTGGATGACCTAGCAAACGAAATCTATCGGTGCCAACGTATTGCCGAACTTCGTCGGAACGAACCCGACCAGGAGGTCCGCGACTACTGCTCTAGCCAAATGGACAGGGCGGTCAAGCTGGCCACGCAACTTCAAAGCAAAATCAAGCAAACACTGCAAGCTGGGTCGTTCGTCTTTCGTGGTCATGCGACAGCTGTGTCTGCTCTTGATCCCAATCTACTGGATGCAGCCAAGAAGCTCCTTAATGAGGTGGCGACGCAGGTGTTCGATCGCTACGTCGAGGCTCCTGTACGTGCAGGTACCGATACTGCTGAGAAATTTCTGAAGGTGGCCAATCCCGCTGCGATAAGTAGCGGGATTGATCCGCTTGGCCTCGTTCAGACCACCTCCGGTCGAGCGTCATTCAAGACCGACCACAAGGCGATGACAAGCATTCGAGACTACATCGACAAACGCGGCACTGTAGATGGGAAGCGGCTGCTCGACGACTTCAGTAGCGATCCTTTCGGATGGTCGCCCGACACGACCCGCTACATTCTTGCCGCCATGCTGATGGCCGGAGAGATTAAATTGAAGGTCTCCGGTCGAGAAGTGACCGCCGCTGGACAGCAGGCCATCGACGCGCTCAAGACAAACAATTCGTTCAAACAAATTGGCGTTTCTCTTCGGGACGAGCGTCCGTCCAATGAAACGCTTGGCCGCGCCGCAGACCGTCTGACGGAATTGATTGGCGACGTTGTCATTCCGCTTGAACAGGAGATCAGCAAGGCTGCAGCAAAGCATTTTCCTCGTTTTCAACACGACTACGGATCGCAGGGAGAGAAGCTAAGCGGTTTGGGGCTTGCTGGAAGCGACCGTGTCAGAGTGATGAACCAGGAGCTCGCGGACGTCCTGTTCACCGACGCGTCAGACGCACCGCAGCGGCTGGGCGCGGAGACGTCAGCCCTCTTTGACAATCTCAAGTGGGCGCTTGAGGTGAAGCGTGCGCTGGACAATGGCCTTGATGGAACTCTGCGCGAACTCCAGTCTCATCGCCAAGATATCGAAGCGCTCCCTGATACAGGTGTACCAGGTGAACTGCGGAATGAACTCAGCGAAGACATGTCGGCACTCTCCGAGCGCCTAAAAACAGAGGACTTCTTCAAGCACAGCGCAGACTTCAGCTCGCTGCTTACACACGTCAAAGGCCGCGTCCGTGAGGCTGTGATCTCGCTTTCTGGCCAGCAAAAACAGCGCATCAAGGAAGGTGCGGAGGAGCTTCAGCGCGTGCCTGAATGGGGGGAGTTGACCCAGGAAGAGCGCGGCAGCGCCATTGGCCAGCTGGACGGTCTTGAACTGACGGCGACCCACGACCTTTCGGGCCTGCGCAAGCTGCTTGCCCGTGACTATGACATCAGCAGCACGATCGAGGATCTTCGGCGCTCGATCCAGCGACAGGGCCAGGAACGCATTCGACAGCGGATCGAGGACGAGCGCGCTGAGAAGGGCAAAAAGGGCCTGGCCAGGTTCGAGCAGGCGATTTCCGTGCCCACCAAAATGACATCGGCAGCGGACCTGGATGCGCTCATACTCAAACTGAACGAGATCAAAGCGCAGCTCGCGCTCTACGACGAAATCGAAGTCTCATTCAGCTTCGGCAGTGAGGATTAGAGATGGCGTTTGATCAGTCCACCCGCAACCGCCTTCAACGCTTCGTCACCGACGCCCGCCGCACGCTGGAAGAGGAATTCGCCCGTCAGCTCCAGAACGATTATGGGCTGGATCCGATTTCCGGCACGGCATCCCCGCTCGAAAACCTACGCCACATCAACGACCAGCAACGCGAGACGGCGCGGATCCTGCGCGACACACTGGCCCACTACTGCGCCAGTGCGGACACCGACACAAAGGCTGGGCTCGACCGAATTGTGCGCGAACAGGCCTTCACCATTCTGAACCGCCTCGCGGCTCTCAGAATGGCCGAGGCCCGCGGGCTGCTCATGGAATCCGTCGGCAACGGCTACCAGGCCAAGGGTTTTCAGCTCTACGCCCGTCTGGCAGGCACCGGCCTGGGTGAAACCGGCGACGCCTATTGCGTCTATCTCCAGAGCGTCTTTGACGAGCTGTCCCAAGACTTGCCCGGCCTCTTCGACCGCTTCTCACCCCAAGGCCGTTTGTTCCCGCGTGAGGCCGCGCTCATCCAGGTCCTCACCCTCATCAATCACGGTGAGATCGAACCGCTCTGGGCCGAGGATGAGACGATCGGCTGGATCTACCAATACTTCAACTCCAAGGAAGAACGCAAAGCGATGCGCGATGCGTCCCAGGCGCCGCGCAACAGCCGCGAGTTGGCGGTGCGCAACCAATTCTTCACCCCGCGCTATGTAGTGGAGTTCCTGGTCGACAACACGCTGGGGCGGCTCTGGTTCAACTGGACGGGCGGGCAGACCGGCCTGCGCGACCGCTGCCAATACCTGCTGGTGAAACCGGACGAGAAGCCAGAACCCGCCAAACGCCTGCGCGACCCGCGCACGATCAAGCTGCTCGATCCGGCCTGTGGGTCGATGCATTTCGGGCTCTATGCCTTTGATCTTTTCCTTGAGATTTATCGCGAGGCCTGGGCCTGGGAGCAGACCCATGGCCCCGGTTGCCTGGATACTGAGACCGGCGGCAGCGGTGATCTGAAACCGCTCAGCCAGACCTATGCAGACCAGGACGCGTTCTTGCACGACGTGCCGCGGCTGATCATCGAGCACAACATCTATGGCGTCGATATCGACCCACGGGCGGCGCAGATCGCGTCCCTGGCGCTGTGGCTGCGGGCGCAGCGCGGCTGGCATCAGGCGGGCGTGAAGGCCAAGGATCGGCCCCGGGTGGGGCGTGGACATGTGGTGGCGGCCGTTGCCCCCCCGGCCGAGGTGGATCTGCGCAAGCGGTTCATGGAAGAGCTCGATCCCCTGGATGCAGAGCTGTTCGAGAAGACACTGTTCCTGCTCAAGGACCTGCCAGAGCTTGGGATGCTGCTAAAGGTTGAAAAGGAATTGCCTGTCCACGTGCGTGCTGTGTTTGGCGAGCATGGCGACCTCTTCCGCGAAGAGGACATGGCGCGGTGGCAAAAGGCTGAAGGTCGCTTGCGCGAAGCACTTACCGAGTTCGCGCGTGCTGCGCGGTCTACCTATCAGGGGCGGCTGTTTGCGGAGGACGCGCTTCAAGGACTACGGATGATCGACCTTTGCAGGGAATTGTTTGACGTAGTCGTAATGAATCCACCATACGGCGACACATCTCAGAATGCGCGATCTTATTTGCAAGTGGCTTACTCAGGTCAACCGAATGATCTCTTTGGATGCTTCTTGGAACGAGCAATTGAAATGGGAGGAATGATTGGGTCCCTGACGTCAAGAACCTTCCTCTTCTTTTCATCTTTTGAAAAACTTAGAACAGAACATCTCTTTGCTAAGAAGCGTGTTGGCGAAATTGCCGACCTTGGATTCGGCGTCCTAGATGATGCAATGGTTGAAACATGCGCGATGACGCTCGGGCCGGAGGCTCATACGAACACCATAAGCACTTTCTTTCGACTAAACTCTGATCAGAACAAAACTGAGTCTCTGAAGTCGGAGATTGAATTAAAGCGGATTGGGCATCCGTCTGAAAGAGCCTTCGAGGTTGATCAGGACGTATTCGTCGCCATCGAAGGCGCCCCGATGCCCTATTGGCTCGGCCAAGAAATACTGCATCATCTTAGATCCACTGAGCAAGTCTACCCAAGATTTGCAGATATACGTCTTGGCGCTGTTACTTCTGGGAATGACCAATATCTAAGGCTGCGTTGGGAAGTAAAACCAGAGCGTATAAATCCGACAGAAAAGTGGGCGCCTTATGCAAAAGGTGGTGAATACAGTAAATATTATGGCGATATACATCTTCTCATCGATTGGCGGGGAGATGGTCGGCATATTCTATTATCAGGTGGTTCAGCGGTTAGACTCCGTGAGATCGATCAATACATGAAGCCTGGACTTACGTATCCCTTGGTGACGGTAAAGGGAATGAATGTAAGGGTGCTTCCGGCAGGCTGCGTGTTTGACAACGGAAGCCCATCTATTTTTACCACAACCACAGAACAAACCCTAGCGATGCTTGCCATTATGAACAGCAAGGCCGCAGAATTATATGTGAAATGCTTTACGTCCAGTCGGCATTGGCAGGTTGGCTACGTACGAAAGGTTCCCTTTCCCAACGCGCAGCTTTCAAACCATACAGCAGAGTTGTCCGCCCTCGCGCTTCGGGCGGTTAACTTAGTACGGACCATCTATCGTGGGGTGGAACCTCGTGTCGAGTTCACGTTGCCTCTAGCGTTACATGGATTCCAAGGGATTGACTCAGTTAAATCCTTAGTGTCAAAGGCCGAAAAGAAGGTCACAACTGCGCGGAGTGAACTGGCGGCCATATCGACCCGGATTAACGAAATAGTTTACGACTGCTTTGACTTCGACAGTCGAGTTCGGGATGTGATTGAAGCGGAAATACCAGACATTGAAATTGATAGGGATCAGTTCTCTGACATCGATGTATCAAAGTTGGGCGTTGCAAGCGACATTGTCGACTGGCTATTTGGATGCGCAACTGGGCATTGGAAATTTCAAGCTAGCTACAATCCTGCATTCGACTCGCTTGAAGATCCATTTCTTGCGATACATTTGACGCCTCCCGGCAGCGGCGCATCTGATATTTCAAATGCTGTGTATGGGAAACAGGTCAATGATGAACACGGCAGGAGTCATCAAGAATGTAAAGTGCGCGAAATATTGGTCGATGATCCCGGTCATCCTTTGGATGCTGCAGGCCTCGTATCGTCACTGATCGAGGGGCTTTGGAAAGATGGTGACGCATCAGGCGCAGAGGAGGAGCTGTGTCGAAACTTGCGCCTCAGCTCACTTCGAGAGTACTACTCAAAGCCAGCAGCGTTTTTCGCAGCGCACATGCGAAAATACTCGCAAAGCCGCAGAGTAGCCCCGATCTATTGGCCGATCTCAACCAATTCGGGCAGCTACACGCTCTGGCTCTACTACCCCCGCCTGACCGATCAGACCCTCTTCACGGCCGTCAACGACTTCATCGAGCCGAAGCTGAAGCAAGTCGACCGGGACGTCGCCGCCCTGCGCACGAAAGGCAGCGCCCGGTCCCGCGACGACGAGAAGAACTTTGAGGCCCTCCAGGCCCTCGAGCTCGAACTGATCGAACTGCGCGATACCCTGTTGGCCATCGCCCCGACCTATCGCCCCAACCATGATGACGGCGTCCAGATCACCGCCGCCCCGCTCTGGCAGTTGTTCCGCCACAAGCCCTGGCAGAAGATCCTGAAGGACACCTGGGCCCAGCTGGAAAAGGGTGACTACGACTGGGCCCACCTCGCCATGGCCTACTGGCCCGACCGCGTGCGCGAGAAGTGTGAGACCGACAAGTCCCTCGCCATCGCGCATGATCTGGAACACCTCTACGTCGAGCCAGAACCCAAACCCACAAAGGCCCGCGGCCGCAAAAAGGCCAGTGAATGATCAGCAGCGTCCAAGACTATCCCGTCAGCCACTATTTCAATCCGGACGGTGCGCAGCAGTTCTTCATCCCGAAGTATCAGCGCGAGTATGTCTGGCGCAGCGACAACTGGGAGGCGCTGTTCAACGATCTCGAGGATGCTCCAAGCGGCCATTTCCTAGGCTCGATCATCTGCGTCAACAACCAAAAGGACTCGATGGCGGGAAGCCGGCTGGAGTTGATCGACGGACAGCAGCGGTTCACGACCATCAGCCTGCTATTTTGCGCGCTCTATAGAAAGCTGAAGACCCATCCCGATCCTGATGACGATCTGACGGTTGAGTTGGTGAATCTAAAGAACCGGATCTTCCTTAAGGGGACGAACTCCTGGCGCTTTGAGCCGAGTGAGCAGGCCCAAAACAAGGCTGATTTTCAACGGATCCTCAGCGATCTGTTTCCCAAGCAAGTGTCCGCACCAAAGGGCCTGAAGAACTTCGGCAATCGACGCATTGCGAAGGCTTATGCCTATTTCACGGATCGCCTCGACGCGCTTAGCGACGCCCAAACCGTCGCACTTCTGGACAAGCTCAAGGCCGCGATCCTCGTGAAAATTGAGGTCCCAAGCCATTCTGACGCATTCGTTCTATTCGAGACCATCAACAATCGCGGCATTCCGCTGTCTGCGATTGACATCATCAAGAACAACCTCTTGTCCGAGCTCGACAAACGCGAAGGATACGGCATTGATCGAGCGTTCGAGGAGTGGAAGGATCTGATCGACCTTCTGCCGGAACCTGCCGCACAGGAACGCTTCCTTCGGCATCTCTACAATATGTTTAAATACCTCAAGTCGGTTGAAGTCAAAGGATGCTCAAGGGCGACGCGCTCGAACTTGATAACCATCTACGACACTCTCTTGCGCAGGCGCCCGGTCTGGGTGTTTCAACAACTCCAGGACAAAGCAAAAACCTATTCCGCGTTGATCAATCCAGTCGATGCCAAGGAAAAATGGGGCGATGCCACCAGCTTGGCACTTCAAGACCTCCATCGTCTCGGTGCTGCACCTGCCTATGCCTTCCTTGTCTGGGTCAGTCAGGTCGCGCAAAGCCAGGCATGGGATGAAGGACATGCTCTCCAGCAGACGGCCGCATATTTGACGCGCTGGTTCTTTTGGAGAAACCTGACAGACACGCCGGCGACGCGTGATCTCGATCCAATGTTTATGGAGTTGGTCAACGACCTTCTAGTCGATCTGCGAAGCGGCAAGTTTAGTGGATTACCTGATTTTTTAGAACGAACGCGGGCATGGCTCCTCGAAAGGGCGCCATCTCAGGAAATCTGTGATGCACGACTGGCGGGGGATGTGTATCTCGAAAACTATGAAGCAACCCGCTTCGTGCTCTGCAAGCTTGAAGAAGCCCACCAGACCAAAGAAACGAAACGCGACCTTTGGGCCCAAGACTCCCACGGACGGCCGGTATTTACGGTAGAGCACATTCTGCCAAAGACCGAAAACTTGGCGGCTGGCTGGGTCACGATGCTCGAATTAAACGGGAAGGCCTCCTCCGATACAATAAGACAGCGCTGCGCACATAATCTCGGAAATCTCACTCTAAGTGGGTACAATTCGAAACTCGGCACGATGGAATATTCAAGAAAACGTGACAGAAAGAACGATTCTGGTGACTTCATCGGTTATAGGAATGGGCTGTATCTGAATGCCTCTCTTGCACAGCGTTCTGAGTGGAATGAAGCGGCGATCCTAGAGCGTTCAGAAGTATTGATCAAAGAGGTCAAATCAATTCTTGGGCTAAGGGAAAACCCATGAGTATTGCCGCCTTCATCCGTGACACCGTCTTTCGCCCTCGCCTTCTGCAGGCGGGCTGCATGGTCGTCTACGACCCCGATCGCCGGTACCATGACCTGTGCTTAGGACTTGGCGATGACCGGGTCCGTGTGATTGACGCCTCTGAAAGCAGTATCGAGAGCCGCCAGGAAGCGATCATGGCCCTGCGTGAAGTCGGCAAGGCGAAGCGTGAGATTGACGCGTTGGTGGTCTATGTGCCCCAGCAGCGCACGGAAACCGATGAAGAAAAGCAGGGCGACCCCTTTTCAATATATGCGCAGATTGGGGCGGTTTTTCCCCGGGACGACGGTGACGACTATCTGAGCCTATGTCTGAGAGCGAAGCCAGACCATGCGACGGAAATCCGTCGAGTCTTCGCGGGCTCCCCAAACGGACCTCCCTTTGCTGTCATTGACGCAATAGGGGGCGGAGCAAGTTGGCCTCAGCTAAGGGCGGCATTGAGGGTCGAGTCTGGACGAGAAATATTAAGTGCTCTCCTGGCGCCGAGCTCTCGGCAAGCAGACGCTTTGAAGGCGCAAGACGGTTGGAGCGACGAAGCCCGTGAGTTTCTCCGCTCAACTTTGGGGATGGCCGTCAAGACCCGTGGGAAGTCGTGGACATCCATCGCCGACGAACTGTGGCGGTTTGTCCTTTTCAGCGAGTTTGTTTTTGATCTCCCAGTTTCCCTGCCAGAGGCCCTCAAAGGGGTCCCTAGCTCACCGATCGAAGCGAAGCCGATCATCGAAGATGTATGCGATCAGTTGCGCGCCAATCCAGCCACCAGGGACCTCTATATCGAACGGGCGGAGGCAATCGAAGTTGAACTTGCACTTCCTGAACAGTGCATTGACATCGATGACCTAGGCGAACGCGACACCTTTCCTTTTGAAGAGCGCACTTTCCTCAAGGCGGCGATCAAAGGCATCTCCGCCAATGAAACGGACGTGACGCGCAGCATAATCAGCCGTCACAAGAACTCCGTTTGGCTCCGCAAGGGTGAGAGCCAGGCGCAGTGGGAACTGATCAGATCGGGCCTCGCGCTTATTGAATGCTGCGACGACAACGAGCGAGAGCTACTGGAGCAGGCCCGATCGCAGGAAGGACTGATCGATTTCTATCTCGGAAGCTTGAGGGAGGCGGACAGACTGCAGCGCGAATTCGAGCAGGCGGTCGGTGAGTTTCTCGACCACCACAGCATTATGCAGGAGGTTATTGACCAAGCGAGATCTCGATACAGTCGCCTGTCAGAAAAGGTCCAGGCGATCTTTGTCAGGCACATAGAGAGTGCCGGTTGGCCGCCTGAAGGAAGACTGGCGAACGCAGATGTCTATGACCGGATTCTTTCAGAGCGGCTGAAGGAAGACGGCCGAAAAGTTGCTTACTTGCTGGTCGACGCCCTACGCTATGAGCTCGGCGTTACGCTGGAAAAGCAGCTTTCTGAAGATGGGCCAGTTGAGCTTCACGCTGCCTACGCACAATTGCCGACAATAACCCTTGTTGGCATGGCAAGCCTGCTCCCTGGCGCTCGCACACAGTTGTCACTCACGCTCGAAGGCGACGTTATGGTCCCGAAACTGGGCGACGTGAGCGTTGGCAACGTGACTCAGAGAATGGATGTCTTCCGCAAGCGACTTGGGGATCGCTTTCAGGAAATGCCTTTGAGCGATTTCGTTCGAGGGACGCCAAGGATCACCTCAACAGTCAATCTTCTCGTCCTCCGTTCAACTGAGATTGACAGCCAACTTGAGAGCAACCCTGAGACGACACTTGGTCTGATCCCTGGCACTCTGAAACTTATTCGCGTCGCACTTCACAAGCTTAGAGGGATGGGTTTTACAGAAGCCGTAATAGCTACGGATCACGGCTTCTTTCTCAACGGTCACGCTGGCGCCGGTGATGTTTGCATCAAGCCGCAGGGCAATTGGTTGCAGAACGCACATGATCGAGCCCTTCTAGGAAGTGGAAACGCTGACGCCCATAGCGTTGTCATCAACTCCGAAAAACTCGGCATAAGAGGAAACTACCCGCAAGTCGCTCTGCCAAAGAGTATGGCCCCCTACCGAGCAGGTCACCTTTACTTTCATGGGGGAGCCTCCCTATCGGAGGCCGTCGTCCCGGTACTGGTTGCGCGGCTCGACAAAAAGGAACCTGTGGGCGCTGCCAGAACGACGGTGGAGCTCACTTACAAGAGCGGCGCAAAACGCATCACGACGAGAGTTCCCGTTGTCGAAATCGGCTTATTGTCTGACGACATGTTTGCTCAGGGGGAGGCGATCGAAGTATTGATCGAAGCCCAAGACGCGAAGGGGAATGTGGTCGGCGAGCCAAGAGGGGGTGGGGATGTTAACCCTGCAACACGCACAGTCACTCTGACCGCGGGCCAGCGAAAGCAGATTGCCCTGCGGATGGATCCTGACTTCGAGGGGAAATTCACCATAAGAGTCCTGAACCCAACCACTCTGGCAATCCTCAGCGCCCTTCAGCTTGAGACGGATTACACCGTATGAAAGACATGGATGAACTCGACCGGCACTTAACATCGACCTTCGATGGAAAGGTCGTTCGGAAGGATCTCCTCCATCGGATCAAGAAGGGGACGAACGTACCAACGTTCGTGCTCGAGTTCCTCTTAGCTCGCTACTGTGCGAGCGACGATCAGGCTGAAATGGACGCCGGCATGGAGGCTGTCCTCGCAACTCTGCAAGACAACTATGTGAGGCCGGACGAAGCAAACGCCGCTCAGTCGAAGGTGGCGACGAAAGGAAAGCACCGCTTCATAGATAAGGTGCACGTGCGATATGTAGAGAAAGAAAAGAGGCATTGGGCCTCCCTAGAGAACTTCAACTCGCAGCGCATCGCGATTGGAGAAAAGTTCTATCGCGACAATGAGAGACTTCTTGAGGGTGGAATTTGGGCGGAAGTGACGCTCTCACATAATGAGATCGAGGACGACGACTACGCCTTCTACATAGAAGACCTACGGCCGATCCAACTGTCACGCTTCGATTTCGCGCAGTATACGGAAGGACGCAACAGCTTTACTCGCGATGAATGGCTCGACGTTATCATGAGATCGGTTGGGCTGGAGCCTTCGAAGCTTTCTAAACGGATTAAAATGCATTATGTGGCACGCCTCGCGCCGCTTGTTGAGCCGAACTATAATTACATAGAGCTCGGCCCTCGGGGGACGGGAAAGTCGTATTTCTTCAGTGAATTTTCTCCGTATGCGACCCTCATTTCAGGCGGGCAAGCAACAAAGGCGACGCTCTTCTACAACAATGCTCGCCGGAAAGTGGGTCTCGTCGGCTTTTGGGATACCGTTGCGTTTGATGAAGTGGGCGGGATTAAGGTCCGCGATCCGGATACGATCCAGATTATGAAGGACTTTATGGCGAATGGTCGATTTTCGCGTGGCGCAGAAGTTATTGCCGATGCAAGCCTCAGTTTTGTAGGTAATATCGACCTATCGGTGAGCCAGGTCGTAAATTCTCCAGTATACGATCTCTTCCAGCCGCTCCCACCAGAACTCGATTTGGCGATAATGGACCGTTTTGCAGCCTACATTCCGGGTTGGGAGATGCCGAAGAATAGCAGCGCTTTTCTGACGAGCAGATATGGATTTATTACTGACTACCTTGCAGAAGCGTTTCATTATCAGTTTAAGCACACGAACCGATACGAAGAAGTCGGCCGCCGTGTGCGCCTTGGGAAGGCCGTCGAGGGGCGCGATGAAAAGGGTATTAAGAAAACTCTATCGGCTTTCCTGAAAATTCTACATCCGAGTGGTCCGCCGAGTGATGACGAATTTGAAGAGTATGTGGCTTTTGCGATTGAGTATCGACGCCGCGTCAAGGAGCAGATGAATAAGCGGAAGCCTGATGATGAATTTGCATTGATTAATCTCTCCTACATCGCCTCTGACGGAAAAGAGGTCATCGTCTATTGCCCAGAGTCGAAGGGGGTTGACGCTACACAGCAGCCGACGCGGAGGAAATTGAGCGGATCAAATGCCTTAGGCTTTCAACATGCAGAAGTGCCGGTGGCAGTAGACGAAGCAAAAGCTTCAGTCGCATCGCCGGAACCTGCAGAAGCGCCGAATTTGCCTGCTGATCGTGAGCAGCATTTCACAATTATGTATGGGGATAGTGGTCACAGTTACGAGTCGATCATTGGGCCGTACCTTCAGGGCGCGCGCGCTGTCGTAATTGAGGACCCCTACATTCGTCATCAGCATCAAATACACAACTTCGTTCGGTTTTGCGAGACTGTCATAAGATCCGGCACCATAAAGAAGATCGATTTGGTTACAGGGTATGATGACAAAACACAGTTGGTTGAGATTCAGGAACGGCTTGACGATTTAAAGCAGAGTTTGCTGGAAGTAGATGTTGTTCTAGAGGTTAGCCTTAACCCCAATATGCACGACCGCGAAATTCGTCTTGATAATGGTTGGACAATTAAAATTGGGCGCGGCTTGGATTTTTATCAGCGTCCGAGCAGTTGGTTTGAGATCGGTGCGCATGATTTGAGCTTGCGCAAATGCCTCGAGACGAAGGTAGATATATTCAAGCTCGGGTAAGCACACGAGGGTATGGGCGATCTGCTTCTAATCGGCAAAAGGACATTGGGTACCCCTCTGCGATGGAAATTAGAGCGTCTAGAGACGGAACCGAACACATGAGTTCAGGATGGTCTCGATGATCCCGCAGAGATACGTCAGGTGTCGAGCAGCGATGCTGGCTTGGTCATCGTCAGCGCTGCACCACCCAAATCCCGGAACGCCCGCTGGCGGCAGCTCAGCACGATGATCTGCTGGTCCGCCGCTTGCGCGTGAAGCGCGTCGAACATCTTCTCGATCCGGTCGTCGTCTGTATAGACGAGCGCGTCATCGAAGATGATTGGGGCGTGGTGTCCACGCGCCGCGAGAAGGCGCGCGAATGCGAGGCGAACGAGGAGGGCGATCTGTTCCTGTGTTCCGCCTGAAAGGATCGAAAGCGGTTCCTCAAGCCCATCGCGGACAAGGGCAGTCGGAAGCAGAGTTTCTCCGTCGAAGCGTAGTTCGGCGCCGGGCCAAAGAAGGCGCAACAGCGGTCGAAGCTCGGTGAGAACCGGCTCGAAGTAACGGTCACGAGCCTCGTCGCGTGCGGTCGCTAGGGCAGTGGCCAGCTCCTGCAGCACGGCCACCTCGAACCGAATGTGCGAAAGGGTTTCCTCGGCAGCTAATAGGCGGGCCGTGATGTCGGCCAGTTCCTCCATCACGCCTTCGCCTGAGTGAATGTTGATCTCCGTGTCAAGCGATGCGCGCTCGTTCTGGAGCCGCTGGATTTCGGCGGTTGCGCTTTCGACGACCGAACGGGCACGAGCCAAGGTTGCTTCTGCCGCCGAGCGGTCAGGCGCGGCCTCGGCAAGGCTTGCATGCCCGCTTCGGGCTGCAATGAGCGCATCGGATGCCTTTGCCAGTTCCGGCAGGATCGTCAGTTCGGGGTCGGTCCCGAAGGTGGCAAGAGTGGCATCGGTCTGAACCAACGCGGCCGCCAGCCCCTCTGCTTTGACCGTGGCGCGCACCTCGGCCTGACGCAGCCGCTCTGCCTCGGCGCGTGCTAGGTCGTGTGCCGCTTGCGCGTCGTTCAGCACGCTTGTTGCTGTCCCGGCCGCCAGCTGCGCCTCGGCGACGGTGGGCACGCCTGCGCGCGGGGCGAGGTCTTCTGGCAGGGCATCAAGCTCGGCTTCAAGGGCAGCGAGCCCCTGTGGGGCGAGCGATTTCAGCGCGGTGTCGAGGTGGCGCAGGGCTGAGATGGCCTCGGCCCGCGCAGCGGCCTGAGCCTGCGCTGTGGCGAGGTCCGGCACGGCTAGGCGCGACAGTGCGGCGGAAAGGGCGGCTTCGGCCGTGTCGAGCGCGCTGCTGTCTTTTCCCGCGCCTGGTGCGAGGGTGAAGTGACCGAGGCCGGGCATGTCGAAACGGGTGTCGGAGAGGATCGCCATTGGAGTGTCGGGAACCGGCTTGCCTTCGCTGGTCACGCGCATTGCGCCGCTGTGGTGGAAGGTGACGCGCGGTGCGCTACGGTTGCGAAGGGCGCGCTGCACGTCGGCTTCCTGCGCGAGGGACTGGAGCGGCGCGATGTCCTTCGCCTCGGGCCCCGATGCGGCCGCCTTGGCAAGGGGCACGCGTTGTGCCGACAGCGTTTTGGCTTGTTCCAATCGGCCGGCAAGTTCGGTGCGGCGGACTGCAGCGGCCTTGGTGGCCTCGGCGCGGTGCGCTTCGGACAGCAGAGCGTCGGCATCGCCTTTGGCGATACGGGCAGCAGTCAGCGCGGCAGCGCAGGGGGAGAAGGCGGCGTCGGCTGTTTCCGCGGCAGCTTTCGCGACGCCCGCGGCGGTTTGCGCTGCGGCGAGGGCTAAGGCCGCGCGGGCCTGGTCTGCCTGTGCGCGGTGCAGTGCGGAAAGGCGTTCTGCCAAGGTCTTTTGCGCAAGCTCGGCGCTGCGCAGGTGTGCCGCGGAGGAGGCGAGGGCGTCGGCATGGCGCTTGGCTTCCTCGAAGCGACGGGTCGCCTCGTCAAGCCGTTGCTGCCGCGCCTCGACTGCGTCACGGGCGGTCAGGTCAGCAAGCGATTTGATAACCTCCCGTCGCTTGGCAAGCGCGGCAATCAGCCGGCCCGCGGTCGCTTCGAGAGAGGCCTTCTTTAGGGTGAGTTCCTCCACCGCGATCTCCGCTTGCGACAGGGGTTTGTCCTTTGCCGCCTTCCCAGTAGGGCTGAGATACTTCGCCAGGTCGTCGCGCGTTCTGGCAATGGCGCGGTCCATTCGGCGTCCCCCGGTCAGCGCTTCGACTTCGCCTGCGACCGAGGTCATCAGGTTGCGGCGTGCGGTCTTTGCGGCTTCACGGTCCTTTGCGCTGTCGCCGTCGCCTTCAAGCCGGGTCAATCCCTGACGCACCCAAAGGAGGCCGGATGGACCGCCTTCACCGCCAGACTGCACCAGTTTGGAGATGAAAGCCTCCGCTTCGTCGGCTTGCGCGATCAAGGTGGCGCCGCGGTGAACGGTGGCCTGCGGCTTGCCCAGCCAGCGCTTGGTGAGCATGTGGCGGCCTTCGGGCAGATCCACTTCGAGTGTGATGCACGGAGAACCGCCGACATGCGGGCGCAGCGCCATGATCTCCTTCGACTTGGAGCGATGGGGCTGGAAGAACAACGCCTGCAATGCGTCGAAGAGGGTGGATTTGCCAAACTCGTTCGGCGCGCAAAGCACGTTGAGGCCGGGTCCTATCCCGTCAATGCGAACGGGCTGGATGAAGCGGCGAATGTCACTGAGTTCGATGGAGATCAGTTTCATGCCCGGTCCTCACGCAGGTAGCCATAAAGACGGTTGAGCGCCGCCGCCGCGGTTCGGCGGGTGTCGCTGGCGAGGGCGTCGTTCTCCGCCCGCTCTTTCAGTCGGTCCGCAGCAAGGCGCAGCGCACCACCACGGTCGATGTCGTCGAGGTCGGCGGCTTCGATCTCGGTCGCAAGGGCCGAACGGTCGACAGAGAAGAAGGCAAAGTCTGCCTCGACGGCTGTTGCGGCCTCTAACAGGGCGGCCTGCTCTGCGAGCGTTGCGCGACCCGAGGCTCGAACGCGCATCAGGTGATCACGGCGTGAAGCGCGGTCGGTTGGCAAGAGCGCGTTGAGGGCTGCGGCGGCGCTTTGGCCGGGGGTCAAGGGAAGTACTTCCTCGCTCCAGTGGAAGCGCCCGGTCGGCAAGGTCTCCACCTGCGGCAGGTCGCCGGGTGCTGCAAGCGTGACGCCGATGCAAGTGCCGCGGCCCTCATGGGTGAAGGCGTCGCGCTCGGGCGTGCCGGGATACCAGGTGCGGTCGCCCACTCTGACATGGCCGTGCCAATCGCCGAGGGCGAGATAATCGAGACGCGCTGTCTTCGCCCGGTCCGGTGGGATGATCTCCTCTGCGCGCGAGCCTTCCTCGGAGAAATCCTGCACCGCGCCGTGGGCAAGACCGATCCGCAAGGCGCGCGGGTCTGTTTCGCAACCGGGCAGGTGGGCCGTCAGGTCCCGTCCCGGATAGCGACGGGGTAGGGGGGCTGGGAGGAGGTAGACACCCTCTTCGATCTCGACGGGCTCAACGTCGTCAAGCAGGTGCACGTTGGCCGGCGACTGGGCGCTGAACCGCGACCAGAGCGCTTCTGCTGCAAGGCTGTCGTGATTTCCGGGAATCAGCCACCAATGCAGCGCGGGGTCGGAGCCCATAGCCGCCAGCGCCTGACGCCAGACCGGATCGGTCGGGGTTTCGCTGTCGAACACATCACCAGCAAGCAGGATGTGACCGGCCTCGAAACTGCGTGCGGCGTCGGCAAGACGCGCAAGGATTTCGTGGCGCGCCTCGATAAGGCGGCCGCGCAGGTCCTCTGGGTAACCGCCAAAACGGCGGCCGAGGTGGAGGTCGGCGGAGTGAATGAAGCGGAAGGGCAGCAAGGTCGCCTCCTAAAAAATGAATGCGGCACAGGGCGACTCGGCCCGTGGTCAGTAAGTAATGCAGGGGGGTGCCAGAATCTGTCGCGCCCGTCGCTTACTTAGCTCTTGCACGGGCTGGGCGATCAAGACAAATATTTTGTCACGTTCTCTTGACAGATCAAATAACGCGACACATTGTATGTCACGTTGGAGCGCGACATGACTTTGAATGAGCTTGCCGAACAACTTGGTGTGCCGGCGCGACAGATCCGTTTCCTGATCGCTGAGGGCATTTTGCCCCCGGCGGCCAAGACCGGACGTGCGGCGGATGGCTATGACGGGACACATGTTCTGAACGGCCAACGTTATCTGGCGCTGCACCGAATGGGAATGAAGCCCGGCTCGATCAAGGTGCTGATGGCGTTCGACGATGCCGTTCCGATCCTTCAGTCAGGCGGCGTCGAGTTGCGTGTGGATCCTGGAGTTGCCCCGGAGGCGATTGACATTGAAACGGTACTGGGCGCGGTCGAGGCGGCGCTGCGGGCCTATGTTGCAAAAGGATAGGGAATGAACATCACGGCATTCGGCCATGCGCTTCACACGATACACGACGGGTTGACCATCTTTGACGATGGCCGGCACGTACCAGTGCCGCTGGTTGAGACGACCATTGCAGTCGAGATCGTTGCGGGTCTGGCTACGATCCGCACACTCCGCTGCTTCCGGAACATCGAGAATCGGCCGATCGAAGCAATCCTGACCATGCCGGTGGGATTTGATGCCGTGGTGACAGGGCTGAGCGCAACTGTGGACGGGCGCAAGCTGGTGGCCGTTGCCAAGCCTAAGGCAGAGGCGCGGGATGATTACGAGGCGGCGCTGGACAGTGGCAAGCTGGCCGTACTGCATGAGGAGGTTCTGCGCGGCGTCCACGCGCTGTCCATCGGCAATCTGGCCCCCGGCAAGGAAGTCTCGGTCGAAGTCGAGACAGTGGCGCCGCTGTCGCTTGGAGCTTCCGGTCCGTTCCTGCGCATTCCGGTGACGGTGGGGCAGCTCTACGGCGCGTCGCCCTTTTCCCCGGTCGATGATCTAGTGACGAGCTCGCATGTTTCGTTTTGCGCCGCATTGTCTGTGACGGTAGATGCGGGACGGGTGGTGTTGGGCGGGCGTCCCTTGGTCGGTCCTCTGCAGGTGACGCTGGATGCTGCAATCGAGATCGAGCTGCAGGGCGGCTCGTTTGGCAAGCATCAGGGCGTGGCGGCGGACGGCCGGCAGGTTCATCTCGATCTGAAGCCGCTGACGGGCGGGTCGGGGGGCTTGGACCTTGCTGTTCTCGTCGATCATTCCGGCTCGACGAGCGCGAGAGCAGATGGACCACGTGGGTTGACAGTGTGGGAGGCGATCCGCGATGGGCTACGCATGGAGCTTGGGCGGCTGCGGACGTCGGACAGGATCGCGCTCTGGCAGTTCGAGAGCCGCTGCAAGCCTCTGGGGGAGGCGACAGGTCCGTCCGCCGCTGAACTCGCCACGCGGCTTGAGGGTCCTTCCGGTGGAACCGAGCTTGGCGGCGCGATGCGCGAAGTTTTGCGGTCAGGTGCTCAGGACATTCTAGTACTGACCGATGGTCAAACGTGGGCCCATACCGTCGACGAGCTTGCAGGGTCCAACGCTCGGATCAGCGCGATCCTTGTCGGGGCGGGCAGCCTCGACGCAAACATCGGGCAGCTTTGCGCCATGACGGGCGGTCAGGTCTTCTACGCGCCGGGCGACGATGTGGCAGCAGCACTGGTGCAGGCGTTTGCCACACTCCGCCGGGCGGGCAGGGCGACCGAGGGAAGCGTTCAGGAGGGCATGCCAGAACGATTGGTGGCCTTGCGGAGCGGAATTGAAATCAAGGTTCTTTGGTCCGAGACAAGCGAGTTGCGCGGTGCCGATGCGATTGGCCGCTTTGCGGCCGCGCTGGCGCAGCCCTTGCTGCCGAGAGAGTCCGGTGAGCAGTGGGCGCGCGCACATGGGCTCTGTAGCCATCGGACCAGCCTGGTTCTTGTGGACGAAGCTGGTGAAACTGTCGAAGGGATGGCACAAATGCGCAAAGTTCCCTTGATGGAGATGAGTGAACAAATCGGCGGCTTTGCTACGAGCGCTCGGCCAACTGCAATGTTCTCAAGATATGCGCCCCCCCACGTCGGGCATGCACAGTTGCGCCGGCAGGCCAGAGCAAGTGGCGGGGCAATGTACGAACTCTCTGGACTTGGCTCGACTGACGTAACCAAAGCACCGCCATTCTCGCTCGAAGATATGCGCCGCCGCTTCGCCACTCTAAAATGGGACCAGCTTGGCGATGACTTCCTGGCACTCAGTTTCGACGGACTTGACGACAAGCAAAGGGCGCTGGTCGACGCTCTCATCGATCTCGATCCAGTTTCCGCCTTTGCGTTAAAGACCAAGTTGCCGGTCGAGGTCGTGGCGCTTGCCCTGATCGCCGATCTGATCGGGGGCCGTACGGGCGATCGATATGTGCGGCGAGCGTTTAGAGACAGCTCGCCTGGTGATTGGCAGCACCTGCGCTTGGTACGACTGGTTGGCGCAGGCTGAACTTACGGCAGGGCTGGGAAGTCTCTGCGCTGGAAACCAGACACCATTTGGCGCAGGCGGTCGGGGGCGATGACCTCGACCGCATCTCCCCAAAGGTAGAGATGCCAAGCCATTTCTAGATGACCCGAGGCGTGGAAACGCACGGTTGTGCTACCGTCGTCCTCGTCGGTGACCTCCTGCAAAGGGTGAAAGATGAACTCGCGGGCGACAGGGGCGGCCTCAGGTGAAAAGCGCCAGATGACCTCGGAAAATTCATCCTCTGCGTGGTAGCTGCCAAAGGCGCGGGCAGCGTGCGCTTCGAGGTTGAAGTCGGGATCGCGCACGAAGGAACTCGCCTCCAGCCGAGCCTCGGTGATGCGGTCTAGGCGGAAGTGCTGCAAGCGCCCATTTCCGCCCTTGAGTTTCGCCACGAGATACCGACGCGTTCCAAGAAGCATGCCGTAAGGCTCGACGGTTCGCTCGGAGCCACCTGGCTTGCTGCCACCCGCATAGATGATCGTCAGAAGGTGCGGTCCCTTCAATGCGGCAGCGACGGTGTCGAGCACCGACGCTTCGGTTCGTACTCTTGGCCCCGGACGCGAGGCAAAGCCGTAGGCTTCCAGCACCGCTTCGGCGTCGCTTTCGGCGCGTCGTGCATGCGGCCGGGCCATGCTGCCAAGCAGTCTGTCACGCAAGGCCTTCAGCGCTCGCACTTCATTGGTTCCGCCATCGCGTTCCGCCCGACGGATGCTGATTTCAAGCGCCGCAAGTTCGCTATCCCGGATGCCCTGCGCCAGCATCAATCTGGCCGCATTGCCATCAAGTCGCCAGAACTTGCGGCGGTCTTCGTCGAGGACCGTGGTGCAATTGGGAAAGATGTCTTCGAGCACTTTCGTCATGCGCTGCGCAGTGCGGCGGTCCACGCCGAACTCCTCTTCGATTTGAGCGAGGCCCACGCCGGAGTATCTGGAGACTGCCATTTCGGCGAGCCTGAGGAGGTCGGCAGCTTTGGTAAAGGACATATTAAGCCTCATGACAGCTTCTGCCACCCATACCAAGTAATCTGCATTTGAGACGAAAACTTCCCATTGGCCGCGCAGGAAAGGACTCTTCGATGCAGATCCAGCACAGTGATTTTGCCACCAAGGCCTCCATCCGATGCTCGTTAAAGCGCGGGCTAGCACGGCAGGCCATGCGGCATGCCGAGGCCACGGAGGCCGATCTACCGAGGATCGTTGCGCTGGCTGCCGCGGTTCGTCCGAACCTTAAGTCGCTGCAACGACTTGCGGTTCGGGTTCAGGGGCAGATTGGTGTCGTACGGGTTGCGCTCACCTCAGATGGCGCAGGGGTCATCGCTTTCGTCCGCAATGTCCGGCAGGTCCGCACCCAGGTTGAGGCCCGGGAGGTCTTTACGGAAGCAGCGATCGTCTACACGCGAATGGAAATTCGTTGCAGCTGGGGGGTTGCAACATACCGGATCTCGCGCGCCAGCTTTTGTCTGCACGCGCTGGAACGGTTGGTCGAGCGCAGCGATGTTGTCACGGATCGCCCGCTACTGACTTGGGTGGACAGCGAGGCACTGCAGATCCTGCGTGCCATCAAGCGCGGTCAGGATTTTCAGGAAGATGGCGATCACTTCGTTCCGGCGATCGCATCGGGCGTCTGGGCCGGGAGCGTTGATGCTGCAGGGTTGGAAGAAGACTGGGGCCTCACGTCCGCCGGACCAGATGTCGTTCCGTTTTTTTCTGCGCGAACATTTCTGAGCATGGACCAAATGCGACCAACGGTATGGCTGAGATGCTGTGGCGACCATGGGCTACTGATGGCAAAGTGACGCAGATGTATCTGTGCTGTTTGTGGGGGGGGGACGTCGGAGCCTTCAGGCGCGACCTCGGCCACATGAGCAAAAGATCTAGAGGAGATCTTGGGCCGATCTTCTAGACGATTTAGCGGCCGGAAATTGACAGAGGGAAAGGTCTTCCAAATTACCGACTGCGTCCGGTCTGGCCCAAAAGCGGACAACACGTTGGTCAAGGTGCTGGTCCGGGCCTTCCGCTGGAAGAAGACGCTGGAGTGTGGGGAGTTTGCTTCGATCGCCTAACTGGCCCAGAGCGAAGGGATCGCACCCTCCTGCATGACCAGTGTTCTACGCCTTACGGCGCTCGTACCGTATATTGTCGAGGCGATCTTGGATGGCAGGAAGGTAACTGATCCGACATTGAATCGGGTATTGAAACGGTTCTCGGTCACCTTGTCGAATCATCACACTTGCACGCAAGAGCAAAACTTCACTTGCTCTTTTTGGTTCCTTAGGCGAAGTGCTTTAGTGTGTGTCGCCAAGAAACGGAACACTAAGGCATGGAAAAAGAAGAAGACCCTCCCGCTGATACTGGGCTCATACTGAACTTTTTTTCACAAGTTGAGATAGAAGAAGGCCTGCGGCACCTTATTAAGTGTGCGGACTCATTTGATTCAGGCGCTCCCAGAAGCCCAGCACGAACATCTGGGGAAAAATATATGGAGCTCATTATCAAAAATGATCGACTTGGTGCAGCAAGTATTAAGCCGGCCAATTTGGTTGTTTCTTGGAGAAAGTTATTTTTTGTGGGTGGAGCAATCCCTGCGAGCTACATGAGTTCCACTCTCACAGCGATGACGATTCTTGGGGCATTGGTTCGAGGCGTCGTTCACGTGTTTGATGAGATCGACGCAAGAATTTTGGCAGTGATTCATCAGAATTCGGAAATCCTGCCGGCTTCAACCGAGGATTTTTATGTTCGCACCTCAATGTATTTCCCGCCATCGATAAATAAAGCGTTGTTCATGGAGAGAGTGGTCAACCTTTCGGGGTATGGCGCTATTTCTGTTGACTGTGATCAGCTGAGAATAGCAGAGCCAATTTTCTCCATCAGGCTATGAGCTGTGAACTTAGCGGTAGGGCTGCAACCAAAAATTCCCCGAATGGGGCTGCTCTCTGGAATGGAGATCCCTATTCCAACTTACGCCTCGGTGGAAGTTGTTCGGGTCCGAGCCGATCAGCAGCTTCGATGTGTGCCAGTCTCTTTTGCGCTCTCCTCTTGCTCTAGAAGAGATAAAGAACGACCGCCATCGCAAGCTTCTTCCGATGCAATGCAGCACATCCACGGGCGACTCTCCGCCCTTTGCATATTTTCGAAGTCACACTTCTTGCGCCGGGACGAACTTGGCGAATGTTCGATTTGTGTATCGTCCGGAGATACGCCCTTGATATCGAAGTGTTGAGTCCACGCGTTTGAAGAATGTATTCTGCGCAAGCGTTTACAACCTATTTACCAAACCAGCGTCCTCATCACGTGCATAGAATGCAGTCTCAAGGATACCTTTTCCAACCCTCCTGGCACCGATGCCAGTGCTCAGCTCATCCCGCATAGGCTTCGAAAACAACGGACAAATACGGCTGCAGCCGGATGGGCAGTACAGGTTCTCTGGGGCAAGTGGCGGAGGAAAAGGGACTGCCGTCCAACCCTCCCTAGGTCTGAGTTGTCATGTTAGTGCCGTGCAGAGTCGAGATTAATATCGCCTGAAGCTGTACCGAATCCCCTCACCGCGTAATTCAAGCACGCGCGCGCCCTCATCGCTCATTGGATTAGGAATCATCTCAATTGTAGTCTTGGTCGGCTCCGATACATGACTTATGTAAGCAATCTTGTACTGAACCCCGCTCCGAGATCTTGCTGCCATCCGCGCCGCAGCAACCTCAGTTTCACCCATCTCAAATGACTGAGGGTCATTCAAGCTTGCCTTTACCTCTATACGCCAGATCTGATTACGATAGCTCACCTCGAAATCGTATCCCAAGCCGTCTCGCCCCTTACGGCCAGTGATGAATTCACCATTTTCTGATAGCCATGCAGCATCGATATCTTGATTGGGCAAGGTCTTCCGAAGCCAGTGGTAAACTGTTAACTCGCCTAAGCGGCCGATCAGGTCCGTCTTTTCCTCCGGCAAACGCGCTCTGCGACTGTTGGATGGCCGATCCCCTGCTTCCTTAGTCTTTGGATTCGGTGGCCGCCCTCTTGCGTCTGCAAGGTCTGTAGTCGCCGCAAGCGATTTCCCCAAAGTCTTTGACGAGAGTGCGCGACTGAGTTCTTCAGAAATAGCAAGAAGGTCCACATTTA
Organism: Tabrizicola sp. BL-A-41-H6; assembly: GCF_050632395.1. Lineage (GTDB taxonomy): Bacteria > Pseudomonadota > Alphaproteobacteria > Rhodobacterales > Rhodobacteraceae > JAUYQR01. The sequence goes on from NZ_CP192600.1 coordinate 1,043,619, forward strand.
CTGGATCGATGAGACGACCGTTGAACGGAACAGACCTTGTCTCTCGCTTCTGCGCGTCTCTGGCTTCACGCTCTCGCAGGTTTTCAGTAGATAACTCCGCCTCCGAAAGCCCTAGCTCCGGTAGGTCTAGTGATAAAGCCATACCCGTTGGCCAAAGCTCAAGCGCAAACAGCCAGTCTTGTATCGCACTATCGTCTAGCGGCTTGAAGTCTAGAACGCCAATATCATCGAAGCGTTTGCGAAGAGTAACGGCGCTGTCCCCGGCAAAGAAGCTGGGTATTGATCTGTTCGGGTCGTTCTTTGCGCACCACGCGCGAAGGATTGGTCCCGCCTTCTGTGCAAAGTCCTGCAGGATTTTGTTATTGTGTTTTCGGACATCGGAAAGGGGTGAAAAATTCTTGCCTGCCCCGCCAAGGGGCGGCGCCCGATTCTGTACCAGCCACGCGCTCACGAGGGCTTCGAGCGCAGTTTCGGGTGGCTCTTCAAACTCCAGCAACCATGCAGGGTCGGGGAGCAGGCTTCTAAAGCGTGCTCTCAAATCAGCGTAGCCTTCTACTGGTTCCCTTTTTTCTAACTGCGCTGCGAAAGCCGAACGCAGGCAATCGGTTATTTCGATCTCCTTCAAGCGAATGAAGTTTTCAAGGCGGGACTTGTGCGCATCGGGGTATGTCTCGGGATCCAGGCCGAGTGAAATCAAGCTTGCATTGAAGTCAGAAAAACCAAGTCCGAGGCCTTCCCTGAAGTCGCGGGGCCCCAGTGCGGTCCGGCACAAGGCGATGACCTCATGCGCAGTAATCGGTGTTTCCGTCAGCAGTTTTGCGAGGGACAGTTCAAGACCTTGCGCGTCCTTGAAAACCTCGCCCCCTTCTTCGTCGAAGATACTAAGGGCTCTTGGCCCCGCTACGAGGTGAAGAACGGCCCTTATCCACGGAGATTGACGCTCTAGCCCGGCACTCAGCGTCGAAAGCGCTGCGGCCGCCGAAGCCCGAGACAACTGCAGAATATTCGCGAAACGATCGAGATCGTCTAAAGAATGCTCCGTTGCGGTGAGTAGATCAACGTTTCTAAGATGCGCCACCAGCAGCCTCAGATGGGAGGTCAAGGATCGATGGCCTAAGGCCTCGGCCACAGCCGGCATGCAGCGGTCCACAATCTCCCAGGACCAATGCCCGGACCAACCCACCACGACGAGCGCCTCTCCGTTCTGGAGCTTAAAGTGAAATGCCGGAGTGTCCTGGTCTGCGGAAACTTCGATACCGTCGATGTTGAAGCCAAGTTTCTCGGCCTTCCGGGCTTTCAATCGCTCAAGTCGAGCTAGAACTAGGGACCGATCCGAGGGCAGAGCTTGTGCCTCGGTGCCGCTCAAGGCCTCCATGGTGACTGCCACCATGGCGCGCAGCGGCGGACAGATCGTCAGGATCGGCGTCATGTCGCCTTCCTCGACCTTCTGGCCGTCCGCAAGCAGCGCAAAGCTGACCTTGGATAACCGCCGCACCCTGTCACCGTAGAGCATTTCGAACAGATCACCGATCCGGTGGGGCTTTGCCTCCTTTAGATCGAAGAATGCCTGTCCGCTTGCCTCGAGAAGGCCGACATCCCCTTCCCTCTCGGTGTCGCGCACATATATGACCTCGTCGCCCATGGGCGCTTGCGCTGACATATGGACGAGTTGGATGGCCGTGGCCCTCCTAGCGAGTATCCGCGACGGGGCTAGCTTCGGGTCGATACCCTGCTCTTGGTTGGCAAGAAGCAGCCAGGTTCGATTATAGAGGTTCAGTAAGTGGCGTTCGAAATGCCTGTCAAAGCCCTCACTGGCATATTGCTGCACCAAAAACTCCAATTGCGCGGGCAAGACATCGGGATCGTTGAAGATATTAAGTCCCGTATGAACCCTGAGGTTTTGGACCAACGCTTCGGACGCGCCCTCCAGGCGCCGACGGATCGACGATTCTGGGCGGCGCAGGTAGGGCACGAAGCGATCGCCCGAGGAATCGAACATCCATACGTCGGTTGCCCGCACCATTACCGGCGCTCCGCCTGCCGGCCCGGGATCCTCGACCGGAAACCACGATGCGGCTTGAAGGAAAGCCGCGACCGGGGATGGCCAATCCCGACGATCGGCCCATCGGCTGTAATGGTGGTGGATCTCAATGTCGGGCGGGAGGTTCGAAGTCAGTGAAAGCCACCGCAGGACTAGGGCCGCGTAGTGAGACGCACATTTAGGTGAGAAGGCCTCGATATCTGCTTGCCCTGGAAGCCAGGACATCTCTCCGTTGACATCATAGGTGGTCATGGACGGAAGGCGAAGTCGGGAGGGGTCTCGAGCGGCGATCGATGCGCGCCAAGTTTGCGCAAAACTGACTGGGATTGCGTAGCTTTCTAGGAACGAGAAACTTTCTATCTCGTGGGCGGCGAACTTTGTTTTCCGAGAGATCCGCGTTTCCGGTTTCAATCCTGCCGCGACGCCAAGTTCGGCCAGGAACTGGGCCCAGTCCTCGATCCAGCGACCACGGAAGGCCGCATGATCAGGAGCGGCTATACGGCGTGAAGCCAAGCTCTCAACATCGCGCAGCCCTGGCGGGGCCGCGTCGAGAAATGCCTGAAGCAGTTCGCCAGCGGTCTCCTTCGGCCAGCCTGCAGAGAAAATGGCCTCGTTAGCCGGGATATAAGATCCCTCCAATGTCGGGACACGGAACCGGTGCTGGGGCTGCATTCGGAAAGCTCGGCCCCGAGCCCTTGGTTGACGCCATAGTTGGAAGGCCCATCGCAACCCTCCTTTCAGGACTTCCTTGTTGCGCTCTGTTTGAAGGCTCCGCGAAAGATGCGCCAAGACCGCTTCGCGGTCGAACTCCTCGACAAGCCTGTGCTGCTCAAGGTAGCTGCGCGCTGTCGCAAGTTCGCCGTGCCACGGCAAATTCGGAGAGAGAAACGCGAAGCGGTCAGACAAGCTCTTGGGCGGTTCGACGTCGAGGTCATCCTCCATGTCCACCCTGCGTCGGTCCGGCGGAGAGAACACAGCAGCTTGGGCGGGGCGGCCGCGCCGGGGCGTCGGGGTAGCATTGCCTTGGCCAGATTCGGACGGCATTGCCGCATGAAGTTCGCCATCGTCACCAAGAAGCACGAACAAACCCGCCAGGTGCCTTCCGTCATTGCCCATGAAATCGGGAAGCTCGGTAAAATAAACCAACCACTGCTCCGGGAAGGCGCGCCGCGATGACTTTGTTCTCGCGGCAACTAGGCTTGCGAAATAAGCGCGTTCCGTGGCTTGTGGGGGCCCGGCATAGCCGCGCGCATAGCGGACAAGGTAACGGTCAAGCCGCTCCAGCCTTCCACCCAATTCGTCCCAGATCGGCCGGATCGTGGTCAGGTCGGCGAAATCTGTCGCCACGGCGGCCGAAAACACCTTGAGTCCCTCAGGCCATCGCCGCGCTACCGCCGGCGGATGCCAGGTCGGCTGATCTCGCTTTGCGCCGACCGGCTGACAAGGCACTAGAGGCACATTCTCGAACGCCTCCACTCCAAACCGCTCGGCAAGGCGGCAGGCTAGGTCTGCCGGAAAGTCCTCGTCTGTCTCAAGACTTCCCACCTGAGCCCAGCACAACAAATCCACGACGGCCGCTGCGCGCTCCCTCGCGCTGAGCCAATCGACAATTTTGGCCGAAGGAGCGGCGACCAGGTGATGGATGGCATCGGCAGCAAGGGACGTCGCTTCTTCTAGCAAGAGGGCATTCAATCGAATTCGGGCGTTCAGGTGCTTGCGATTCGAGGAGGGGAAGAAACTGCCATGAAGGTGCCCGGGGAAAGGTGCCTCGGCTTGCTCGCCCATTGGCAAGAAGGTGAAGAGCCGGGGCGATTGGACCACCGCATCGAGCCGCACGGCAAGCGCGACATCGCCGTCGCCCTCCCAGCGCTCCCAGTGTTCATTCAACTCCTTGCCGGCGATGGCTTTCCCGATGGCCTCTTTCATCTTGACCTCGGCCACACGGCGGCGCGTGACGAGGAATACGCCCGCGTCTCCCAGGTCAACGCGCGCAAATTCCATGTCGGCCGCTTTGAAGGCATCCTCCGATCGGGTAAGGGTCAGCGCTGTTTCAATGTCTCCGGCTTCGGTCACGATACGCACCTCAAGCGACGCAGCGCGGTCAAGAAAGAGCAGCATCGGGACCGTCTGATTGCGCAAGTCAATGAACTGCCGCCGAACGGATTCGGCCGCGACCTCATCGCGCAGCGGAAGCTCGATGACGGTCGAAAAGCCATCCTTGGCGAAACCGCGAACGGCCTCTGTCTGCTTGTCTAGCCAGACCGGAATGTGGAAAGGTGGGAGATCTCGTCTTGCAAGCTGAAGGTGCCGAGAATCGTCGATCAGCGCGGCATAGTCGCCTGACGCCGCAAACCTAAAGCAAAATCCTGAAAAGCGATCTGCGGCGGGAAAGATGTCAGATTGCGAATAGATGCTTGGAATGTCCGTGATTTGCACGACGCTGCGAAAGCCCAGCCCCTTGTTCCCGATCGACTCTCCAAGCGGCTTTCGCGACAATCCGATGTCGCACAGATCCTTGACGTTTCCCTCTACAAAAGGGCGCCCCTTGTTGGCGACGAAAAGCGTGCCGTTCCGGCCTTCGCGCATGTCGAGGATGATTTCGATCCGGCCGTCCCGCGTCCCTGTGGGATGGGCATCATAGGCGTTCTGAATCAGCTCGATAACGAAGCGGTCGCGGTAGTCGGACGCGATATTGGTCGCGAGACTGGCGTTACTCTTATAGACTTCATCAAGATAGTCCCCGCGTTCGTCTATGGTTCCCCTGAACGCCCTGATCTTCCTGGCCGCATGTTCATCGACAAAGTCGTGCGGGTGGCTGGTCGCCAGATCAAGGTCTGGCAAGCCCGTTTCAGCGTCCATCCCTCTCACCGCATGGCGTCTTTGAGGGTCTTGCCGTCGGTGGGACGGCACCAGCTTTGTGGACCGCTACAATTGCCATCCTTGACAACACCGCCAGCCACACTTGAACTTCCGAAGAGGTTGTCTCGCGAGAAACGAAATAGATCAGGGTCGCTGTCAGGGATCAGAACTCCTTGTCGAACCAAGCGGTCACGCTCCTCGCGATCACGCTTCACCTGAGGTGAACCTTCTCGCATTGCCGTCGAGCCTTTCCGAACGAGGAAGCCGTCCGCCTCAGGTCGACCGAAGGCTTGAGCCTTCTGTGCGCGCAGAACGAACCATTTGTCTTCGCTCATCTTTTCCCTCCAGAACGTGTATCCGAACATCGTATTAAACTGGTTATTGCTGCTCTTCCCAAGCATCCGAGCCCGCTTGGCGAGCGACGGCAACCTCTGCGAAACGGCCGTCCAAGGTGTGATCCCCGATCCGAACTGAATAGACTGCTTTGCGTGTTGCCGTATGTGTGGCGCTTTTGAAGATCGCCGCCACAGGTATCGTGGAATGTGCGTCAGTATAGGCGAAAGATTCAGCGACATCTCGATCGCGCGGCTCCCACCAAAGCGGGCCAACTCTGATCCGGTTTGGAGCCTTCCGGCGTGCGAGTTCGTCTGTGAGAGCATCTCGCAAGCGCGTAGCTATCAGGTGCTTGGGATCTTTGCTCAGGATCCTGTTGGCGTTCACCAAGAGATCCTTGAGTTTCCTCGTTTCGGCATTTGGCAGGTCACTGATAGTCTTTTCGATGTTCATCCTGTTACCAATCTTGCAGCTCGCACAGAATATTCACCAGCCGCATTTGCGCGACGGTCTCACACTTCGCCTCACGCAGGCGTGGCGCCCCGAACACCAGCGAAAGCCCCTTGGCGCGCGATACCGCCACGTTGATGCGGTTGAGCGAAAACAAAAATTCCATACCTCGTGATGTCTCCTCGGCCGAGGACGCCGTCATCGAGACGAGGCAAACCGGCGCCTCTTGCCCCTGGAACTTGTCTACAGTGCCGACGCGGACGCCATCGGGCAGTACATCGCGGAGGGCATTCACTTGCGCATTGTATGGGGCGACGACGATGATGTCCGCCTGCCGCATCGGACGGGTTGATCCATCTTTCTCCGTCCAGGTGCCATGCAGCAGGCCTCCAATGGCGGCTTGAATGGCGGCCACTTCCTCTAGGGCGATCTGGGAATTGCCTTCATGGGCGACCGACACCCAGAAGGCTCCAGCCTCGGGAAATGGTGTTCCGATGACGCATTGATGTGCGGTGTCAGGGTGGCTGGCAAGCCGCCCCTCATAGACCTGATCGGAAATGAAGCGGCAGACCTCCGGATGCATGCGCCTTGAGATCGGAAGGAAGATACCGCGATCTGGTGGCACGGTCGCATGCTCACCAAGCATCCAGTCGAGACAGGAAAGGTTCGCAGGCTCGGGATGTGCGCCTTGGATGACTTGCGGCAACTGGCGGGGGTCACCTACGAGAACGATGTTGCGCGCGGCCCTGCCCATGGCGGCCATGTTCGCAAGGCCGACCTGTCCTGCCTCGTCCACGAAGAGCCAGTCGAAGGCTTGCACATTCTCGTCGCGGGAGAAGAACCATGCAGTCGCACCGACCACATGCTGGCCGCCGGCGGCAGCGTCATTGTCGTTGGTCCTGCGAACGGCGCAGTCCTCGGGATACCCGTCAACCTCGCCGGAGGTCTTGTGGACGAGATCGAGGGTGATTGGCAGATGATCATCCTCCAGCGCGCTCACACAGCCCATCAGGACGTTGCGGATCGCCTCGTGACTGTTTGATGTGACGCCTACGCGAGCGCCCTTCCTGACAAGGGCAAGGATCGCGCGGGCTGTGACATAGGTCTTGCCGGTACCTGGCGGCCCCTGGATCGGCAGAACTGAGTTCTCCATTGCCACGACAGCGGCGATTGTGCCTGCGACCGGATCGGCGGCAGGCTCAAGGGGGCCGCCGCTTGCAAGGCGCGGCGCTGCACGAGACAGAAGGTCATCTACAGCCCTGTAGGCGCGCGAGCCGCATTGATCGGCGATCACGTCCCTCATGGCAGCGGCGATCACGTCAGTCTTCAGCGGCCAGTCCGGGTGCAGCGTTAGCCGGTCAGTCAAGAGCTGCGCCCTCGAAACCCCTGCCTTGACCGTGATCTCGCGCGCCGTGCGATCCATCTCCTCGATACTTACAGTTGCGGGCGGACCGTCGACGACAGGGACAGTCGCATTTCTCCCACCGCGCAACTTCGTCTCCTGCTGCGGAAAGCGGTAGGTGCGTGCCATGGACCGTTTGATCTGTAAAGCAGGCCCTGTCGCCTCCAGTCCGGCAAGAGCATCAAGATCGTCGATGAGATCGTCCTCATCCTTTCCGACGCTGTCGAAAACCGCCCATTTGGCAGGCTTGGCTTCCCGCTTGTGGAAGACGCCAAGGTTGAACAGCATGTCCTGCCGCTCTTGTGGCAGACCGGAGGCGGCAAGCATCGCGCGCAACGCTTCGGTATCTGCGTCCTCTTCCTCCTCTTTCGGCCCAGCATCTTCCCCCAGCAGAGGCCAAGGCGCAGCGGGCCGAATATCCACCAGCCAATCGCGCAACTCCTCGGTGGAGATGCAGTCGACGCGGTTGTAGTCCTCGATCTCGTCGAGGATCTGCTGATCACCCGTCTCTCGCCAGCGCTCATAGGCGACGACCGAACCGCCTGCGGTTTTCACCTCGCCATCGCGCTTGCGGCCATAGAAGGCTTCCATCGACTTGATGGAATAATTTGCCTCGGACCCGATCAATCCACCGCGCACAACGGCGAACAGATCAACGAAACGGCGCTCGCGCAGCAGACGGTCGAGGAAGGCCTCACCAATCCCATACTTCGTGGTCAGACGCCGAAGTGCAGTGATTTCGTAGGCGGCATAGTGGTAAATGCGCGCGGTCGGATAGGCAAAAAGACGGTCACGGAAGAAGGCGAGCAAATCAGACAGTGCCTTTGCCTCGGCGGCATGGTCGTGGCCCCAGAACGCGCGAAACTCACCGTCAAACCAGACGCCATGAAGGTATTCCAAGCCGCCCTCGAAATGCGGGTCGCCCTCGATGTCATAGAAGACATCGCCGGGTTGCGGCTCGGGCAGCAGGTCAAATCCCTTGCCCGGTTCTGACGGGCGCAGTTCAAACGCCGGTTGGCCGTTCTTGCGGGCGTGCTGCAGCCGTGCCTGCATGGACAGACGCAGCCGTGTGTTTTCCGCCATGCTGCGAACTGGATGATCGAGTTTGGCAAGAGCTTCCATCGTGGCGATGCCGACCGCTTCCAGCTTCTTGACCTGTCCGCGGCTGATATTGGCGACATTGAATAAGCTGTCCTCTGCCTTCCAGACGCTCTCGCAATGGTCGGCCCAGCGGCACAAGCTGCAGTCGGCACAGGGGATGGGCCGTGTTGGTGTCGGGTCGGCCACGAAGGCTTCCAGCCGCGCTCGCGCCATCCTTGGGTAGGCGGCATAGTCAGCAAGCCTCAGCGTCGCACGGGAGCCATCGCCAAGTTCAACATGGGCGAACTCCGGTGCGACGCCCTGAATTTCAGTCAGGAGGTCGGAATAGAGGACCAGCTGCAACACATGTTTCGGATGAGGGCGGCGCTTCAGCTTGGTGTCCGTCACCTCGTAGCTGAAAGGTCCGAGGGTGGAGGGGAGCTCAACGCGTTCTAAGAAATCTGACCAGCCGCCCCAATTGCCCGAAAGGAATGCTCCCTGAAACACAACGTCCGGCCCAGCGGCAAGGGCATCACGGGTCGCTTCAGCATTCTCCACTAGGCCGCCCCGCGCTATCTCCACGATGCCGCGCCCAGCGGCGCCCAGCCGCGCAAGGTGCGCAGCCTCGTGGGCATCGCCCTGCCTTTGCAGCAGGACGGCATCCTCGCTATCCTCACGAGCTTCCGGCCCCTCGCCCCGCAGACGGGCCAGATCCAGCGTGGTCGCATGAGAGCACCCCATGAACCGCATCAGATCGGTCGCCGAGAAGAGGATGGTGGAGCCGATATTTCGCATGGTGACCCTGTAAAGTTACGCAACTCGCAGTCGTACAAGCGATGTCATCTTCTGGGCGATCCTTGGGGGGAGTGTTCACTCAAGCTCGTTTGGTTACAAGCCCATGCAAAGTCTGGGTGACAGGAATTGACGCCTGCAGAGTATAGTCAGTTAGGGACTAGAAAGAAGAGGAGACCCGTTTGGTCCGCACCAGCGCAAGCCACCCCATCAACATAAGCACCCTTCCGCTCGCAAACGGGCTACTGGGCGTCACGTTCTGTCCCGGAAAGAAGGGTGACAGCGTGTTCGGCGCGCCCTGGGATCGCGACATGGAGAGCGATGTAGACGCGATCATGGCGTGGGGTGCTGACGCTGTCCTCACGCTGATTGAGGACCATGAGTTCGAGATGCTTTCGGTCGCCTCCCTAGGCGACGTCATCCAGTCACGAGGTATGGAGTGGTATCAGTTTCCGATAAGGGACCTCGACGTTCCGACCGAGCCGGCTATGGAGCGCTGGCGGACGCTTTCACCAAAACTCCACCGGATCGTCGAACGAGGCGGCCGCATCCTCCTGCATTGCCGCGGCGGTCGAGGTCGTGCAGGCATGATGGCTGCTTTGCTTTTGATAGAACGCGGTCGAGAGGCGCCTGCAGCGATCTCAGAGGTGCGCTCGGTGCGTCCAGGAGCAATCGAGACGGCCGAGCAGGAACGTTGGTTGCTGCATCACGCCCGCCACCATGGCCTGCCCGGCCTCCAGCTGCATGCCAGCCTGATCGGTGGGGCAATCGGAGACAGCCTTGGCGCCGATATCGAGTTCCTGTCGCTAGCTGAAATCCGGCGACGGTTTCCCGATGGGATCACTGACCTGCCGCCCCACCAAGGCCAGCGCGGTGCGATCACTGACGACACGCAGATGACGCTGTTCACGGCGGAAGGCCTTATCCGCGCCTTCGTTCGCGGCAGTCTAAAAGGCCTCTGCTATCCACCAACGGTGGTTCATCACTCGCTTTTGCGGTGGTACCGAACACAAGGCGGCACGGCGCTCATAAAGACGGATGACATCGGTCTGATTTCGGATCGGAGGATGTGGAAACGACGCGCTCCAGGAACAACATGCTTGTCAGCGCTGGAAAAGAGCAACCGCTTCGGCGCACTTGCCAGGAACAACAGCAAAGGCTGCGGCACGATCATGCGCGTTGCTCCCGTTGCCTTAATGGTCCGCCGGAAAGAGGTGCGCTCCACCGCTTTGGACACCTCTGCACTGACGCACGGACACCCCACAGGCCAGCTCGCCGCCGCAGCTTGGGCTGAAATGCTGGCTGATGTGGCGGGGGGCGCACCCCTCGAAGACACTGCTACGAGCATTGCCGCCGCCTATGAACGACTAGAGGGCGGAGGCGAGACCGTCCGTGCAATTCGAGCCGCCCTCGAAGCGCCTCGCGATGGGAGAGCAGAGACTGTCGAGGCCTTAGGTGGCGGGTGGACAGCGGAGGAGGCCCTCTCAATCGCTCTCTACGCCTGCCTTGCAGGGAGGTCTTTCGACGACAGTCTGCAGATTGCCGTACTACACGGCGGAGACAGCGACTCCACCGGTGCCATCGCCGGAAATATGCTTGGTCTGATCGATCCAGCAGCGGCGCTCGGGCACCGTTGGGCGGGTTCCATCGAAGGCGCCGACATCATTGCGGGCCTTGTTCGAGATCACCTCCGCTTGGAACATGAGACTGATGCTAGTGAACAGCTGGCTGATGCTGCTGAACAGCTGGCTGACGCCTACCCGGGCTGGTGAGGCGCCAACGCGCTCAGTTGCGTGACTGGCCGAAATGCAGTTACCTAGGTCGGCTACGTTATGTCGTGAAAAATACAACAATAACAGATAGTTGAATATTTTCCCGATATCGGGTAATTTGAAAAAATACCAATATTGAGGGGTCAAAGCAGGTGAGCAGAGGTGGAGCGAGGCCTGGTGCCGGACGGAAACCAGGGTCGATTAACAACCGTCGTTCAATGGAAGCCATCCAAGCGGTTGCCGACGCTTATCCTGGCTGGTCGCCTCTCACATTTTTCGCTCAGGTAGCAAACGACGTTGCGCAGCCTATCGACTTGCGCCTCGACGCTGCGAAAGCTGCTGCGCGTTACATGGTTCCCGTGCCCAAGCCTATCGAGACGGATCCCGATACCGTGGTGGCAATTGAAGAGCGCCTGTCTCAGATCCGCAGCCAAGGGAAGGACCAAACGGACGGACTGAGTGACATCATCAGGCATCTTAATTGGATAGAGAATGGCGAGAAGTAACGTGGGTCGTTGGGGTCTCTAGTGGCAACCGACGACGGAACAGGCGGCACATTGGCGCGACCTCAGCATAGGCTGAATAGGCCGCATAGGTTGCATTTCCGGGAACCCGCAGAATTACCTCTTTGCAATTTTTCGCGCTAAGCTGAAGGAGACTATGCTGACTATTCACCCTATGCGGGAAAGGGCAGGCGTAATCGGTGTGAACCGTTCACCTTCACGTTCGGATGACGAGTCAAAATGCGGTGGCGGGGCAACTGCGCCATGGTCCCGCTAAGCGGCTTCCTCATCGAGATGCGTCGCCGAGCCTTTGAGCGGCTTAGCCTAAAGGGGCGAGCCGGTGGACAATCGCCAAGTTTCTTTTGCCTTTATATTAATTACCAAGCTTTATCGGGAGTGTTTTGGTCTTTCACGCACCAAAGCACGCAGTTCAATCTGTTTCGGCCGGCTTGAACAACCCGCCGCCCGTCGATGATCCGGCCGGAATGCTTCCGAAGGTAGTTGCCAAACTTCAATGAGTTGAAGCTGCCCCTTTCAATGAACTCATCGAGCGCCTCAGCTAAGGGGCCATTGCCTTGCGCTTCTGGTGCGAGACTCCGAGTTGTCCACTCTCCGACGGGGAGAGCGGCGAGGATCGACGCTATCCGTTCCCGCTCCGGATCGCTATCCCGGAGCTTCTCGCCGTTATCAAGCAGATCGGCTTCACCAAGCCAAATGAGCGCTGAGCGGATGTTGTCCGACCATTCTTCAAAGGAACCGAGAGGCTTCACCTTTGGCCCGCCACACACGCGGAAGGCGCGCAGGACAGTGAGGGCTGCGCAGACAAAGGTGATCCGCTGCTCCTTTGCAAGCAGTGTCACGTCCCGTCCAAAAATCCGGTCTTCCGGGCGCTCGACGCCTGCGTCCAAGTTAATCTGCACAGCCCGCCTCGTCAGATCACCTGCAAACCGGAGGCTGTTCCCGGTCGCACAGAACGTTGCCAACGTAGGCAATTTTGCGTTCCTGCTTTCCCCCAGAACCCGCACGGAAACCTGCTCTTGGGTGAGTACCTGACACAGGAACGCAGAGCGAAGTGGGAATTCAATGTTATCGAGGGTGATGAATGGGTCTCCTGCCATCAGTGCCGCGCCGATCTGCTTCTTGAGTTCGTCCTCTTCTCTCGGGGCAGACAATACGGATGCAGTAGAACCGGTGGCCATAATGGAGGCGATGTCGACAAGCTTGGATTTTCCGGTTCCTGGTGTGGGTGCCGATACCCCGAACATGGGTGCCGATGCCAGACACGGCCGGACGACAGAGGTGAGCAGCATCGCAAGGGCAGCAGAGCGGTCGGCAGGGCCAACAAACGGGAAGTCTTGAACAAGTTCGGCCAACAGATGGAGGGCTGCACGCGCTTCTTCTTGGGTGGGGTCGCTCGAAATACTTGGCCAATCCAGATCGGAGACAAACAAGATACCAGTAGCTGCGTCATACCCCTTTTGTTCGAGGATCGTCCCGTCAGGCCGTAGCGTCGGCGCGGAAACGACCGCCCGTAGCTCGGGAAAACTCCATTCGCCGCGCCTCGCTATTATTGCTTCGGCGACAAGATCAGGGCAGCGAACCTCTTTCCACTTGCTACCTTCCCTGAGCCGGTCGTCATGACGCTTAAAGTTGACAAGACGCGTCGCAGTTTCGACCACGGTGGTTTTGTCGACAGATACGAGGATCGTTGCACCAAGACCGCTAAATGCGCTAGCCGCCCCGAGATTGCGGTGGGAGGTGACCGGCCGGAAAAGTCCCGTCCCGCGCGCATAGAAAGGGGCCCCCGCCTCCACCAGTGCGGCAATGACAGCGTCAACAACGTGAGGGAGTTCGCTCTCCACATATTTCACGATCTTACGCGTGCGCACCTCGGTCATAGCGACGCTCCAAGGCCTGCCTGCAGGACATCATTCCAGTCGGTCCCCTCGGCCGCCGGAAGCATAGATACCTTCCAACCCAAGCGAGAGGCCCGCTCGGCGAGTTTCTGACCAGAAGACGTCCCGGCGCTATCTCCATCCGTCGCAACGATGAGCGTGCCAACTTCTTCAGGCAGCTCAAGCGACGCTAGGCCGCTAGCAGAAAGAGCTGCCCAAATGCTGACAGGTGCTGCAAGGAGGCCACTGGCGAGGCTCAGGGCGGTTTCGACACCCTCAGCCACCGCCAGCCCCTCTCTCCCGTCCACAAGGCGTACAGCGCCACCAGCGAGTGCACCGAGCATGGCCCTCGGAGGGTTCACGGACGCCTTACTCGAGCCGTCCGCTGCAAGCCACGTCCGATGGATTGCTACGCCGCAGCCGCGTTCTACTCGGGCAATCATCGCAGGATGGCCTTTGCCGATCGCCCGATGCCAGCAGTTAGGGTGGAAACGCAGGGTAGTCGGAATATCGCATGTAATGCCCCGGCGGCGAAGGTAGGTCTCGCCGGGCGTGCCAAGGATGGGGATGGCTTCACCCCAAATACGGGCGGCAAAAGCGCCATTGCGCTCTGCAGTCAGGCGTTCTTCCCAAATGCGGCGCTCGATCTCTTTGGAGGTCGGGCTGCGACCCGTGAGTTGATCCCCACCAAGAGCGGCGATGATGGTTGCAAACTTGCAGCCTTCTTTCTTGCAATGAGCGAGCAATTGACCGCGCGATCCTTCGCTGAGCGAAAGCGCGTTTTGATCTGACCTTCTTTCCGGCTGGCAGATCGGACAGGGGGCGGTCCCGTAGTGGCCAAACCAGCGTCCACCCGCAACAAGAGTCAAAGCGCGAGCATCACGCATGACGACCGCCCCTCGGCTTCAAGTTTGCCATGTCAAAGGGGGTTGTTTGCTGGACTAGCTTTTCCGCCGCGGAGCTATCTTGAGTGGAAAGCTGTGAGCGCTCTTCAATCCACGTGTTTACATCGGCTTCGCGCCAGAAGCGGCGCCGGCCGATGTAAATTGGCCGTGGAAAACAGAGGTTGGGGTCGTTGAGCCAACGCCAAATCGTCATCGCAGAGACGCCACCAAGCATGTGCTTCCGCAGCGTAGTAGATGATATGAGTGTGTGTTGCATCGAGAGGCTCCATGAGTGCGCTTGGAGCCATCATTCGCCCTAGGGGCAGTTCAACGTAGGGGGATCGGTGAACTATTTTCGTTCCGGGAGGGCTGCTTTCACAATCAATGCAAAAACCTCGTTGTCGGACTTTCCATGAAGCAGTGCTCGATGATCGGCGTACTCCTGCTCCAAAACACTATATCCCCGAGAGTTAAATTTTTTTCTTAGATTAGCTACCGGGCCCAGATAGTCTTCTACCCTTTTCGTAGCGGTAGCGACGCTCATGCCGAGATCGACTAGACTATCCACAAATGCGATGGATCGTGCATGCCTACTCTCTTGCGCAGGGGTCAGCTTAATGCCTCCCTTCACATTAGAAACAGTACGCGGACCATCGGCAGGGAGCTTGAGAATAGGGTCAACGTGCCCTGCAAGACGAAGCACTTGACCGGGTTGCAATTGAATGTTGGCGGGGCCGTCGCTCCGGGAGGAAACTACTTCTTCAAGCTCTGTACCGTAATTTTCAACAACTTCGACATAGTCGAGGTTCTCAAGTGCCTCTAAAAGATCCATGGCCGGTGCGACGTCAATTCCCAAATCCATCCCTCGCCTTATCGCTTCAGTAAGCCAACCCCTCGCCTTGAAGCGCCGCGATACGTCCTTGTCACTTGCGCGACTGGAACCGTTTTTTCCCATCACGTGCTCCTCGGGTCTGCTTCGATCAGTTTTCCCTTGGATGTCGTTAGACGCTCGGTGAATTCTGACCACGTTTGCAGCGCACGGCGTTTCTCCTCGGCAAATTCATGGCGGATGTAGACTGCAGCAATCCCTGAGATCGTACCACTCCGGTGGTTCAGCACCGCCTCAACGATATGGATCGGCTGTCCCAAGCGGGCCATTCCAGAAGCAACAGTGCGGCGGAGATCGTGCAGGCGCCAGACTGGCATCTTGAGCCCAGTCGGCGCGGCAACTTTTTCGATTTCTAGATCGAGACGGGCCTTTGCTTTCGAGTATCCGCTCACCCCACTGTGTCCAGTGGTCGTGAAAACGAAGTCACTGCGCTCCCCCGTCGCAGGGTGTGCGACCCTTGAAAGGTTCTTGATGATCGTGAGGGCTGTGTCACTGAGTGGCACTGCGTGAGGCTTGCGGTTTTTCGACCGCTGGGCCGGCAGTAGCCATGTCGCACCCTCTAGGTCCAGCTCTGACCAGCGCATTTGTGCCACCTCATCGCGTCTCTGCCCGGTAAGCAAGAGAATGCGAAACATTTCGCCAAAAGGTGACGGTACTCGCATCGAAGCTTCCCAGACGAGGCAAATTTCGTTGTCCGTCAATACGCGGTCTCGTGAGCTAAGGGCTGGGGGAGCCTTTGTGCCAACAACGGGTGAGGCAGCTAGCATGCCCTCATGTACGCACCAGCTGAAGAATTTCGACAAAACTGCATAGCAACTGCGTGCCGCCCCCGGCCCCCCGCGCTTCCGTCCGCCTTCTAGTGAGGGTGTCGAAACGTCACGTGTCAGAGCGCGAACGTCCTTCGAGGTAATACTTCTGAGTTTTCGTTCACCCCACGCGCCGCTTACCTCGCGACGAAGAATGGCGCTGACGCCCACCTGGGTCTTGGGTCGGTTTACCACAGCTACATGGCGCTCCAGGAATTCTTTGATCGCAAAGTCCACTGTGTCAGTTTTGGCCCGATCGGCCTCGGTTTCTGCGCGCCGGAGGGCCGTGGGATCGTTTCCTTCGGCTAGCATCGCAGCGGCGCGCTCTGCGGCAGCACGTGCTTCCGCAAGAGTGTGAGCTTCACCGAGGAAGGGAACCTTCTCTCCACTTCGGTCAGCGAGGCTGGGTCCGATGGTGAGTTTTTTTGGCTTCCTCAGATACCGGTAGCGAAAGGCCCATGATTTGGCCCCGCTAGGCTGAACGACGAGAAAAAGACCTGGAACCCGGATGTCAGATAGCTCGTACCTAACGTCTCCAGGTTTGGCGTTTTCTACGGCTTTTGCGGTCAGAGGCCTCGCCGTCATTCTCTCTCTCGGGGTAACACCTGGGGTAACACATCTGCATGTTAAGCGCCGTTATCAGGTGATACATGATGACAACCAGTGTGGCTATAAATAACTGAGATATAAAGATTATTTTGGCATTTTTGATCAGTGCTGTTAGCTCATGAAATCGCTTGGCACGCAGCTACGAATCTGAGGGTCGGGCGTTCGAATCGCTCCGGGTCCGCCACTTTACCCTCCTATCGATGCGTTTTTCACCTTTGCAGGTGTGATGCTGGTCAGACGGAGGGGAATTGGCCGCTTAGCCTCAGTTACGGACCGTGCCTCAAAAAGCTGACAGTGCGATGTTGCTGAAAATGAAAGAAGCCGGGCAATTTGATAATTGAGCCCGGCCTCTGAAAAGAATTGGTTTCAAAAAACTTTGACGAAGCTGCCACTTGCAAGGCGACATTGCTGCCGCTTCGCCCGAACCGCCTTCCGATGCTGCGTCAATCGTTGGGGAAGTGACCGACTGACAGTGCGAGCTACCGGAAAACGGCGCGATGGAGGTTCGTGCCTACCTTTCGTAAAATTCGGATCTCAGTCTTCTTGTCCTCCTTAGGCGCGGCTGTGGGGCCGATTGGTGGCCGGGGCGATTGTCAGGTGGACGCGGCCAATCCCGTCGCGTAGCTCGTCGGCTGCTGCGAAAATTCCTTCCGCCGGACGGTCGAAGCGGGGAGGATTCGGGATGATGATCGGCTTCGACGCGGTCGGAGCGACAGTTTCGACGGGCGCATTCACCGTAGTGGCAATGCTTGCAGGCGTAGATTGCTTGGCGTTCAGCGCTGCGTCTTCAAGTTCCGCCTCAAGTCCGAAACTTTGACCCAGACCGATATCGTCAAGCAGGTGCGGGGACAGGGCGTCAAGCCGCGCCACTTCGCGCCGCAACAAGCGGCCCTGCTGGAAGGTTTCCAGCGCGACACGAAGCGGTGCAAAGAAGCGGTGCAGCCGGGTCTTGCGACCAGTTGTCATGCTTCCGTGATCTGCTTCGGTCTCTTCGCTGGGCGAAATCCGGCCCGATTCAATCAGGCCTACCATCATTTGCGCTACACCGACATTCATCATTTCCGCGTCCTCCGCTGCCCATTTTGCTCAGGGCCTGTGAGGATCAGATTGGCGCATGTGCTGTCCGTGCGCTGTTCCCTGGGGAACTCAGGAAATTTTTCTGGTCAGATTTCAACCGCGCCGGACTCTTCGGCGATGCGCAGCAGCTGGGCTGTCTCGCAGATCAACAGATCGCCGTCACGGCGAAGAGCGCCTTCGTCGAAAAGATCGTGCAGGGCACGGTTCAGTTTCGGCCGGCTTGCCCCCAGCATCGCTGACAGTTCCGCCTGATTGAGCCGGACGCGCAAATCGCAGCGCGCAGGAAGCACATCGCCATGCGCCTGCTTCAACCCCAGAAGCACAAAGCGCACGAGCCGCGAGCGAAGATCATGCAGCGCGATGGATTCCATCTGGAAGTTGGTCGCGCGCAACAGCGAACACAGGTAGCGCGACATTTCCAGTCCAAGGCGCGGGTCTTCATCCATCGCGGCAAGGAAAGCGTCCCGCCAGATCACTAGACCAAGGGTGGGTTCCATCGCCGTGGCATCGGCCGAGCGGGGCTGCCCGTCAATCAGGGCTACCTCGCCGACCACACCATTGGGGCCGATAGTGCCGAGCAGGATCTCGCGACCTGCCGCGCTGACAAGCGAAAGGCGCAGGCGGCCCGACACAACCAAAATCATGTGGCTGCCCGCATCGCCGCGCAGGAATACTGCTGCACCTGCTGGCCATTCGCGCCAGACCGAGAGTTTCGACAAGGACGTCAGCGAGGCTGTGTCCAGGCTGGCAAAAACCTCGCACGACCTTAGCGCGGCCATGGCCTGACGCATTGGGCCAGCCTTCGGTTCCTTCATGCGCGGCCATCCGGCATGTTGCTGGACGGCAAAGCGACCATCATGCCTTGCGGAAATGCTGGCAACGTCTTGCCGGCGCAAAGCGGTTCGCAGAGGGAAGGCATTTCAAGCTCCGTGAAGGTGTCAGACGTCTCGGGGAACGGGAGGCAACCGGCACATCACTCACGCGACAGTTCTAATGCAGATCGGATGGCGAAGCCAACCCTTGCCGCCCCTTCAGGCGACCCGGTCAAAGGGGATGCATGGCTTTGTGATGCGCCCCGAAGAACGGTTCCTTCGACCGCACGTCTTCGGGCACCCTGACCAGATCGTCACCCAGCTTTGCCTTCGCTGCAGCAAGTCGGTTGGATAGGTCCGCATCTGTCGGAACCTGCCAGTCGGGAGCCGTTTCAAGAAAACCGTACCGCACCAATTCCTGCCCGAGACGGGCGAAGTCCGTGCTGACCAGTGCGCCGAACCATGATGAATTTCGCCCCATCCCGCGGGAGGCAACGTACATGTCGCGGTGCGCTTCGATTACGCGCGCTTCGCACCCGGAAAAAGCGTGCAACTGGTCGGCCAGCGCCCACGCATAGAATTCGCGGCGCGAGATGATGGCGACCCTTGCGCTGGCTGGTATCGCCGTCGCTGCGACATGCAGCGCCGAGCCGTCAACGGCGATCAGGCGGCGGGCCGAACGGTAGGTCGCGATCTGGTCGGCCAGCGAGGCCTGCTGCGGGTGGAAAACGTGATACCCCGCCGCCGCCAAGGCGCGCTCTATCTCGGACTCGAAAAGGTGGTTGCCCTTCCAGCCAATTCGGGTGCGGGAGATGTAGATGTCGCGTGGGGCCGCGTTCGGCTCGATGCGGGCGGCGTTGTCGCGCAGGAAGCGGCGCTGCTCTTCGAGGCCCAGGAAAAGGCTCGGATGCGTCGACAGGCCCTGCTGTGGGACATACAGCGTCTCGACCCGTTCGGTGGCGCCGGTGGTGACCACCGGGATGCCCGGTTGAAACACATCGAGCGTCAGGCGAAGGTTACGCGGAAGCGCCGCGTCGCCCTTCGGTTCGATCGAATGGCGTTCGTGAAAAAGGATGCCACGCAGCGGCACGCCGTCCTCCAGCAGGCGGCGGATCGCCCAGAGCCGCGACGCCGAATAGATCAACCCGTGGCCGAAATGATGGTAAAGCTGGCCGCCAAACAGCCACGCGCCGTCACGCTGGCCGGACGGAGCTTCGGGAACCGGCGGTGACGGCGAAAGGGAGCCGCCGATCGACACGGTCTTTGACAGTTCCACGAGCGTCCCATCGGGTCGGAACACGCCGCAGATCTGAGGCAGCCCGCCCATATCACCTTCACGCGGCGGGCGCATGATTGCCCCATCGACCCGTTCGATCCGCGCTTGCGGCAAATCGTTCGGCAAGACACCGCTGAAGTCGCTCATCACTGCTCCCAGCGTCGGGATGACATGGGGATAGATGCACGGATGGCTGCGATGTTTCAAGCCTTGGCGCTTGCCGGCGCGGCTCGGGAATTCTTGCGCGCTATGCGCATTTCTGCGACGTGTCGTGCTGAGCGGTTTTCGGCCCGAGCGGGCGTCCGGCAGTGGAGCGAGGGGCATGCAGATTTTCGGCCATTGCCGGTTTTCTTGGTTTGGAATCTCTGACACCGGACGTGAGCTGACGGGTATCGAGGACGCCCACCTTCGGCTGTGGCATCCCTTGCGGATGGCAATCCGGTTTCACCTGTTCGAGCATCTGATGCTTCCCAGCCTTGGTGCACAGACCGATCAGGATTTCACTCTGCTGGTCACCGTGTCCGAAGATATGCCCGAGGTGTTTCATCTGCGGCTTGAGCGGGTTGTGGTGGCGTATCCCTTTGTCCGACTAAACCGCACGATGTCACGCGACTACGCCAAGCTGATCGCCCCCTTCATGCGCGAAACCACGGCGGACGGAACGATCCAGTCGGCACATTTCCGTCTGGACGATGATGATGCCGTTCCGTCCAGCTACATCGCCCGGCTGAAGCGCGATGCGGATCGTGTCGATACCGGCGGTTTGGTCTGCTATCCGTCAGGCGTCGTCGGCTTTCTTGATGGACAACAGGCCAAGCACGGGTTCCGCTCGATTTCCTATCACGCGCAGGGGTTGGCGCGCATCGCCGGGCCCGGCGTACTACGTTCGCCACTGCACATGCAGCACCGCGACATGGGCAACCATGTACCAAGCTATGTCGACCCGACCTTCACGGGCTTTCATTTCACCCAGCACAGCGTCAACAATACGCTTGGCTACGGCGAAATCGTCCATTCCGGCAGCGACCGCCGGCTGGTGGATCGAATGACCCGGAACAACCCGGACCTTTCCACTGGAATCGTCTCTCCGCCTCGGTGTGACGAGGCGATTGCCGTCGCTTTTCCTTTCACCGACGGGCCCGGGATCCGCAAGATGCTCGAAGCGACCACGACCCCGGCGCAGCTGTGTGAGGAGATGGGATTTGCGCTTCCGTGAGCGTGGCGGGCAACCATGAACAGTGAGGACCCCGCGCCAGCCCACCGACAGGCACTGCACCCCGTGACCCTGCCCGGTGGGCGTGTGGCCTTGCGGCAGGCCGAGGGGAGGACAATCCGGATCGGATGGCCGGAATTTGGCCAGCCGATGTTCTACCCGATGCGGATGGTCGGTGTGACCGACGCAACGCTGCGAGTGGCGCATGATATGGGGACTGACGGCGAACAGATCGAAGAGATCGACATGCAATACCGATGGTCGATGGCCCCCGCGATTCGTCAGGTGCAGCCTTACATCATGTATGGTCAATCGCTAGCGCTTAGCCTTGGTCACGATATGCCATTGACCGACACGCCGATTGCACCGGGGCGGGCGCTTACCTTTGCCAACCCCGGCGCTGGCGCGCAAATGTCGGTGTCAGAACGTCCAGGCCGTGACCAGCGTGATTTTGGTCCGTGTCACTTTCCGCAAAGCGACCTTGACCGGCTGGAAGATCTTGCGGAAGGGCCCGGCGAAAGTCCGGTCTCGGCTGCGGTTGCAGGGCTTCTGGCAGGGTTGCCGGCCGATACCGGTGTCGTGGCCACCAACCATGGGCGCGGGGGTGTGGCGATGCGCAAGCTTCTGCCGCGGCGGATCAGCGCGTCGAGTGGCATTCAGTACGCCGGGATCTTGCGGGCCTTGGCGCGCACGCGGCAGTTCTGCGATGTCCACGGCTGCACGATGCGCCAGCCGATCATGTCCTTCATCCACGGCGAGGCGTTTCAACCCGACGATTGGCGGCTTTACGGCGACCGGATTGTGTCGCTACAAACCGCCATGACCGAGGATTTCGGCCTGATCACGGACCTCGACGCTCCGGTTTTGATGTTTGTCGATCAGGCGAGGGTAGCCTTCCGTCCGGACGACAGGCTGCACCGCAATGCCATTCCGGCCGCTGTCGCGCAGTTGCGCGCTTCCTTGGCACATCCGGGGCGCATCTTCTGTGTAGGGCCGAAGTATTTCCTTCCGCGGCGGTCGACGGTCAAGGGGCGGGGCGATCCGGTGCATCTTGTTGCTGCGGCGTCGCGGTTCCTTGGAGACTATCATGGCCGCGCGATCCGGCAGACACTTTCGGGCAGCGGTTGGGTGCCCCTCCATGTGGCCGGCTACGCCCGCGAAGGGCAGGCGATCCGGCTGACGGTGGCCGGGGGGGACGGAAGCCCGCTGGCAATTGATACCGAAACCGTTTCGCGCACCGCGAACAGCACCTTCGGGTTTCGCTGGATGCAGGAAGGCGGCACCGAGCGTCAGGTCGTTGACGTCGCCGTGGACGGGCGCCAGATTCTTGTTTCTCTGGATGCCGATCCGGGCAGGGCCGGGGTTGATTTCCGCAAGGCTGTGCTTGCGATCGGCCTTGTTGCCGACCTGCCCTTGCGCGATGAAGGCCCGCTGACGGGCGGGCGCACGAATGTCCGCGACGGGGCCGCAGACATTGGCAGCGGCGGCGAGCCGATGTTCAACTGGCTTTGCCATGACTGGATTTGGGAAACGGAGGACGGCTCTGCTACATGAGCCGCGGTGCGCGTATGGCATGGGAATTCTGGATCGACCGCGGCGGCACGTTCACCGACATCGTTGCGCGTGACCCCGATGGGCGGCTGCTGACCCGTAAGCTGCTTTCGGAAAATCCCGAACGCTATGCAGATGCGGCCGTTGCAGGCATCCGCGAATGCCTTGGCCTGAGCGGCGACGAGCCGATTGCCACCGGAACAATCGCTGCGGTGAAGATGGGCACCACAGTCGCGACCAACGCTCTTCTGGAGCGCAAGGGCGAACGGGTTCTGTTGCTGATCACCCAAGGGTTCCGCGATCTGCTGCGGATCGGCACCCAGGCGCGGCCTGCCTTGTTCGATCTGCACATACGGCGGCCCGACCTGCTTTACGAGCGGGTCGAGGACGTTGCCGGCAGGCTGGATGCGGAAGGCCAGGAGGTTCGCCCGCTTGACGAAGACGGCGTTCGCCGCGCCCTGGGCGATGCGCACGCGGCCGGCATCCGGGCGGTGGCGGTGGCGCTGATGCATGGTCACGTCAATCCCGCCCATGAACGTAGGGTCGGCGAGATCGCGGCCCAGATCGGCTATAGCCAGGTGTCGCTGTCACACCAGGTAAGTCGGCTGGCAAAGCTGGTTCCCCGTGGCGACACGACGGTGGTGGACGCTTATCTTTCTCCCTTGCTTGGACGGTATGTCGCGCAGGTCGAGGCGGCATTGGACATGGGGCGCGCGACAGCCCGGCTGTTGTTCATGCAATCGAATGGCGGATTGACAGAGGCGGGACGGTTTCGAGGCAAGGACGCCATCCTGTCGGGCCCGGCGGGTGGTATCGTCGGGATGGTGCGGGTTGCCGAGGCGGCGGGCCACACTCGGCTGATCGGGTTTGACATGGGAGGCACGTCAACCGACGTCAGCCACTATGCGGGTGAATATGAACGCTCGTTCGAGACCGAAGTTGCGGGTGTGCGGATGCGCGCGCCGATGATGGACATCCACACCGTGGCGGCCGGGGGCGGCTCGATCTGCGCGTTTCGCGACGGGCGCTATCAGGTTGGCCCGGAAAGCGCGGGCGCTGACCCGGGACCGGCCAGCTATCGGCGCGGCGGGCCTTTGACCATTACCGACTGCAACGTGATGCTCGGGCGGCTTTCACCCGCTCATTTTCCGGCCGTCTTCGGGCCGAACGGCGACGAGGCGCTGGATCTTGATGTGGTGCGCGCGTTGTTCACCCGACTGGCGGCGGACATAGCGGCCGAAACCGGCCAGCTTGCCGCGCCGGAAATGGTCGCCGAGGGTTTCCTGCGGATCGCAATCGACAACATGGCCAACGCGATCAAGAAGATAAGCGTACAGCGCGGCCATGACGTGACGGGCTACACGCTCAACTGCTTTGGCGGGGCAGGCGGTCAGCATGCCTGCGGGGTGGCTGATGCGCTGGGCATGAGGAAGGTTTTCATCCATCCGTTCGCGGGCGTGTTGTCTGCGTTCGGGATGGGCTTGGCCGACCTCAGGGTGCATCGCCAGACACAGTTCGATCGGCCTCTGATGGCGGCAGACGAGGCCGCCAGTATCCTGACCACGTTGCAGGCCGAGGCGCAGGATGAGCTTTTGGCGCAGGGCGTGGCTGAGGCGCGCGTGTTGACGCGCGCCCACCTGCGCTACGACGGTTCGCATCAGGCGCTGGAGGTTCCCTTCGGTTCACAACAGGCCATGTCCGCAGCGTTTGCCGCCGCGCATCAGGCGCGCTTCAGTTTCACCTCGCCTGAACGCGCGCTTTTATTTGAAAGCCTGTCGGTCGAGGCGATCGGCGGTGGCTCGGACATGCCGCAGCAGTCGGTCGGACAGGCCGCGCCGGTTCCCGTGGATCAACTCATGGTGTGGACCGGCGGAGCCTGGGCGAGCGTGCCACTGTTTGACCGGCAAGACTGCGGAACCGACACCCGCATCGAGGGGCCAGCGGTCATCCGCGAAGCGACTGGCACCATCGTGCTTGAGCCGGGCTGGATTGGCCAAGTGGATACGCATGGCAATCTCATGCTGACGCGAACCGAAGCGGTCACCCGGGCACCTGCTTCGGGAACCACGGCCGATCCGGTGCTGCTGGAGGTTTTCAACAACCTGTTCATGTCGGTTGCAGATCAGATGGGGGCCACGCTTGCCAATACGGCATGGTCGGTCAACATCAAGGAACGGCTGGATTTTTCCTGTGCGATCTTTGATGCGAACGGTGATCTGGTGGCGAATGCGCCGCATGTGCCGGTGCACCTTGGCTCGATGAGCCACGCGGTCAAGGTGGTGATGGCGGCGGTAGCAAATCAGGCGCGCCCCGGCGATGCGTGGATGCTGAATTCGCCCTACAATGGCGGCACGCATCTGCCAGACGTCACCGTCATCACCCCGGTTTTTGTCGGTGGCAGACCGGCTTTCTGGCTTGGTTCGCGTGGGCATCACGCCGATATCGGTGGCCGCACGCCCGGCTCGTCACCCCCTGACAGCCGCCATATCGAGGAAGAAGGCGTGCTGATCGACTTGTTCCCTCTGGTAGTGGAAGGCCGCCTGCGTGAGGCCGAAACCCGCGCACTGCTGACCTCGGGGCGCTATCCGTGCCGGGCGGTGGACCAGAACATTGCCGACCTCAAGGCCCAGGTCGCAGCGAATGAAACCGGGCGACGCGAACTGCTGCGCGTCGCGGAGGCCTACGGCGCGGACGTTGTCGCCGCTTACATGGGCCACGTCCAACGCAACGCCGAGGATTGCGTTCGCGCAGTGATCGATACGCTGCGTGACGGGTCATTCACATATCCGATGGATATCGGTTCCGAGATCAAGGTGCGCGTTTCGGTTGACCGCAAGGCGCGGCGTGCGGTTGTCGATTTCACCGGCACCAGCGCGCAGCAAGCAGGCAACTACAACGCACCGAAGGCGGTGACGCGGGCGGTCGTGCTGTATGTGTTCCGCACGCTGGTTGGCAAGGCGATACCTTTAAACGAAGGCTGCCTCGCACCGCTGGACATCATCGTTCCCGAAGGTTCGATGCTGAACCCGCGGGCCCCTGCTGCTGTGATCGCGGGCAATACAGAGGTCAGTCAGGCCGCCTGCAACGCGCTTTACGGTGCCTTGGGCGTGATGGCGGGCAGCCAGGGCACAATGAACAATTTCGTCTGGGGCAACGCGGCCTTCCAGAATTACGAGACGATTGCCGGTGGCACCGGGGCCGGGCCGGGCTTTCCGGGTTGCGATGCCGTGCAAAGCCATATGACCAACACCCGGATGACAGACCCGGAGATCTTGGAGAAACGCTTTCCGGTGCGTCTGGAGGCCTTTGGCGTTCGCGAAGGGTCCGGTGGCGAGGGGCACTGGCGCGGCGGCAACGGCGCGGTGCGGCGGTTGCGGTTTCTGGAGCCGGTTACGGTAACCACCCTTTGCGGCAGCCGGATCATCCCGCCGTTCGGCGGCGATGGGGGCGGGCCGGGGGCGGTGGGCGAAAACCGGGTGATCTGGCCGGATGGCCGCGTGGAGGTGCTGCGTGGCAACGACGAACGCGATCTGCCCGCTGGCGCGGAGTTCGAGATGCTGACGCCCGGTGGTGGTGGCTGGGGCCGTTAAGGCCTGCTGCCGCCGGTGGCCTCGGTCACCTGATCGGCGGCAGCGCGGACCAGCGCGCCGACGCGAGTGGCGTCGGACAGGCCCATTCGGAAGGCGGGGCCGGATACCGACAGACCTGCCACTGGCTCACCGTAGGCGTTGAAGATCGGGGCCGCGACGCAGCGCATGCCTTCGGCGCGTTCCTGATCGTCGATGGCAAAGCCGCGCTCGCGGGTGCGGGCAAGGTCGCGCAGTAGGGCGGTTTCGGTGGTCAGCGTCAAGGTGGTGAACTTCGGCAACCCCTGGCGCGCGATGATGTCGCTGGCCCGGTCCTCGGGGTACCAGGCCAGCAGCGCCTTGCCGATGCCCGAGGAATGCATCGGGCCCTTGGTGCCGGGGGGAAAGAAGGCGCGGATCGCTTCGTGGGTTTCAACCTGCGCCAGAAACAGCACCTCGCCGCGGACCTCCATGCCAAGGTTCGCGGTTTCCCCGGTGTCGCGCATGAGCTGGTCCATTGGTTGGCGGGCGCGTTCAACCACCTTTGTGCGGCGGAGGAAGGCGGTTCCCACC
Source organism: Tabrizicola sp. BL-A-41-H6 (assembly GCF_050632395.1). Classification (GTDB taxonomy): domain Bacteria; phylum Pseudomonadota; class Alphaproteobacteria; order Rhodobacterales; family Rhodobacteraceae; genus JAUYQR01. Next base: position 1,070,002 of record NZ_CP192600.1, read on the forward strand.
CGGAACGCCCCGGCGCCAATGTGCCAGACCTGGCCGGGTTCTTCGACCTCGACCATGCCGTGGCCTTGCAAGGTGACGAGGGCGCGGAAGACGGTGGCGACGGCTTGGCCGGTTTCTTCGGCAAGTTCGCTCAAGGTCCGGCCCGGCCCTTGGGCGAGATGTTCCAAAAGCCCAAGCGCACGGTCCAGCGCCTGCACGGTGTTCTGATCCGTCTTGTCGTTGAACGCCTTGGGTCGACCGCGTGGCTTGACCGACATTTTTCGCCTCACATTCTGGGATCAGGCAGGCTGAAAAACCGCGACCTGCTGTAATTGCTTGGAAATACCATGAGTGCGTCAGGATGAAAAACATTTTCGAAAAAATAGGAGATGCGGGCCCGGTGGCGTAGAAAGAGGGTGTCCCGAAGTGGAGAAACGCCATGTCCTACCAGAATCCCGTCTTTATCCCCGGCCCGACGAACATTCCCGAAAGTGTCCGCAAGGCCTGCGATATGCCGACGATCGACCACCGTTCGCCTGCGTTTGCCCGGGTGTTCAAGCCGGCCGTCGCGGGGGTGAAAAAGGTTCTGGGAATGGCCGAGGGCGAGGTCATCATCCTGCCGTCCACCGGAACCGGTGGCTGGGAGGCGGCGATTTCCAACACGCTGTCACCAGGTGACATGGTGCTTGCGGCGCGGTTCGGGATGTTCTCGCACCGCTGGATCGACATGTGCCAGCGACATGGGCTGAACGTGCAGATCATCGAAACCCCTTGGGGGCTGGGCGCGCCTTTGGGGGAAATCGCGGCGGCGCTGAAGGCCGACACGGGCCACAAGATCAAGGCGGTGCTGGCGACGCATAACGAGACGGCGACGGGGGTGAAGTCGGACATCGGCGGCATCCGCCGGGCGATGGGCGACCATCCGGCGCTGTTCTTTGTGGACGGTGTTTCATCCATCGGGTCGATGCTGTTCGACATGGCTGGATGGGGCGTGGATATCGCGGTGGCGGGCAGCCAGAAGGGCTTCATGCTGCCGGCGGGGCTTGCGATCCTTGGGGTCAGCCCGAAGGCGATTGCGGCGATGGAGACGGCAAAGCTTCCAAGAACGTTCTTTGATTTCAGGGACATGCTGAAATCATATGCTACCGGCGGTTTTCCCTACACGCCGCCCGTGGGGCTGATCAACGGTCTGGCCCATTCGGTGCAGCTTCTGGAAGACGAGGGGCTGGAGTCGGTCTATGCGCGCCATGCCCGCATCGCGGAAGGCGTGCGCAGGGCGGTCAAGGCTTGGGGCATGACGCCATGCGCGGCCTCGCCGGACCTTTATTCCGACACGGTGACGGCGGTTGTCGTGCCTGCGGGTTGCAACGGCACGGACCTAGTGCAGCTGGCCGCATCGAAATACGGCGTCGCGTTCGGCGTGGGTCTGGGTGAAGTGGCCGGCAAGGTGTTCCGCATCGGCCATCTTGGCAGCCTGACGGATGTGATGATGCTGTCGGGTCTGGCCACGGCAGAGATGTGCATGGCCGACCTCGGCTGGCCGATTACGCTTGGGTCAGGTGTGGCAGCAGCGCAGGAGTATTACCGCAACGGGGCGAAGGAGGCGGCGAAAGCCGCAGCGTAAGATGAATGATATGGCACCTTTGGTTATTCCAACCTTTGACGATGTGATTGCAGCACATGATCGCATTCGTCCCTACATTCATCGCACCCCAGTGTTAACGTCGACTTACTTCAACGATCTGACCGGGGCGGAGCTGTTCTTCAAGTGCGAGAACTTCCAGAAGGCGGGCGCGTTCAAGGTGCGCGGGGCGTCGAATGCGGTGTTCGGGTTGCGGGACGACCAGCTTGCCAAGGGCGTGGCGACCCATTCCAGCGGCAACCATGCGCTGAGCCTGTCCTATGCGGCCGGGCGGCGGGGCATACCGTGCAACGTGGTGATGCCGCGCACCGCGCCGCAAGCCAAGAAGGATGCGGTGCGGGGCTATGGCGGGGTGATCGTGGAATGCGAACCATCCACCTCCAGCCGCGAGGCGGTGTTTGCAGAAGTGCAGGCCCGGACGGGGGCGGATTTCGTGCATCCCTATAACGATCCGCGGGTTATCGCGGGGCAGGCGACATGTTCGCGCGAGTTGATGGAGCAGGTGTCGGGGCTGGATGCGATTATCGCGCCTATTGGCGGAGGCGGCATGATTTCAGGCACTTGCCTGACGGTGTCCTCGATCGCGCCGGAGGTTGATGTTTATGCGGCGGAACCGAAGAACGCGGATGACGCCTTCCGCAGCTTCAAGGCTGGCCACATCATTGCCGACGACGCGCCGGAAACGGTGGCGGATGGGTTGAAGGTGCCTTTGAAGGACCTGACCTGGCACTTCGTCAGCCATTACGTGAAGGACGTGTTCACTGCGACCGAGGATGAGATTATCGACGCGATGAAGCTGACCTGGAAGCGGATGAAGATCGTTATCGAGGCCAGCTGCTCGGTGCCGCTGGCGACAATTTTGGCCAACCCGGAGGTCTTCCGTGGCCGCCGCGTGGGGGTCATCATTACCGGCGGAAACGTCGATCTGGACACTTTGCCTTGGATGAAAGGATAACACCATGAACAGCCATTCGAACTTTGCGGGTCTTGAGGTCGGCTATGACATCCCCGCCCTGCCGGGGATGGACGAGAAGGACATCCAGACGCCCTGTCTGGTGCTGGACCTTGATGCGCTGGAGCGTAACATCAAGAAAATGGGCGATTATGCGCGGGCCCACGGGATGCGGCACCGGGTGCATGGCAAGATGCACAAGTCGGTGGACGTGGCGCTTTTGCAGGAAAAACTGGGCGGGTCGGTCGGCGTTTGCTGCCAGAAGGTGAGCGAGGCCGAGGTCTTTGCGCGGGGCGGGATCAAGGATGTGCTGGTCAGCAATCAGGTGCGCGATCTGGCGAAGATCGACCGGCTGGCGCGGTTGCCGAAGCTTGGGGCGCGGACGATCTGCTGCGTGGACATGCTGGACAACGTGGCGGACCTGTCGGCGGCGGCCGTTCGGCACGGGACGACGATCGAGTGTCTGGTGGAAATCGACTGCGGCGCTGGGCGCTGCGGGGTGAAGACGACGCCGGAGGTTGTGGCGCTGGCGAAGGCGATCGCCGCAGCACCGGGGCTTAAGTTTGCTGGTATCCAGGCCTATCAGGGCGCGATGCAGCATATGGACAGCTATGCCGACCGGAAGGCGAAAATCGACCTGGCGGTGGCACAGGTGAAGGACGCGGTGGATGCGCTGAAGGCCGAGGGGATCGCCTGCGACATCGTTGGCGGCGGCGGCACGGGGAGCTATTACTTCGAGAGCAATTCCGGCGTTTACAATGAGTTGCAGTGCGGCAGCTATGCCTTCATGGATGCGGACTATGGCCGGATTCTGGACGAGAACGGCAAGCGGATCGACCAGGGGGAATGGGAAAACGCGCTGTTCATCCTGACCTCGGTCATGAGCCATGCCAAGGCGGACAAGGCGATTGTCGATGCCGGATTGAAGGCGCAGTCGGTGGATTCGGGGCTGCCGGTGATCTATGGGCGCACGGATGTGAAATACGTGAAATGCTCGGACGAACATGGGGTTGTGGAAGATCCGCAGGGCGTCTTGAAGGTCAACGACAAGCTGAAGCTGGTGCCGGGACACTGTGATCCGACGTGCAACGTGCATGACTGGTATGTCGGTGTGCGGGGTGGCAAGGTCGAGGTTGTGTGGCCGGTTTCGGCACGGGGCAAGGCGTATTGACGCTGTCAGCAAAGCGTCTGGCATGTGTATGGCAGGCGTATGGCAAACTGACCCGCCGGGAGCCTCCGGCGGGGATATTTTCGGACAGATGAAAGCGGTAAAGAGATGCTGATCGTACCCGAGTCGCTGATTGCCGGCCTTGTTTCACCGGCTGATGCCTTTGCCGCCGTCGAGGCGACCTTTGCGGCGATGGCGCGCGGTGAGGCCTACAACTTTCCGGTGGTGCGCGAGGCGCTGGGCGAGGGGCGGCAGTATGGGTTCAAGTCCGGGCTGGACCGGGCCGGCGGGCAGTTGGGCGTGAAGGCGGGCGGGTATTTTCCCGGCAACGCGGCCAAGGGGATCATCAACCACCAGTCGACCGTGTTCCTGTTTGACCCGGAGACGGGGCGGCCGACGGCGATGGTCGGCGGTGGGCTGCTGACGGCGCTGCGGACGGCGGCGGCTTCGGCGATTTCGATCGACCGGCTGGCGCGGGCGGATGCGCGGGTGCTGGGGATGGTTGGCGCCGGGCATCAGGCCGGGTTCCAGTTACGTGCGGCGGCGCGGGTGCGGCAGTTCGACAAGGTCATTGCGTGGAACCTGCATCCCGACATGCTGCCGAAGTTGGGGGCGATTGCGGCGGAGCTTGGTCTGCCGTTCGAGGCGGTCGGGCTGGAGCGGATGGTGGAGGCGGATGTGATCATCACGATCACATCAAGCCCGGCGGCGAGTTTGATGAGCGCCCACGTGGCGGAGGGCACGCATCTGGCCTGCATGGGGACCGATACGGTCGGAAAGCAGGAGGTGGAGCCGGCGCTGCTCGGTCGCGCCACGGTCTTTGCCGACGAGGTGGCGCAATCGGTGAGCCTTGGCGAGGCGCAACATGCGGTGGCGGCGGGGCTGCTGGATGCGACGGCGATCACTCCCTTGGGCGAGGTGTTGACCGGGGCGCATCCGGGGCGGACGTCTGACCGGGAGGTGACGCTTTTCGATGGGACCGGGGTCGGGTTGCAGGATCTGGCCGTCGCGGCGATGGCGGTAAAGCGGGCCGAGGAACGCGGGCAGGGAATCCGCGTCGAGGTCTAAGGGCTTGTAACGGGCACAAGATTTAACGCAGCGCCCTGTTGAACGCGGCGTGAGGTCATGGTCTGACATGGCGCGAGGGTCAGGGGGCCAGGACATGCGCGTCTTCATCAACGGGTTCGGGCGGATCGGGCGGTCGGTACTGCGGGCCTGGGCGAAGGGGGCGGCGCCGGGGGTAGATGTTGTCGGGATCAATGACATCGCTGCGGCCGAGATGTGCGCCTATCTTCTTGAGTACGACAGCGTGTTCGGGCCTTGGCCGGGACAGGTGGCGCTGGCGGATGGCGCGCTCGTGGTGGATGGCCGAGCCATTCCGTTGCACCGGACGGCGGATATCTCGGGCCTCGATCTTTCGGGCGTCGATGTGGTGATGGAATGCACCGGGCGCGCGGACCGGCGCGAGGTGGCGGAGCGGGGGTTGCGGGCCGGGGCGCGGCGGGTGCTGATCTCTGGTCCGTCAGCGGCGGCGGATGTAACGGTGGTGCTGGGGGCGAACGAGGCGGCGCTGGGCGACCATGCGATCGTGTCGAACGCATCCTGCACGACGAACGCGATGGCGCCGCTGGTCCGGCTTTTGCACGAGGGGTGGGGCGTGGTGACCGGGTCGATGACCACGATCCATTGCTATACCGGGTCGCAGCCCACGGTCGATGCGCCGGCGGCTGACTATGCCCGCAGCCGCGCGGCGGCGCTGTCGATGGTGCCGACGACAACCTCGGCACAGCGGTTGCTGGACGTGGTGGTGCCGGAGCTTGCGGGGCGGATCGGCGGGTCGGCGGTGCGGGTGCCGGTGGCGTCGGTGTCGTGCGTCGATCTGACGGTGGTTACCGAACGGGAGGCGACGGTGGAGGCGCTGAACGCGGCGTTTCGTGCGGCGGGCGGGGTGATCGGGGCCACGGACAGGGCGCTGGTGTCGACCGACCTGCGCGCGCGGCCTGAAAGCATCGTGATGGCCTGCCCCGAGACGCGGGTGATGCCGGCGCGGCTGATCCGGGTGTTTGGCTGGTACGACAACGAATGGGGCTTTTCCAACCGGATGCTGGACGTGGCGCGGTTGATGGCCTGACGGCTCAGGTGCGGATCTCGAAGCCGCGGGCGATGTGGTTGCGCACGAACCAGATCATCGCAAGGCCGGGGATCAGCGAGAACACGGTCATCGCCATGACAAGCCCGATGTCGGTCTGAAAGCTGAAAAGCGCGTTGATCGCCATCGTGATCGGCTTGCCGCCGGTGGCGGTGAGGATGCGGGCGAACACCACCTCGACCCATGAAAAGATGAAGCAGAAAAAGGCAGTCACGCCGATGCCGGGGGCGATGGCCGGGATCAGGTGGCGCATGAAGTATGACGGCAGGGTGTGGCCGTCGAGAAACGCGGTTTCGTCATATTCGCGGGGGACGGCGGAGATGAAGCTTTCCAGAATCCAGATCGCGATGGGCAGGTTGAAAAGGCAGTGGACGAGGGCAATGCCGACAGGCGAGTTCACGAGGCCGGCCTGCGCGAAGAGGATGAAGATCGGGAGAGACAGGACGACGGGCGGGGTCACCCGGAAGGCGAGGAGCAGGAAGAGGACGTGCCGGTCGCCGGTGAAGCGATAGCGCGAGAAGGCGTAGGCGGCGGGCAGGCCAGCGGCGAGGCAGAGCGCGACGTTGAGGAGGACGTAGACGAGGGAGTTGGTGATCGAGGCGGTCAGGGTCGGGCTGGCGAAGATGTTGCGGTAGTTGACGAGGCTCCAGTCGCCCACGGTGACGCCGGGATGGACGAGCGTGGCGGTGAAGCTGAGGATCACGGTCTGCGCGAACGGCAGGAGGATGAAGGCGGCGAGGGCTGCGATGGCGATGGTGCGGACGAGGATCATGCGGTGGCGCCCGGGTCGTGGGCACGGTGGCGCGTGATGGTCAGGAAGGCCCAGACCACGGTGATGACGATCACGAAATACACGATGGAGCGGGCGGCGGCGGCGCCGTAGGTGAAGCCCTTGATCTCTTCGCCCAGCTCGAGGGCGAGGAAGGTGGTGGCACCGTCCGGTCCGCCGGCGTTGATCGTGAAGGCCTCGGTGTAGATCATCAGGCTGTCGACGAAGCGCAGCAGGAACACGATGCCGAGGGCGGTGGCGATGCGCGGCAGTTCGATGTGGCGGAAAACGGCGAGGCGGGAGGCGCCGTCGATGGCGGCGGCCTGGTAATAGGGGCGGGGGATGCCTGAGAGGGCGGCGGTGGCGAGGATCACCACGAGGCCGACCCAATGCCAGGTGTCCATGACGACGAGCAGGATCCAGGTGTGGAGCGCGGTGAACTTGTAGTCGAAGTCGATGCCGAGGGCGACCATCGCGCGGCCGAGGGTGCCGGTGTCGGGGTTGATCAGGCTGAGCCACATCGTCGGGATCATGTTCCACGGCACCACGAGGGGGACGGCGACTAGGAGGAGGATGGCGGTGCCGGCGCGGCCCGAGCCGGCGACGAGGACGGCGATGGCGATGCCGAGCGGGATTTGCACGGCGAGGACCGTGGCCGAGAACAGGAGGCTGCGGGCGAGGCTGGCGTGGAAGCGGGGCGAGGCGACGAGGTCGGCGTACCATTCGGTGCCGATCCAGTAGGCCTGGTCGAGTGAGAAGATGTCGTGGAAGGAGAAGTTGAGGACCGAGACGAGGGGGATCAGGCCGACGAAGGCCATGACCGCGCCAGCGGGGAGAAGGAGGAGCCACGCCCGGTTGTCGAGGGGTTTCATGGCGAGGGGGGCGGGCTTGTCATGGCGGGCAGTGTTGGGGGTTTTCGGGGCGGTGGCAAGGGGGGGAGATGGGGGTGTCCCACGGTGGGACATTGGTCAGGCCTAGCAAGATCAAGGGGTTGGGGTGCCTGAGTTAACGAGTCGTTAGGGAATTTTCTTGGCGTGGGAGGGGTGGCAGGGTGCGGGTCTGGAGGGTTTCACACCCTCCAGACCTCCCGTGGAATACTTTTGGAAAGAGGAAGGAGTGGGGGGAAATGGTGGCGGCGTCAGTCCTTGAAGCCTGCGGCGACAAGGGCGGTGCGAAGGGTCTGGCTGAAGCCCGGGTTGGTGAAGGGGAGCGAGGCGAGGTACTGGCGGATCGACGGGTTAGGGCGGAGGCTGCGGGCGATGCGGGACCAGTGCGCCACATCCGTGGCGCGGCCGCCGAGTTGGCAAAGGGCCACGGCCCCCATCACACCGCTGAAATGGCTGGTCGAGGTGCGCACACCCCGTACGGCCCAATCGGCGGCTTTGGCGAAATCGCCGTCCTGAGCGAAGGACAGTGATTTCATGAAGTGCATCGGGCCAAGGAGCGGGTCGAGCGGACTGAGGCTAATGGCGGTGTCTATTCCGGCACGGGTGTCTTCGGTCTGGCCACGCAGAACCTGAAGGTAGGCCCGTGAATAGTGGCCTTTGGCGTAGTTCGGGCTGAGGCCGGTGGCGCGATCGAGCCAGACCATGCCATCGTCAGGCGTGTTGGTCAGGATATGGAGGCGGCCCATGGCGGCGTTGGCGTAAGGGTCGAGGGGGTCAAGTTCGATGCTGCGTTCCGCGGCGGCCTGCGCGGCGGCGATGGCGGCACTGCGATCGGGCGTGTAGCCCATCGACGCGTCCTGAAAGCTGGTAAACGAGCGCGCGGCGAAGGCGGTGGAAAAGCCGGGATCAAGGTCGGTAGCGCGGCGGAAAAGGTGGGCGGCGATGGCATTGTCGTGTGGGTTGAAGCGGTACATGTGGCTGAGGCCGAGGTGGTACGCCTCCCACGCGTCGAGGTGTTCGGCGGGTTTGAGGCGGGCAAGGGCGGCTTCGGCTTGCGGGATCTGCAGGTCGAGCGCGCTGATCACGGCGGCGACGGTTTCGTGTCGGATCAGGTGAAGGTCCGCAAGCGGGCGTTCGAAGTGTTCGGACCAGATCAGAGCGCCGTCGCGGGTGGCGACGAGGTCGACGCTGACCGACAGTCGGGTGCCGAAAAGTTCGACCCGACCCGAAAGGCAATAGCTGGCGCCAAGGACGCTGCGCAGGCCTTCGAGATCGACCGTGGTGTCGCGGAAGCGGAAGGTGGATTCGCGCGCTATGACACGGAGCCAGCGCAGGCGGGCGAGCGACGAGATGATGTCGGAGGGCAGCGCGTCGCCGAGGGCGGCGAAGCTGTCGGGCAGGCCCGTGCGGGTGAAGGGGAGGACGGCGACCGTGGGCCGTTCGCCGGGCCCGGGGGGTGTGGGGGAATCGGGCGCGCGGTCCGCCGTGGCGGGGCCCGCGCCGGAGCGTGTGTCGGAGCGTGTGTCGGTGGTTGTGTCTGTGCGCCGGATGCGCACGGGGGCAACGAAGCGGTGGCCGTGGCCACGCAGGGTACGGATGTAGTCTTGTCGGTCGCCGCTATCGCCGAGGGCCTTGCGCACGGACTTGAGCGCTGTGGAGACGGCCGCGTCGGAAATGAAGCGTCCGTTCCAGACGGTGGCGATCATCTCGTCCTTGCTGATCACGCGGTCGTTGTTTTCGACGAGCAGGCGCAGGAGGCGAAACGCCTTTGGCTCCAGCTTTGCGGGGCCGCTGGCGGACCGGAGTTCGGCGCGGTCGGTGTCAAGCTCGAAGGGGCCAAACTCCAGTTGCATGGCGCAGGATAGCAAATCCGCAAGGACCGCTCAAGAAATCCTCAGGCAGTCCTCAAGCAGGGGTGGGGAGCGCGGCGTAGGCTGGTGTCAGGATTTCCACGGGAGGACGGGCAATGTTGACGGTAGCAAGCAGGAGCGAAACGGCGGCGGTGGGCTTCATTTGGCGCGTGGCGCGGGCGGTTGCTGCGCGGCTGGGGCGGGTGGACGAGGCACATGCGGCGCGCTGCCGGTTGGCGGCGCTGCCGGGGGAGGTGTTGCGTGACAGCGGGATTGCGCCTTGCGATGCTGTGGGTGAGGCGACGTGGCAGCCAGAGTTGCCGTTCTTCATGCAGGATGGGTTCGGCGAGCGCGGACGTTAGACGGCGCCGTCATCCTCGATGTTCAGGATGGTGCCGCAGGCCTTGCAATGCACGGCATCGTGGTCGTGGCGGCGCAGGCCGCAGGTCGGGCATTTGTGATCGACCTTGCTTGGGCGCAGCATCACCTGGATCAGGCGCAGGAAAAGGGAGATGCCGAAGATCATGATGATCACGGCCAGAAGCTTGCCGGTTTCGCCGGTAAGGGTGACGTCGCCGAAGCCGGTGGTCGAGAGGGTCGTGACGGTGAAGTAGAGCGCGTCGAGGTAGGTGGCGATCTTTGGGTTCACCGGGCTTTGCAGTTCGTAGACGAGCGCGGTCATCAGGAACACGAAGATCACGAGGTTTATGGCGGCGCGCACGGTGCTGTCATTGGCGCGGAAGAACGGCCAGTCCTGCCGGAGTTGGCGCAGCGTCTGGGGCGAGTGGAGCGTGCGGTAGAGGCGCAGGACGCGGAGGAAGGCGAGGCCTTCGCCGTAGAAGGGCGCCAGGAGGGAGACGACGACGGCGATGTCGGCGATGCCGTAGGGGCTGACGAGATCGCGGAGCGGGCGGGGCGAGATCCAGAGGCGGGCGGCGACATCGGCGAGGTAGATCACCCCGATGATGGCGTCGATGGTTTCGGTGGAGGTGCCGCGGGCGATGAAGGAGGTGGTGATCAGGAAGGCGATGGTCAGGAGATCGAAGGCGAGGAGGCCATAGCGGAACCGGTCGGAGCCGGGGCTTGAGCCTTCGTAAAGGGTGCGCAGGCGGGTGCGGAGGGACATGGCGGGGCGCGGCCTAGCGGGTTTCGTCTTTGCCGGGGATCAGACCATAGCGCGCGGCGACACGCCAGACATGAGCGGGGACCATGTTCTTGAGCCGGGCGGGATGGGCGCGGCGGAGGTGGAGGATGGTCTCGATCGCCTTCATCTCGACCCGGGTGCGGGCGAATTCGAGGCCGCGGGGGCCAGTCAGGCGTTGCAGGCGGCTGACGAGGGGGCGGAGCCAGTTCGGCATCCGGCGCAAGGGCAGGCCACCGGCGGCGCGGGCGGTGTTTTCCATGAAGCCGCGGACGGCGCCCTCGCGCTTGCCGGAGGAGGTGAGGGGCCGGGTGGTGAGGCGGGGTTCGATGAGTTTGAGGAGATCGGCGCCGCGCTCATTGCGGGTGATGAGCCACTGGTCGCCATCGCCGCCCATGTAGCCCACGGTGATGTCGGCGAGGCGGTTGGTGTAATCGACGCAGGTCTTGCAGGTGAGGGGGAAGAAGTCGGGTGGAAGCTGGCTTATGGGCAGTTGCAGGAAGGGGATGAGCCGGGTCGGGCGGCCATCGGTGAAGCGCAGTTCGACCCGGTAATCGGCGCGAAACTCGAGGTAGGAGATGGTGTCGGGTGCAGCGTCGAGGAGCTTGAGGAAGGTGTGGAAGTTTTCGGTGGTGGTGTTGTCTGAGCAGGGGGTGCCGATGACGTGGATGCTGTCGAAGCCGAGGGTCTTTTCGAGGGCGCGCAGGGCGTAGACCTGGCAGGGGATGCCGATGAAGGCGATGCGTTTGTGGCCCGCGGCGCGGGCGGGTTCCAGAAGGGCGAGGGTGGGGGCATAGCCCATGCGCATGCCCCGCGCGTCGGCCATTGCGGCGGGGTCGGTGATGATGACGGGCAGGGGTTTCCATTTGTCCGCAGGATCGGGGGCGACGGTGAGGACGGCGTCCACGGCGCCGGTTTCGAGGAGGCTGGCGGCGAGGGTGGTGGTGATGCCGGTCCATTGCGCGCCGGGGGCCGGGGGGGTGAGGCGGGCGCGCTGCATGGCGAGGGTGACGCCGAAGAACGCCTCGTCACCCAAGGCGGGGTCGGCCTCGCGACCGTGGGCGCTGCGTTCGAGGGCGGGGTAGTCGGGTGCGATGAACTGGCAGGCGCGACCGCAGGCGCGGGCGTCGGCCATGCGCGAGACGCCGCAATCGGTGCAGAGGCCGGGGCGGGGGGCGCCGGAAAGTTCGGGCGCGGTAAGGCCGGTGCGGGCGAGCATGGATATCCCTTTTTGCGCGAGTATAGGGGCGTCGGGGTGGATTGACAGTGCCGCGTTCGCGGGCGAGATTCGGGGCAGGGGACAGCTTTCAGGGACAAACGAAAGCGCACAGCAGAAGCTTTTGACGGCGCGCGGGCAGGTCTTGCGCGGCCTGATTGCCATTTTTTCGACAAAGACTTGCAATCTTGCGCGATTAGGCGCATCTCTTGCGGGCTAGACACTTGTTATCGACCTCTGTTTCCTTCGCGGCTTCAGACTATCGATCTTGAGGCGAGCCGGGCCACCGCATGCTGCGGGTGGCGATACTTGAAGGAGACATCACGATGGCCAAAGGCACCGTGAAATGGTTCAACGCCACCAAAGGCTTCGGTTTCATCGCTCCGGAATCGGGCGGCAAGGACGTTTTCGTCCACGTCACCGCTCTTGAGCGCGCTGGCATCCGTCAGCTGAACGACGGCCAGGCCGTGACGTTCGACATCGAATCCGGCCGTGACGGTCGCGAATCGGCTGTGAACCTCGCTCTGGCGTAAGCCTTTCCAGCGATCTGAAATTTGAAACGGGGGTAGCGCAAGCTGCCCCCGTTTTGCATTTGTGGGTGTCGCCCTCCCCTTGGTGGGGAGGGCCGTCCGCGTCAGTGGTCGGCGGCCATTGCAGCACCCTTGGCTTCGGCGACCGAGCCCTTGGCGCCGTTGAAGAAGGCGTTCAGGATCACTGCGGCGATCGAAGCGAGGAGGATGCCGCTTTCGATCAGGGGGTGGATGTCGTGCGGCATCCACTGTTTGAAGTTCGGCGCGATGAGCGGGATCATTCCGAAGCCGAGTGAGACCGCGACGATGAAGAGGTTGTTGCGGTTGGTGGCGAAGTTGACGCCCGCAAGAATGCGGATGCCGGTGGCGGCGACCATGCCGAACATCACGAGGCCAGCCCCGCCAAGCACCATCGTCGGGACGGATTCCACCAGCGCGCCCATCTTAGGCACGAGGCCGAGGACGATCAGGATGATGCCGCCCGCGACGCAGACGAAGCGGCTTTTGATGCCGGTGACCCCGACAAGGCCGACGTTCTGGCTGAACGAGGTGTAGGGGAAGGTGTTGAAGATGCCGCCGATCAGGGTGCCGAGGCCGTCGGTGCGGAGGCCCGCGGAAAGCATCGGCTGGGTCACCGGTTTGCCGGTCATGTCGCCAAGGGCGAGGAACATGCCTGTGCTTTCGATCATCACCACGATCATCACGAGGGTCATGGTCACGATCATCACGGGGTCGAAGGTGGGGGTGCCGAAGTGGAAGGGCGTGATCAGGCCGAACCAAGACGCCTCGGCCACCTTGCCAAAGGACATGGCACCGATGGCGATGGCGATGACCGCGCCGATGACGATGCCGAGGAGGACCGAGATGTTGGCGATGAAGCCACGGCCGAAGCGCGCGATCAGGAGGATCGAGACCAGCACGATGGCAGAGACGAGGATGTTGCCCAAGGGCGCGTAGGCAGGGTTGTTGACCTTGGCCGCAAGGGCGAGGCCGGGCGGGATTTCCGGGATGCCTGCGGTGCCAGCGGCGGCGGCATCGGTCACGGCCTTGAGCCATTCGGCGTGGGCGGGGTCGACGATCTGCGGGGCTGTCGGGCCGACGGGGTTGCCGAAGATCCAGTTGATGCCGATGCGCATCAGGGAGACGCCGATCACGAGGATGATGGTGCCGGTGACGACCGGCGGGAAGAAGCGCAGGAGGCGCGAGACGAGGGGGGCGATCAGGATCGAGATCACGCCTGCCGCCATGATCGCGCCGAAGATGGCGCGCGCGCCGTCGGCACCGGGGGTGGCGTTGGCCATCGCGACCATCGGGCCGACGGCGGCGAAGGTGACGCCCATCATCACCGGCAGCTTGATGCCGAACCACTGGGTCGCGCCCATTGACTGGATGAGCGTGACGAGTCCGCAGACGAAAAGGTCGGCGGAGATCAGGAAGGCCACATCGGCGGGTTCCAGTTTCAGCGCGCGGCCGACGATGAGCGGCACGGCGACGGCACCGGCATACATCACCAGCACGTGCTGGAAGCCGAGGGTGAAAAGCTTTGGTGGAGCGAGAACCTCGTCCACCGGATGGGCGGTTGTCATGTGAGTATTTCCTTGTCCCTTGGGGCGTTTATGTTCGCGCCGTCTTCGCACTGCCCCAAGGGTGCGATCCGGTTAGGTGCGCCGGTCAGGGCGCAAGCACCGTCCAGGGTTGGCTGTAACGGTATTCCTCGATGTTGGGCGTGGGGCCGATGCGGTCGATCACGGTGAAGAGGCCGGGGGCTGCGAGCGGCGTCAGGACGCCGTGCCAGGTGCCGCGGTGGAGATTGATGCCTTGCGCGCCATTCGTGAGGAAGGCGCGGGGCGTAGCACCGGGGCCGGTGGCGACGATGACGAGAAAGGGGTCGGCGGTCATGGGGAGGAAGGCCTGGCTGCCTTCGGGGTGACGTTCGATGAGATCGAAGCTGTAGGGTAGCGCGCGGGGATCTGCGCGGAAGATCGAGATGCCGGCGCGGCCTGGTTCGGGGCCGAAATCGAGGGTGGCGCGGTCGTGGTGGCGGCGGCAGAGGCCGGCGTTGATCAGGCGGTGGTCGCCGGTGGCGTCGAGGACATCGCCGAAGGGGGCGAAGGCTTCGGGCGTCAGGGGTTCGGGGTGGAGGGTCTTCATGCCGCTGCGCCGTTGGCTGGTGGCGGAGCGAGGGGTTTCACACCCCTCGCGCTCCCCGGGGGATATTTGGCGACAGATGAAATCATCGTGCGGGGCCGAAGGCGCCGGGGCCGCGGAGGCGTGCGTGGCGGTTGACGTCCTTGTAGAGGAGGTAGCGGAAGGGGCCGGGGCCTGCGGCGAGGCAGGCCTGCGGGCAGTAGGCGCGGAGCCACATGAAATCGCCGGCTTCGACCTCGACCCAGTCCTGGTTGAGTTTGTAGGCGGCGCGGCCTTCGAGGACGAAGAGGCCGTGTTCCATGACATGGGTTTCCTCGAACGGGATGCGGCCGCCGGGTTGCAGGGTGACGATGTTGACGTGGGCATCGTGGCGCAGGTCCGTCGGGTCGGCGAAGCGGGTGGTGGCCCAGGCGCCGTTGGTGTCGGGCATGGCGATCGGCGTGACGTCGCGTTCGTTGATGACGATGCGGTCGGGCAGGGGGACGCCGGGGGCGGGTTCGTAAAGCTTGCGCAGCCAGTGGAAGCGGGCCGGGGTGCCGCCTTCGGCGTGAAGCGTCCAGGGGGTGCCGGTGGGGATGTAGGCGTAGCTGCCAGCGTCCATTTCGTACCCTTCGCCGTCGATCGTCAGGGTGGCGAGGCCGTCGGTGAAGAAGAGCCAATGTTCGGCGCCGGATTCGGCATCGGGGGTGTCGGAGCCGCCGCCGGGGGCGACCTCCATCACATATTGGCTGAAGGTTTCGGAAAAACCGGTGAGGGGGCGGGCGATGAGCCAGAGTTTGGTTTTCGTCCAGCCAGGGAGGTAGCTGGTGACGATGTCGGAAAAGCAGCCCCGTGGGATGAGCGCGTAGGCGGTGGTGAAGACGGCGCGGGCGGTCATCAGTTGCGTCTGGGGCGGAAGACCGCCGGTGGGGAAATGGTAGGCGGTGGTCATGGCAGTTGATCCTTCAGGCGCAGGGTGGCGATGCGTTCCACTTGCGCGCAGGCAGTGGTGAATTCGGTGGCGGTGTCGTTGGCGAGGCGGGTCTGGAAGGCCGCGAGGATGGTGGCCTTGGTGTTGTCGCGGACGGCGATGATGAACGGGAAGCCGTGCTTTTGGGTGTAGGCGGTGTTGAGGCGCTGGAACTCGGCGCGTTCGGTGTCGGTCAGGGCGTCGAGCGCGGCGCTGGCCTGTTCGGCGGTGCTTTCCGGGGTGAGGCGCTTGGCGGCGGCGAGTTTTCCGGCGAGATCGGGGTGCGCCTTGAGGACGCTCAGGCGTTCGTCCGGGGAGGCGGTGCGGAAGATGCGGGCGAGCGCGTGGGCAAGGCCCGTGGCGCTGTCGTGCGCGGGGCCAAGTTCGAGGGCGTGGGCGCGGGTGGCGACCCAGGGGGAGTGTTCGTAGATGCTGCCGAAGCGTTCGGTGAACCGCTCGACGCTCATCTGGCTTGGGCGTTCGATGCGGCGGTGGGGGTGGTGGGCCGCCCAATGCGCGGCGATGTCGCGGCGGGCGGCGAACCATGCGCCGCCCTTTTGCTGGACGTGGTCGAGGAAGCGGATCAGGCCGGCGATCTTGCCGGGGCGGCCGATCAGGCGGCAATGGAGGCCGATGGAAAACATCTTGGGCCGACCGGCGCTGCCTTCGGCGTGGAGCGTGTCGTAGGTGTCTTTCAGGTACTGGAAGAACTGCTCGCCGGTGATGTAGCCCGGTGCGGTGGCGAAGCGCATGTCGTTGGCTTCGAGCGTGTAGGGCAGGATCAGCTGGTCGCGGTCGCCGACCTCCATCCAGTACGGAAGGTCGTCGTCGTAGGTGTCGGAGACCCAGTCGAACTGGCCGGTTTCGGCCGTGAGGCGGACGGTGTTGACCGAGGAGCGGCCGGTATACCAGCCGCGCGGGGGGGCGCCGGTGAGTTCGGTGTGGAGGCGGATGGATTCAGCGATCTGGGCGCGTTCCTCGGCCTCGGGCATGTCGCGGTGGTCGATCCATTTCAGGCCGTGGCTGGCGACTTCCCAGCCGGCGTCCTGCATGGCGGCAAGCTGTTCGGGGTTGCGCGCGAGGGCGGAGGTGACGCCGTAGATGGTGACGGGAAGCTGGCGTTCGGTGAACAGGCGGTGCAGGCGCCAGAACCCGGCGCGGGCGCCGTAGTCATAGAGCGATTCCATGTTCCAGTGGCGCTGGCCGGGCCAGGGTTGCGCGCCGGCGATGTCGGACAGGAACGCCTCGGACTGGCCGTCGCCGTGCAGGATGTTGTTTTCGCCACCCTCTTCGTAGTTCAAGACGAGGCTGATCGCGACCTTGGCGCCGCCGGGCCATTGCGCATCGGGCGGGTTGGGGCCGTAGCCGCGAAAATCACGGGGGTAGCGGTTCATGGCGGTCTCCTGTCGCGTTATTCGAGCCTAGGGCATAATGAGCCGGCGGTTTATCAAGATTTGGCTGAAGGTGCTATGACGGGGTTGCGTGGTCGCTTGTTGCGCGGATTCGTGGCTTAGTGCCGGCAAAGACCCCGGACGGAGGCGTGAGATGGGACGTTTGACGACGCATGTGCTGGATACCGCGCGGGGCAAGCCTGCGGCGGGGGTGAAGATCACGCTTTACCGGATCAGCGGGCAGAGCCCCCGGAAGATTGCCGAGACGGTGACGAATGCGGACGGGCGGACCGATGCGCCGATGCTGGAGGGCGCGGCGCTGACAGTCGGCAGCTATGAGCTGGTGTTCGCGGCGGGGGCGTATCTGCGCGAGACGGGGCAGGCGGCGGGCGAGGTGCTGTTTCTGGACGAGATACCGATCCGGTTCGGGGTGGCGGATGCAGGGCAGCATTATCATGTGCCGCTGTTGATCTCGGGCCATGCCTATTCCACCTATCGGGGATCGTGACGACACGAAATGGTCACGATTCCGGCCCTTGCGGCGGGGGCAAGAACGGAGTTTTCTGGGACCGGTTTTAAACGGTCAGGAGAGCCGCATGTTTCGGATGACGACGTATTTGACCGCCCCGGCACTGGTGATGCTGATGGGCGGGACGGCGCAGGCGGCGTTGACCGCGGATCAGGTCTGGCAATCGTGGAAAAACGCGGGGGCGCTGGCGGGGCTGACGGTATCGGCCGCAACCGAGAACAGCGATGGCGGGGTTCTGACGCTGAACGGGGTGAAGATCGCACCCGAGGGCAGTGCGGGGCTGGCGATTTCGGACATGGTGCTGACAGAGCAGTCGGACGGGTCGGTGCTGATCAAGCCGGGGGCGGATATCGGTGCGGACCTGACGGGCGAGGGCACGGCGGGATCGGTGAAGCTGACGCATGACGGGCTGACGATGACCGCGCGCGAGGGCGAGGCGGGGGCGCTGCTTTATGATTATGCTGCGGCGTCGCTGAACGTGGCGTTCAATTCGAGCTATCCGGCGACGTCGTTTGACGGGACCGATGCGGGCGAGGCCACATCAAAGGGGACGGTGGGGTTCACCGATGTAGCGGGCAGCTACAGCGACACGCCCGGTGTGAACCGTGCGTTCGGGTTTGATCTGGCGGCGTCGAAGATTGCCTATGACATCAATTCGGGCGATCCGGGGCTTAAGATGACGACCGCCTCGATCAGCGAGACGGCGGATCTGGCGATGAGCGCGGACGTGACGCTGCCTTCGACGGTCTCGCTGCTGGCGATTGCCGCGCCGAGCGATTTCGGCAAGGCGTTGCAGGAGGGGATGGCCGTCGCGGTCACGACGAAGCAGGGCGCATCCACCGGCACGGCGAGCCAGGACGATCAGATCTTTCCGTATCAGATGACGTTTACGGCGGGCCCCGGCGAGGCGACCGGCGAGTTCAACAAGGACCGGTTCAGCGTGCGGTCAACCGGTGAGGGGTTGGCGATCGACCTGACGTCGAGCGCGGTTCCGGCGCCGGTCAAGATCAGCACCGGGCCGGTGGAATTTGGCATGACCTCGCCGGTGATGGCGGCGGAGACGGCCGGGGATTACGGGCTGACGGTGAAGCTGAACGGGGTCGAGGTGAACGAGGAGACGTGGGCGCTGGTTGACCCGGGTGCGGCGTTGAAACGCGACCCGGCGGACCTGTCGATCGACGTGGCGGGCAAGGCGAAAGTCGATTTCATCGCGCTGATGGCGGCGGAGGAGGCCGGGATGACCGAGGTCACGCCGCCCGCGCCGGAGACGCTGGATATCCGGGACCTGACGCTGAAGATCGCGGGGGCGGCGTTCACCGGGGTGGGGGCGTTCACGTTTGATAATTCGATGGGCGTGCCGATGCCGATTGGCGAGGCGAACGTGACGCTGACCGGGGGCAATGCGCTGATCGACGGGCTGATCGCGACCGGCCTGATGACCGACGATGATGCGATGGGCGTGCGGATGATGATGGGCGGGTTCATGTCGCCGGGGGCAAACCCGGACGAGTTGACCTCGAAGATCGAGGCGAAGGCCGGGGGCGAGATCACCGTCAACGGGCAGCGCGTGCAGTAAGGGGAAGGGGGCGTTCCGCCCCCTCGCCCGTGCCGGGCTCACCCCCGGAGGATACTTGTGGACAGATGAAAGGCGGGGCTTCGGGTCCCGCCTTTTTCATGTGCCTTCGGTGGCGCGGCGCAGTTCGTCGCGGATCCGGGTGGCCATGTAATCGGTGAAGAGGCGAACCTTGGGGTCTTTCAGGCGGCGGTGCTGGCTGAGCGAGGACAGTTGTGTCGGCAGCGGCGGTGTGGCCGTGGCGACGGGGACAAGGCGACCTGCGCGCAGGTGGTCGGCCACCTCGAACAGGGGTTTCAGCACGATGCCGCGCCCGTCGAGCGCCCAGCCGGTGAGCACGTCGCCGTCGTCGGATTCGAAGGGGCCGGTGATTTCGAACCGGCGCGGGCCTTCAGGGGTGGAAAGCGCCCACTGGAATTCCTTGGCACCGGGGAAGCGCAGGTTCAGGCAATCGTGCTTGTCGCGGACAAGGGCCGTGCCGTCTTCGGGCATGCCGCGCCGGGCGATGTAGGCGGGGGCGGCGCAGAGGAGGCGGGGGCAATCGGCGATGGTTTTCACCTTGAGGGTGCTGTCGTCGAGCAGGCCAAGGTGGAAGGCTACGTCGATGCCTTCGGCAACCACGTCGATGATGCGGTCAGACAGGCGCAGGCGAACGTCGATCAGGGGATAGAGGTCCTTGAAGGCGGGAACGTGGGGCGCGATGAAGCGGCGGCCGACGCCGAGAGGGGCGGCGACGAAGATGGTGCCGCGGGGGTTCTGGGTGACGTCCATCACCGCGGCTTCGGCATCGTCGATCGCTTCGAGCACGCGGCGGGCGCCGTCGTAGAAGATGCGGCCGTTCTCGGTCGGTTGCAGCGAGCGGGTGGTGCGGTTGAAGAGCCGCACACCGAGGTGTTTTTCCAGTTCCGAGATGCGGGCAGAAGCCACCGCGGGCGAGGTGCGCTGGTCGCGCGCGGCGGCGGACATGCTGCCCAGATCGTAGACGCGGACGAACATGCGGATGTTGTTCACGTAGGACATGGGGCGATTGTTCGTTACGGGTTGAAAGTGATGCGGCGTTTAGATGGATTAACAGAAGAGTTCCCGGCAGTATAGCGTTTCGGAACAAACGGGAGTGGCGCGATGTATGACTGGGTTGTTCTATGGGAATGGATCGAGATCGCAGCGCGCTGGACGCATGTGATCACCGCGATCGCGTGGATCGGATCTTCGTTCTATTTCATCGCGTTGGACCTTGGGCTGCGCAAGACGCCCAGCCTGCCGCCACTTGCCTATGGCGAGGAGTGGCAGGTGCATGGCGGGGGTTTCTATCACATCAACAAATACCTCGTGGCACCAGAGATGATGCCGGACCATCTGACGTGGTTCAAATGGGAGAGCTACGCGACCTGGCTTTCGGGGTTCGCGATGCTGGTCTTGGTTTATTACCTTGGTGCGGAGATGTTCCTGATCGACCCTTCGGTGATGGAACTGGAGGTCTGGCAGGCGGTGGCGATCTCGCTTGCGTCGTTGGCCTTTGGCTGGGTGGCCTATACGACGCTGTGCAAGGTGTTCGTGAACGCAAACCAGACGGTGCTGATGGTGGCGCTGTTTGTCGTGCTGGTGGGGATGGCGTGGTTTTACACGCAGGTTTTCTCGGGTCGGGCGGCGCTTTTGCATCTGGGCGCGTTCACCGCGACGATCATGAGCGCCAACGTGTTCATGGTGATCATGCCGAACCAGCGGATCGTGGTGGCAGATCTGAAGGCGGGGCGTGTGCCGGATGCGAAATATGGCAAGATCGCCAAGCAGCGCAGCACGCACAATAACTACCTTACGCTGCCGGTCGTGTTTCTGATGCTGTCGAACCATTATCCGCTGGTTTTCGCGACGGAGTACAACTGGATCATCGCCAGCCTTGTGTTCCTGATGGGGGTCACGATCCGGCACTGGTTCAACACCAAGCACGCGCGCAAGGGGAACCCGCACTGGACCTGGGGGGTGACGGTGATCTTGTTCCTGATCATCGCGTGGCTGTCGACGGCGCCGATGCGGGTGGCCGCGGGCGAGGCCAGCTTGCGCGGCGAGGCGTTGCGGTTGGCGAGTGCGGATGGGTTCAGCGAGGTGGTCGGGATCGTGCAGGGGCGCTGTTCGATGTGCCATGCGGCGGAGCCGGGCTACGAGGGCGTCTACTGGCCGCCGAAGGGGGTGGTGCTGGAGACTGAGGCGCAGATCGCGCATGAAGCGCGGCGGATCTATCTACAGGCGGGGGTTACCCATGCGATGCCGCCGGCGAACCTGAGCTACATGGAGCCGGAGGAGCGGGCCGCCATCGTGCGCTGGTTCCGGGGCGTGGGGGTGGACGATCCGGTGTGATGGTCAGGGTTCGGTGCGGGCAGGATTTTCGCGGTTTTTCGGGTAGGCGCGCAGGCCAGTGAAGGCCGGCAGCCAGGCTTCGCGGCGGATGGTCCAGAGTTCGTAGGTCGGCTGGAACTGGTCGGGGGCGTCGAGGCTGCCGAGGTTTACCTCGATTTCGTCGCCGCTTTGGCCGTAGACCGGCGAGCCGCATGTCGGGCAGAAGTGGCGGCCTTGGAAGCTGCGGGTTTCGCCGGTGACGGAGACGGCGGTTTCGGGGAAAATGGCGGAGGCGTGGAAGAGCGCGCCGTGGTGTTTGCGGCAATCGAGGCAGTGGCAGACGCCGACGCGCCAGGGTTGGCCGGTGGCGATGAACCTGACCGCGCCGCAGAGGCAGCCGCCAGTGACGGTTTCCATCCTAATCCCCCAGCTTGGCGTGAACCTCATCCAGATCAACCGGGCCTTTCGGCATCTTGTTCCCGGGATTTTCGAAATCGTAGCGGAAAAGCTGGAAGTCCCGTTTGTAGATTTCCCACATCAGGTGCATCGACAGGTCGTCGAAATACGCCTCGACCGGGTGGGCGCGGGCGGGGCCGTGGCCTTCGCTTTCGTTGAAGCGGGGGATTTTCTTCAGGTCGACGGGGTGCTTGACGGTGATGTTGTCGAGCACGGTCTGCATGCCGGTGTTGAAATCTTCGGTGAAGAAGATGTGGTTGTAACGCCCGCCGTTGACGATGAAGGTCGAGACGTGGCCCGCCATCGCGGACCAGTGGATGTCAGGCTCCATCGGTTTTTTCCAGCGGATGGTGTCGCGGGCGAAAAGGAGGAACCGGCGAAAGCTGGCGATCTGGTCGAAGTCCTGCTTGCCGTCCTCACCCCCGACCTCGATCCCGTATTTCTGCATGAGGAGCGGCACGAGGTTGCCGCGGTAGCGCTTGCCGTTGCGCTGGATGCCGCAGATCTTGTCGAAGAACGACGAGAGAATGCGGGTGTAGGGGTTGCGGACGCAAGTGAAGGCGTAGGATTTGTGACCGCGCACGTTGCGTTCGATCTTTTGCTGGCTGCCGTCCATCGCCCATTTGTGCATGCCGGCGGTGGCATCGTGGATGTCACCGTCGTAGAAGCGGCCATGATCGGAGTAGAACATGATCTGGCCGATGGTCGAGCAGGCGCATTTCGGCACGACGCGGTAGACGACGCTTTCGCTTTCCGTCATCCATGTGCCGGGAAACCCCATGCCAAACCCCCTACAAGCCAGTAACCGTGCATTGCGCCGTTGAAACAGAATTACCTCGAAAAGCAAAGAAATTCTGTATTTTCAACGCAAGGTGGATCAGTTTAGTGCAACAGTCCATGAGACTTTGAGGAAACCGCCGACCGGCATGACGAAGATCGCCTATATCCTGCTGTGTCACAAGGACCCCGAAGGGATCATCGCGCAGGCCGTTCGCCTGACGGCGGCGGGTGACTTTGTGGCCATTCACTTCGATGCGCGGGCCAGTGCGCGCGACCACGACCGCATCCGGGCGGCGCTGTCGTCAAATCCCTCGGTCACGTTTGCACGGCGGCGGGTGAAGTGCGGCTGGGGCGAATGGAGCCTTGTGGCGGCCACGCTTGAGGCGGTGCGGGCGGCGGTCGCGGCGTTTCCGCAGGCCACGCATTTCTACATGCTGTCGGGCGACTGCATGCCGATCAAGACCGCGGAATTTGTGCGCGGATTTCTGGAGCGCGAAGAGGCGGACTATATCGAAGCGTTTGATTTCTTTGACAGTGACTGGATCAAGACCGGGATCAAGGAAGAACGGCTGATCTATCGCCACTGGTTCAACGAGCGCAGCCGAAAAGCGTGGTTCTACCGGTCGATGCAGCTGCAAGCCGCGCTGGGACTGGCGCGCAAGGTGCCGGCTGATCTGCGCATCCAGATCGGCAGCCAGTGGTGGTGCCTGCGTCGGCGCACTGTGGAGGCGGTACTGGCGTTTTGCGACAAGCGGCGCGACGTGGTGCGGTTTTTCGCCACGACGTGGATTCCGGACGAGACGTTCTTTCAGACCATCGTGCGGCATCTGGTGCCGGACCGGGAAATCCGGTCGCGGACGCTGACCTTCCTGTTGTTCAGCGATTACGGGATGCCGGTGACGTTTTACGACGATCACCATGACATGCTGCTGACGCAGGATTTCCTGTTTGCGCGCAAGATCAGTGCCGATGCCAAGCGGCTTAAGCAGCGGTTGGGCGAGCTTTATGCCGAAACCGGGCTGACCTTCCGCACCACGGGTGAGGGCAAGCGGCAGTTCCAGTTCCTGACCGGGCGGGGCCGGATCGGGCGCCGCTTTGCGCCGCGGTTCTGGGAGGCGGAGACCACGATCGGGCGGGACCGGACGCTGATGATGGTGACGTGCAAGAAATGGCATGTCGCCAAGCGGCTGGTCGACAGGGTGCGCAGTGTGACGAACCTGCCGGCGGTCGATTACCTGTTCAACGAGGCGGACACGGCGTTGCCGGATCTTGGCGGCATCCAGACCACGCTGGAAAAGCGGATGCGGCATCGGCGCGCATTGGTGCGGATGCTGTTCGATTATTGGCAGACCGACCGGCTGGTCTTGTGCGTCGACCCGGCCAACACCGAGTTGATGCAGGATTTCCACAGCGACCGCGCCACGGTGCGGATCCTGGAAATCGAATGCGAGTTCACGGACGATTACCTGATCGGCCACGCCACGCGGGTCGGTCTGGCCAGTGACCGGACGCCGCGGGCAACCATCGACCGGCTGCTGCCGACGATCCGCTATGACGTGAAGTTTGAAAGCGAGCGCATCCGCGACATGAACCTGCCGGGATATGCGCGGATCAGGCAGGGCGCGAGCGTGGACGAAAACACCTTGCCGCTGGCGGAGTTTCTGGACATTCCCGTGGACAAGGCGCGGGATATCGCGGCGACCGATTACCTTTTCGTGGATTGAGACCGATGGCATATACCTATGATCCGACCAACATCTTCGCCCGCATCCTGCGGGGCGAGATCCCGAACAAGACGGTGATGGAAACGCCGCACACGCTGGTGTTCCACGACATCCACCCGCAGGCGCCGGTGCATGTGCTGGCGGTGCCGAAAGGGGCCTATGTGACGTTCGACCACTTCGCCGCCGAGGCGTCGGCGGAGGAGTTGGTCGATTTCCACCGCACCGTGGCGAAGGTCTGCCAGATGCTGGGACTGGCGGGGCCGGACGGCTACCGCGCGATCACCAATGCGGGCGAGCATGGGATGCAGGAAGTGCCGCATTACCACATGCACATTCTGGGCGGACGGGTGCTGGGCCGGCTGGTCGAGCGCGCCTGAAGGCGCAGGAATCGGGTCGATCGGCCTGCCGGCGCGGGGCATCCTTCGGGCAGTTGCACGGAGGATGATATGCGGTTTGTGGCAATACCGACGGATGTGGTTGCGGGGTATCGGGACGGTGGGCCTGATGCGAACGGGCAGGTGCCGGAGCGGCAGGTGGCGGAGGGTGGCGGCAACCCGTGCCGACACTGTCTGGGCATGATCCCCGAGAGGGCGGAGATGCTGGTGCTGGCGCACCGCCCGTTTCCCGCGCCGCAGCCTTATGCCGAGATCGGGCCGATTTTCCTCTGTGCTGCCAATTGCGAGGCCGGGGGAGGGGAGGCGTTGCCTGCGATGCTGGCCTCGCCCGAGTATATCGTCAGGGGTTACGGCGCGGATGACCGTATCGTCTATGGCACCGGCGGCGTTGTGGCGACGGGGGCGATCCTGACGCGGGCGGCGGAGTTGTTTGCCGATCCGCGGGTGCAGTATCTGCATGTCCGGTCCGCCCGGAACAACTGCTATCAGTGCCGCATCGAGCGGTGATCTGACGGGGGGCGCTTGTTGAGGCTTTGCGCTGGCGCGGGTCTGGATGCGGTCAGCCGAGAAGGAGCCAGGCGCCGGGGATGAGGGCCGCGAGAGCGACTGCCATGACCGCGACCGGGCCTTGGGACGCGGTGGCCTCTTTGTCGGAGGCGGCGAAGAGTTCGGCGAAATGCTGGTCAAACCGTCCGTCGAGCATGGCTGTTCCTCAGGGCTGGGTCTGGTGATGATCAGGGGCGGCGGGAAGCAGGGTGCCGGGGGCAAGGATCAGGGTCGCCGCGGCAAGGTAGGCGGCAAGGAACAGCGCGAGGGCTGCGTAGCCGGAAAAGCCGGGCGTCGGCTGGCGGAAGATGCGGTTCATATCGCGATCCTTTCGGAATGATCGGGGGCCGGGACCATGCGGGTCCGGGCAAGAAGGTCGTCGCGCAGGCGTTTGCCGCCGGGCCACGGGCCGTAGCCGGAGGCGACGTTGATGTGACCAGCATGGCCGAGGTCGACCATCTGCCCGCCCCAGACGCGGGACAGGTGGCTTGCGCGGGCGTAGGTCATCCAGGGATCATTGCGGCTGGCGACGACGGTCGAGGGCACCTGCAGGGAGCGTTCGGGGATCGGGCCGAAATGGCCGATCCGGGCGCAGCCTTCGGTTTCGGCCGGCGCGACGAGAAGGGCGGCGCGGACCTTCAGGTGCGGCCAGGTGGTCAGAAGCCGGGCGATCAGCACCGCGCCGAGCGAATGGCCGACGAGGATGCAGCCGGGGTGATGCAGGATGATCGAGGCCAGCTCCACCTCCCACAGCACGGGGTTCGGTTTGGACGGGTTCGACAGATCGACCATCAGGGCGTGAGGGTCACAGTCGGCCCACCAGTGCTGCCAGTGCGGCGCGGGCGAGCCGTCGAGGCCGGGAACGATCAGCGTCTTGGTCATGGCCGTGCTCCGTCAGATTCGCTGTAAGATAAATCTACCGGATTTGTCGTGATTGTATGTTCCAAAGATCGGGTCGCAAAGAGAAGCCGGTTCTCTCAGGCGTCTTTGTGCGTGCCCGCGGGCAGGGGGTCGGTCAGTGCGCCGCAGCCCAGCTTTTGCCGGTGCCTGCCTCGACCGCGAGGTGGACGTTCAGAGCGACGGCAGGGTGGGCGGAGGTTTCCATCACCTCTTTGGCGATTGGGATCAGGCGGGGGGCGTCGGCCTCGGCCACCTCGAACAAAAGTTCGTCGTGGACTTGCAGGAGCATCCGGGCGTCGATGCCACGGATGGCGTCGGGCATCCGGATCATGGCGCGGCGGATCACGTCGGCGGCGGTGCCTTGAATGGGCGCGTTGATCGCGGCGCGTTTGGCGAAACCGGCGGCGGGGCCGCGGGCGTTGATTTCGGGTGTGTTGATGCGGCGGCCGAACAGGGTTTGCACAAATCCGTTGGTTTGGGCGAATTTGACCGTATCGGACATGTAGGTCTTGATGCCGGGGAAGCGTTCGAAATAGCGGTCGATGAAGCCCTGTGCCTCGGCCCGGGGGATGCGCAGGTTGCGGGCGAGGCCGAAGCCGGAGATGCCGTAGATCACGCCGAAGTTGATCGCCTTGGCCTTGCGGCGGATGTCGGAGGTCATCTGGTCGAGGGGGACGTTGAACATTTCGGAGGCGGTCAGGGCGTGGATGTCGATGCCGTCCTCGAAGGCGCGGCGCAGTTCGGGGATGTCGGCGATGTGGGCGAGGATTCTGAGTTCGATCTGGGAGTAGTCGAGCGACACGAGGGTGCGGCCTTCGGGGGCGATGAACGCCTCGCGGATGCGGCGGCCTTCTTCGGTGCGGATCGGGATGTTTTGCAGGTTCGGGTCGGTGGAGGCGAGGCGCCCGGTGGAGGCGCCGGCGATGGAGTAGCAGGTGTGGACGCGGCCTGTTTCCGGGTTGATCGCATGTTGCAGGGTGTCGGTGTAGGTGGATTTCAGCTTGGCGATCTGGCGCCAGTCGAGGATGCGGGCAGCAAGGCGGGCGCCTTGCGGGTGGCTGTCCTCCATCGTGGTGATGTCTTCGAGAATGTCGGCGCCGGTGTTGTAGGCGCCAGTCTTGCCTTGGGTGCCGCCGGGGATTTGCAGGCGGTCGAAGAGGATTTCGCCCAGTTGTTTCGGGGAGCCGACGTTGAACTTTTCGCCGGCGAGGGAGTGGATTTCCTCCTCCAGCTGGACGAGTTTCTGGGCGAAGGCGTTGGACATCATCCGCAGGGTTTCGCGGTCGACCTTGACGCCTGCCATTTCCATGTCGGCCAGAACCGGGACGAGAGGGCGTTCGAGAGTTTCGTAGACTGTGGTGACGCGGGCCTTGTGCAGCTGCGGCTTGAAAAGCTGCCACAGGCGCAGGGTGACGTCGGCATCTTCGGCGGCATAACGCACGGCGTCGTCGATGGCGACGCGGTCGAAGGTGATCTGGCTTTTTCCGGTGCCGAGGAGGGTCTTGATCGAGACCGGCTGGTAGCCGAGGTAACGGTCTGAAAGCGCGTCCATGCCGTGGGTGTTGAGGCCTGCGTGCATGACATATGACATCAGCATCGTGTCGTCGAAAGGCGTCATGCGGATGCCCTGACGGGCGAGGATCTTCCAGTCGTATTTCACGTTCTGGCCGATCTTGAGGATCGCGGGATCTTCGAGGATCGGTTTCAGGGCGGCGATGGCGTCGGCAAGCGGGATCTGGCCTTCGACGAGGTCGGAGGAGCCGAAAAGGTCGCCGCCGCCCTGCCGGTGGCCGAGGGGGATGTAGCAGGCCATGCCGGGATCGACGGAAAGCGAGATGCCGACAAGCTCGGCGCGCATTTCATCGAGCGCGGTGGTTTCGGTGTCGATGGCGACGTAGCCGCGGTCGCGGATGCGGGTGATCCAGCGGTTGAGCGCGACCATGTCGCGGACGCATTCGTAGGCGTCGAGGTTGAAGACCTGTGCGGTGGGCTCGGCTGCCGGGGCGGGGTCGTCGCTGAGGGTGGCGGCGGGGGCGAGATCAACCGGCGCGGGGGGCGTGATCTTCAGCTTTTCCGCGACGCGGCGGGTGAGGGTGCGGAATTCCATGCGGTTGAGGAATTCCATGATCGCGTCGGGGGCGGGCAGTTTGACCTCGAGATCGTCAAGGCTGACGTCGAGGGGGGTGTCGTTCTTGAGGGTGACGAGTTGCTTTGACAGGCGGATCTGGTCGGCGTTTTCCAAAAGCACTTCGCGGCGTTTTGGTTGCTTGATCTCGCCGGCGCGGGCGAGGAGGGTTTCGAGGTCGCCGTATTCCTGAATGAGGAGGGCGGCGGTCTTGATGCCGATGCCGGGTGCACCGGGGATGTTGTCGACCGAATCGCCGGAGAGGGCCTGTACGTCGATGACACGAGCGGGTTCGACGCCGAATTTCTCGAAAACCTCGTCGGGGCCGATCATCTTGTCTTTCATCGGGTCGCACATCATGACCGAGGGGCCGACAAGCTGCATCAGGTCCTTGTCGGACGAAATGATGGTGGCCTGACCGCCCGCCTCTACCGCGTGGCGGGCAAGGGTGGCGATGATGTCGTCGGCCTCATACCCTTCGGTTTCGATGCAGGCGACGTTGAAGGCGCGGGTGGCTTCGCGGGTCAGCGGGAACTGCGGGCGCAGGTCTTCTGGCAGTTCCGGGCGGTTCGCCTTGTAAGCGGGGTAGAGCGCGTTGCGGAAGGTGGTGGCGGAGTGGTCGAAGATCACCGCGATGTGGGTGGGGCCGTTGCCGCCGTGGTCCTTGCAGATCTCGTTCCACAGGATGTTGCAGAAGCCGGCGACCGCGCCCACGGGCAGGCCATCGGATTTGCGGGTGAGAGGCGGCAGCGCGTGGTAGGCGCGGAAGATGTAGGCGGAGCCGTCGATCAGGTGAAGGTTGTGTCCCTTGCCGAATGCCATGTCTGCTTCCCCGCTGTGACGGGCCGAGTAATGCCAGAAAGCGTGGCGATGGGCCACCCGGATTGGCGGGGTGGCGGCGGAGAAAGCTGGGTCGGTTTGGCCGTAGGCTGCTGGCGGAGGGGTGACGCCTAGTGGTCTTCGTGCGCGTGGTCGCGGTCAATGACGTAGCGCTTGTCGCAGTAGCCGCATTCGACATAGCCGGTGTCGGCGGGGATCGTCAGCCAGACGCGGGGATGGCCAAGCGCGCCTTCGCCACCGTCGCAGGCGACCTTCCAGGTGGTGACGGTTTGGGTTTCCGGCGCTTCGATGGGCATCTTGGGGGTCCTGCGGTTCTGGTCGCGGCTATTTAGCGGGTCAGGCGGGGGGGCGGCAAGCCTTAGTCACCGATCAGTGCGCTGCGGGCCTTCATCGCGGTCAGCCAGCCGAGGCCCTGGGCGGTGCCCTTGGCGGGGCGGTATTCGGCGGAGACCCAGATCTGGGGCGAGTGGGCGTCGATGTCGTCGCAGAGGTCGGGGAGCGAGAAGCCGCCGCCGCCGGGTTCGTTGCGGGCAGGGAAGCCGGCGATCTGGACGTGGTTGATGCGGTGGCGGTGGGTATCCCAGACGGCGTGGGCATCGCCATGCAGGCGGGCGGCATGCCAGAGGTCAAACTGCAGGCCGATGCGGGGAAGGCCGAGGTCGTCGATGATGCGGGCGGCCTGATCGTAATCGTTCAGGAAGTAGCCGGGCATGTCATCGGGGTTCAGGGGTTCCAGCGTCAGGGTCAGGCCGGGGGCTTGGGCGGCGGCCCAGGCGAGGTTTTCGGTGTAGCACTGTTCGGCCATCGGACCTTTGGCGACGCCTGCCATCACATGCAGGCGCGCGGCACCGAGGCGGGTGGCGTATTCGGCGGCGCGCAGGAAGCTGTCGCGGAACTGCAGCTCCATCCCCGGCACGGCGGCGAAGCCACGGTCGCCGGAGGCCCAATCGCCGGGTGGCGTGTTGATGAGCGCGAGGGGGGCGCCGTTCAGCGCCTTTTCCCATTCGGTCATCGAGATGTCGTAAGGAAACAGCACCTCGACCCCGTCGAAACCACAGCGCGCCGCCCAGTCAGGACGGTCGAGCATCGGCACTTCGGTGAAAAGAAGTGTCAGGTTCGCGGCGAAACGGGGCATGCGTGTTGTGAACTCGTTAGGGCAATTCGGAGGATGGGATGACCGGGAAGAACTGACCGCCCGACCATAGACCAAACCACGACTGCCCGCCATATTGCTCGTTGCAGCCCAATTCAACCAGTCTGTAAAAGGATTTCCGGTCGATCAGCGCCTCCAGATTGCGGCGGATCAGGATGTAGGGCGAGGGTTCGCCGGTGACCGGATCGCGGGTGACGCGGATCGGGTGATCGGGGCCGGCGGTGGCCTCGTCCTCGGTCTTGGTGATGAAGCGGAGGGTCTGGTCGTGGCCCTCGCCCGTTACCTCGAAATCGGTGGCGAGGAGGGGGGCGTCGTCGACCTTGATGCCGACCTTTTCGACGGGCGTGACGAGGAAGTAGGCGTCGCCCTCGCGTTTCAGGATCGAGGAGAAGAGCTTGACGAGGGGGGCGCGGCCGATGGGCGTGCCGAGGTAGTACCACGTGCCGTCGCGGGCGATGCGAATGTCGAGATCGCCGCAGAATGGCGGGTTCCACTTGTCTACCGGGGGCGGACCCTTGGTGCCTGCTGCCTTTGCCGAGGCGGCGAGGCTGTCAGCCGAGGGTGGTTTCACGATCATTTGTGCCAGTTTGCCTTTTGCCGTTTGTGCCGCGGGCTAAGTTTCGGTCTAATGCCTTCATATAACCCCGGACGGAGCATTGTCATGGCTGATACGAACGCGCTGGTTGCCGAGATCGAAGCGCTGGGCGCAACACTTGGGCAGGCCAAGGCGTCGATCAATCAGCGGTTCATCGGGCAGGAAAAGGTCGTGGACCTTGTGCTGGCGTCGATGCTGTGCGGCGGCCATGCGCTGCTGGTGGGATTGCCGGGCCTTGGCAAGACGCGGCTGGTGGACACGCTTGGCACGGTGATGGGGCTGAAGGCGAACCGGGTGCAGTTCACGCCGGACCTGATGCCGGCGGATATCCTTGGGTCGGAGGTTCTGGACAATGCCGAGGGCGGGCGTGCGTTCCGGTTTATCGAGGGGCCGATCTTCTGCCAGTTGCTGATGGCTGACGAGATCAACCGGGCATCGCCCCGGACGCAATCGGCGCTGTTGCAGGCGATGCAGGAAAAGGAAGTGACGATTGCCGGGCAGCATCGGCCGCTGGGCCGCCCGTTCCATGTGCTGGCGACGCAGAACCCGATCGAGCAGGAGGGGACGTATCCGTTGCCCGAAGCGCAGCTTGACCGCTTTCTGGTGCAGGTGGATGTGGATTATCCGACGCGGGCGACGGAGCGGGATATCCTGATCGCAACCACTGGGGCCGAGGAGGCGGAGAGCCATCAGGTGTTCACCGCCGAGGGGCTGATCGCGGCGCAATCGGTGATCCGGCGGATGCCGGTCGGGGACAAGGTGGTCGAGGCGATCCTTGATCTGGTGCGCGCTTGTCGTCCGGGCGAGCCGGAGGGGCGCGAGTTGGCGGACAGCCTGTCCTGGGGGCCGGGGCCGCGCGCGGCACAGGCCTTGATGCTGACGGTGCGGGCGCGGGCGCTTCTGGACGGGCGGTTGGCGCCTTCGGTCAGCGATGTGGCGGCGATGGCGCAGGCGGTGCTGGTGCACCGGATGGCGCTGTCGTTTGCGGCGCGGGCGCGGGGCGAGACGCTGGCGGGGATCATCAACCGGGTGACGGGACGGGTTCTGGGGCTTGAGGCCGCCGCGTGAGTGGAGCCGCCGCCAATCTGAACGCCGACCTGCGCGCGCGGGCCGAGGCCTTGGGGCAGGCATTGCCGCCCCTGCTGGCCGAGGCCGAGATGTTGGCAGCAACGGTGATGCTGGGCGAGCATGGCCGCAGGCGCGCGGGTTTGGGCGATGAGTTCTGGCAATACCGCCCGGCGCATCAGGGCGATAGCGCGCGGATGATCGACTGGCGCCGTTCGGCGCGGTCGGATGCGCATTTCGTGCGGGAACGGGAATGGCAGGCGGCGCAGTCGGTGACGCTGTGGGTCGATCCGTCGAAGTCGATGAGTTTTACGGGCGACAAGGGTCGCGCGCCCAAGGGCGACCGGGTGAAACTGTTGGCGTTGGCGCTGGCGGTTCTTCTGTTGCGCGGCGGTGAGCGGGTCGGGTTGGCGGGGATGGCCGCGCCGCGGGCCGGGCGGTCGCAGATGTTGCGGCTGGCTGCGCGGTTGTCGGGGGCCGAGGACGGCGAGGATTTCGGTGCGCCGGAAACCGAGGGCATGGTCAGCCACGGGCGGGCGGTGTTCCTGTCGGATTTCCTTGGCGATCTGGCGGGGGTCGAGGCGGGGCTTGCACGGGCGGCGGACCGTGGGGTGAAGGGCGTGCTGATGCAGGTTCTGGACCCGGCGGAGGAGGAGTTTCCGTTTGCGGGCCGCACGATCTTTGAATCGATGGGCGGGTCGGTGCGGTTCGAGACGCAGCAGGCGGGCGATCTGCGCGCGCGGTATCTGGCGCGGTTGGCGGAGCGGAAGGATCGGCTTGCGACGCTGGCCCGCGCGGTCGGCTGGCATTTCACCACGCATCACACCGGGCAGCCGGCGCAATCGGCGCTTTTGTGGGCCTACGGCGCGTTGCAGGGGGGCCGCTGATGTTCATGATCGGCCCGGTTGGATTTGCGGTGCCTTGGCTGTTGGCCGGGTTGGTTGCGCTGCCGATCCTGTGGCTGTTGTTGCGCGCCGTGCCGCCTGCGCCGATCCGGCGGCGGTTTCCGGGCGTGGCGCTGCTGCTGGGTTTGAAGGACGACGAGAACGAGGCGGACAAGACGCCGTGGTGGCTGCTGATGTTGCGGATGCTGGCGGTGGCGGCGGCGATCGTGGGGTTTGCGGGGCCGGTTCTGAACCCCGATGTGCGGGTGGCAGGCGGCGGGCCGCTGTTGGTGCTGGTTGACGGATCATGGGCCGATGCGCGCGACTGGCCGCGCCGGATGGACCGGGCCGCGGCGCTGGTCGATGAGGCTGGGCGCGAGGGGCGGACGGTCGCGGTGGTTCGCCTGAGCGATGCGCCGACCGAGGTGGAGTTTCAGACGGCGGATGTGTGGGCGGGCCGGGTGGCAGGATTGCAGCCGCAGCCGTGGGCGCCGGCGGGTCTGGGCGACTGGGCGGCGAAGTTGCCGGCGGGGAGTTTCGAGAGCGTGTGGCTGTCGGACGGGTTGGCGCATGACGGGCGCGAGGACCTGCTGGACGCGCTGTCGGCGCGGGGGCCGGTGCGGGTGATCGAAAGCCCGCGCCCGGTGTTGGCGCTGCATCCGGCAGAGTTCAAGGACGGTGCGGTGGCGGTGGCGGTCAGCCGCTTGCCGGCGGCGGATGCGGTGTCGGTCGATGTTGTGGCGCGGGGGCCGGACCCGGCGGGGATCGAACGGGAACTGGCTCGGGCTGTCTTGCCCTTTGGCGCGGGTGAGGCGCGGGCCGAAGCGACTTTGAACCTGCCGCCGGAACTGCGCAACCGGATCACGCGGTTCGAGATCGAGGGCGTGCGGTCGGCGGGGGCGGTCAGCCTGACGGATGATAGTCTGAAGCGGCGCAAGGTGGCGATCATCGGGGCGGGGCCGGATCAGGAGGCGCTGCAACTGCTGTCGCCGACGCATTACCTGCGGCAGGCGCTGGAGCCGGTGGCGGAACTGATCGAGGGCAGCCTGACGGATGTGCTGCTGGCCAACCCGGATGTGGTGATTCTTGCTGATGTGGCGCGGCTGACGCAAGCCGAGACCGATGCGACGCTGGACTGGCTGGAGAAGGGTGGGCTGCTGTTGCGCTTTGCCGGGCCGAGGCTGGCTGCAAGCGATGTCAGCCGGATGACGGAAGACCCGCTGATGCCGGTGCGGCTGCGCGAGGGTGGGCGCACGGTGGGCGGGGCGATGAGTTGGGGCGAGCCGAAGGCGCTGGCGCCGTTCGTCGAAGGCTCGCCGTTCTTTGGCTTGCCGACGCCGACGGACGTGACGGTAAAGGCGCAGGTTCTGGCGCAGCCCGATCCCGAATTGGCGGAGCGCACGATTGCGGCGCTGGAGGATGGCACGCCCTTGGTCACCCGCAAGGTGGTGGGCGACGGGCAGGTGGTGCTGGTGCATGTGACGGCGAATGCGGAATGGTCGACGTTGCCGTTGTCGGGGTTGTTCGTGTCGATGCTGGAACGGCTGGCGGTTTCGACCCGCCCGGCGATGCCGGAGGCCGCCGATCTGGCGGGGCAGGTGTGGGTGCCGGAGGTGGTGCTGGACGCTTATGGGCAATTGAGCGACGCGGGCGAGGTAGCGGGCGTCGAGGGGGCCGATCTGGCGGCGGCGATTGCCAGCGGCCCTGCGGCGGCGTTTCCGCCGGGGCTTTATGCCGGGCCGGACCGGCGCGTGGCGCTGAACGTGATCGGGGCAGAGACAGAGTTGCTGGCGGCGGATTGGCCTACGGGCACCGTGATCGAGGGGCTGGAGGGGCAGACCGCGCAGTCGTTGAAGGCGGGTTTCCTGTCGGGCGCGCTGGGCCTGATGCTGCTGGACATTCTGGCGGCGCTTTGGGTGGCGGGGCGGCTGACCGGGCTTGGACGGCGGGCGGCGATGCTGGCGGTGGTGGTGCTGGTGGGCGGCCTTGCGCCGCAGGCGCGGGCGCAGGAGGCGGGGCCAGATGACGATTTCGCGCTGCGCGCCACGACCGAGGTGGTTCTGGCGCATGTGCTGACCGGCGATGCCGAGATCGACAGGCTGGCCGACGCGGGCCTGCGCGGGCTTGGCGACCGGCTGTGGCAACGCACCACGATCGAGCCGGCACTGCCGGTGGGGGTTGATCTGGAGCGGGACGAACTGGCGTTCTTTCCGTTCCTTTACTGGCCGATCACGGCGGGTCAGGCCGCGCCCTCGGCTGCGGCCTATGACAAGCTGAACGACTATCTGCGCACCGGCGGCATGATCCTTTTCGACACGCGCGACGCGGATGTGGCGGGCTTTGGCGGCACGACGCCCGAGGGGCAGGCGTTGCAGAAGATCGCGGCGGGGCTGGACATTCCGCCGCTTGAACAGATTCCGGCCGACCACGTGCTGACCCGCACGTTCTATCTGTTGCAGGAATTTCCCGGCCGCCACGCGCAAGGGCCGCTCTGGGTGGAGGCGGCGCCTGCGGCAGCGGAGGAGGCGGCGGACGGAATGCCGTTTCGCAACCTGAACGATGGCGTGACGCCGGTGGTGATCGGCGGAAACGACTGGGCTGCGGCATGGGCCACCGACGATATGGGCGCGCCCTTGTTGCCGGTGGGACGCGGCTTTGCGGGCGAGCGGCAGCGCGAGATGTCCTACCGCTTTGGCATCAACCTGATCATGCATGTGCTGACCGGGAATTATAAGTCGGATCAGGTGCATGTGCCGGCCTTGCTGGAAAGGCTGGGACAATGACGCAGACGTTGATCTTTGATCCGCTGGTGCCGTGGGTCGTAATCGCGGCGCTGGGCGGGCTGGCGGTGGTGCTGCTGGCGGTGGCGGTGTGGCGGGGTCTGGGCGGCTGGTGGCTGCGCGGACTGGCGCTGGGCGTGCTTTTGGTCGCGCTGGCGAACCCGGCCTTGCAGGAAGAAGAACGCTCGCCCCTGAACGACATCGTGATCCTTGTGGTCGATGAAAGCGCGTCGCAGGGCTTGGGCGACCGGGCGGCGCAGACCGAAGCGGCGATTGCGCGCGTCGAGGCGGAGGTGGCGGCTTTGCCGAACACCGAACTCCGTGTGCACCGGTTGGGCGACGGCGAGGACGATGCCGGGACGCTGGCGATGACCGCGCTTGCCGAGGCGTTGGCCGAAGAGCCGCGCGCGCGGGTGGCGGGGGCGATCGTGATCACCGACGGGGTGGTGCATGATCTTGGGCTGGTGCCGAACCTGCCCGCGCCGTTGCAGGTGCTGCTGACGGGGGCCGAGGCCGACTGGGACCGCCGGTTGGTGGTGAAGAACGCGCCGGCTTTCGCGATCATGGGCGAGGAGTTCAATCTGACCCTGAAGATCGAGGATCTGGGGGCGGTGCCGGCCTCTGTCGGGCCGGAGGCGCAGTTGACGATCACCGTCGATGCCGAGGAGCCGGCGACCTACACGGTGCCGGTTGGCGAGGAGTTGGACCTGCCGGTGACGCTGCCGCATGGCGGGATGAACGTGTTGCAGTTTTCGGTGGCAGGCGCCGAGGGCGAGTTGACCGACCGCAACAATGCCGCCGTGGTGCAGATCAACGGCGTTCGGGACCGGCTGCGGGTGCTGCTGGTATCGGGCGAGCCCCATGCCGGCGAGCGGGTCTGGCGGAACCTGCTGAAGTCGGATGCCAGCGTTGATCTGGTGCATTTCACCATTCTGCGGCCGCCGGAAAAGCAGGACGGTATTCCCGTGGACGAGCTGTCGCTGATCGCTTTTCCGACGCGGGAACTGTTCATCGAGAAAATCGAGGAATTCGATCTGATCATCTTCGACCGCTACCGGATGCGGGGCATCCTGCCGATGTCCTACATCGAGAACGTGGTCAAGTATGTGAAGAACGGCGGCACCGTGCTGGTGGCGGCGGGGCCGGAGTTTGGCGCGGTGGACAGTCTTTACCGCTCGCCCATGGCCGAGATATTGCCGGTGGAGCCGACGGCGCAGGTGATCGAGGAAGGGTTCCGCCCGAAGTTGACCGATCTTGGGCGACGGCATCCGGTGACCGAGGGGCTGGAGGCTTTGGCGCCGGAGGGCGGCTGGGGGCGGTGGTTCCGGCTGGTCGAGGTGGTGCAGACGGCGGGACAGGTCTTGATGTCGGGGCCGGATGACCGGCCGCTTCTGGTGCTGAACCGGGTGGAAAAGGGGCGCGTGGCGGTGCTGGCGTCGGATCAGGCCTGGCTTTGGGGCCGGGGCTATGAGGGCGGCGGGCCGCAACTGGAATTGCTGCGGCGGCTTGCGCACTGGATGCTGAAGGAGCCGGAGCTGGAGGAAGAAACCCTTACCGCGACGGCGGACGGGCAGCAGTTGACGATCACGCGGCGGTCGGTGGCCGAGGCGGCTCCGGGTGATCTGAAGGTCACGGGGCCGGATGGGGCCGCAGTGGTGTTGCCAATGCCGGAGGTGGGGCCGGGCAGGTACGAGACGGTCTGGGACGCGCCGATGCTGGGGCTTTACCGGCTGGAGCAGGGCGATCTGACGCGGGTGATCGCGGTTGGCCCGTCGTCGCCGCGCGAGTTCGTCGATACGATCGCGACGGGAGATCTTCTGGGGCCGTTGGCCGCACCGACCAATGGTGGCGTGACCCGTATCGAGGACGGGTTGCCGGATATTCGCGAAGTGCGCGACGGTCGGCCCGCGGTGGGACGCGGCTGGATCGGGATCACCCCGCGCGAGGCATATCTGACGGCCGATGTGAAAGTGGCAGCGTTGCTGCCGGGCTGGGCCTATCTGATCCTTGCGGCCGCGCTGGCCATTGCCGCGTGGCTTATCGAAGGCCGCAAGGGCGCGCGGCGGGTCTGATCAATCCGGCAGGCGTTGCAGGATGACCGCGCGCGAATGCGAGGCGAATTCGCGGCGCATCAGGACGGTGCCTGAGGCAAGTGTGGCTACGGCCAGGCCGATCGGGCCGAGGAGCCAGCCGAGCGCGGCCAGCGCGAAGTAGATCGAGCGCAGCCCACGGTTGAAGCTGCGGGCGGCGGTGATGTTGATTTCGGCAGCCTGTGCCGCGCGGGCGTAGGCATGGGAATGGTCGGGGTCGTTCGGCACGGCGGCCATCATCACCGAGCAATAGCCGAAGAGCCGGTTCGACCAGACGAATTTCAAAAGTGCGTTGGACAGGAAGGCCACGACCACAAGGACTTTCAGGGGCACCGCGCTGGGGTTCGCCTCGACGCTGAGCGCGCCGGTCAGATCGGTGACAGAGCCGACGTTGCTGATCATCGCCAGCCCGCCGCCGATGGCAATGAGCGAGGCAGAGGCGAAGAAGGCTGTGCCTTGACGCAGACTTTCAATCACGGTGGCGTCGAAGATGCGGGGCTGGCGGGTGACGAAGGCGTGCATCCATTCACGGCGGTAATCCTCCATCAGGAGCGAGACGGAGGGGCGCGATGCGGGCGGGTTTTCGCTGAGCCAGCCGGTGACGAGCCACGTCAACAGGATGAAGGCAAGCGCGAGCGCATCGTAGAGTGAAAACGGGCCGAGGTGGGCGAGGATGTCCATGTGCCGTAGACTAGGTCTGGTGATCGGGCTTGTCATCTTTCAAAATTGGTTATAATTATTTACCAATCTCAAAGGAGACGATCATGGACATGCCGGTGCCGGACGCTGCCATCCTTGCGCGCAAGGGCCGGATCGTGGCGCGGTTGCGCGCGGTGCTGCCCGCCGATGCGGTGATCGACGATGCGGCCGAGGTGCGAGTTTACGAGTGTGATGCCCTGAGCGCCTATCGCTGCCCGCCAATGGCGGCGGTGTTGCCCCGCACGACTGCAGAAGTGTCTGCCGTGCTGCGGGTGTGCTGGGAAGAGGGCGTGCCGGTGGTGCCGCGCGGGTCTGGCACATCGCTGGCCGGAGGGGCGCTGCCGACGGCGGATTGCGTGATCCTTGGTGTAGCGCGGATGAACGCGGTTCTGGAGGCGGATTACACGAACCGCTTCGTGCGGGTGCAATCGGGGCGGACCAACCTTTCGGTGACGGGGGCGGTAGAGGCGGAGGGGTTCTTTTATGCGCCCGACCCATCGAGCCAGCTGGCCTGTGCGATTGCCGGCAATATCGCGATGAATTCCGGCGGCGCCCATTGCCTGAAATACGGGGTGACGACGAACAACCTGCTAGGCGTCACGCTGGTGCAGATGGACGGCACGGTGCTTGAGATCGGCGGGCCTTGGGCCGACGCGGGCGGGCTGGACGTGCTGGGCGTTGTCTGCGGGTCGGAAGGGCAGTTGGGCGTGGTGACGGAAGCCACCTTGCGCATCCTGCCAAAGCCCGAGGGCGCACGGCCGGTGCTGATGGGGTTTGCCTCGAACGAGGTGGCGGGAGCCTGTGTTGCCGACATCATCAAGGCGGGCGTGTTGCCGGTGGCGATAGAGTTCATGGACCGGATGCTGATCCGCGTCTGCGAGGATTTCGCGCAGGCCGGGTATCCCGATTGCGAGGCGCTTTTGATCATCGAGGTCGAGGGGTCGGACGCAGAGATCGACGAGCAACTGGCGCTGATCAAGGCCATCGCGGCGCGGCACGACCCGGTGGCGGTGATCGAGGCCGAGGACGAGGCGCAGGCCAAGCGCATCTGGCTGGGACGGAAATCGGCGTTCAGCGCGATCGGGCGGATATCGGATTACATGTGTCTGGACGGCACGATCCCGGTGTCGAGCCTGCCTTACGTGCTGCGTCGGATCGGCGAGATGAGCGTGGAGTTCGGGCTGGCGGTGGGCAATGTGTTCCACGCCGGCGACGGCAACATGCACCCGTTGATCCTGTATGATGCGAACAAGCCCGGCGATCTGGAGACCTGTGAGCGGTTCGGGGCAGAGGTTCTGAAGCTGTGCGTCGAGGTGGGCGGTTGCCTGACTGGCGAGCATGGCGTGGGGATCGAGAAGCGCGACCTGATGGGGGTGCAGTTTTCGGCCGAGGACATGGAGGCGCAGCTTAGGGTGAAGGATGTGTTCGACCCGAAGTGGCTGCTTAATCCGGCGAAGGTGTTTCCCCTGACTGTGACCGCCGACCGCCGCGCGGCGTGACGCGGCTGAGTGGGGGCGAATCTTCGGACCCCCGGAGTGTTTTTTGAAAAGAGCAAGACCATGCGGCCGACGACCGAGACGGAACTGGCTGAGATCGTGACCGCCGCGACGGCGCCGGTGGTGCTGCGCGGCGGCGGGACGCGGCGGATTGGCGAGGCGGCCGGGGACGTGCTGGAAACGGGCGGGCTTTCTGGTGTGGTCCTTTATGAGCCGGGCGCGCTGACGCTGGTGGCGAAGGCGGGGACGCCGGTGGCAGAGGTCGAGGCGGTGCTGGCGGCGGAGCGGCAGCGGCTGGCCTTCGAGGTGCCGGATCTGCGCGGACTTCTGGGGCGGGGCGGGGTGTCGACCATCGGGGGCGTCGTGGCGGCGAATTCGAGCGGGCCACGGCGGGTGCAGGCGGGCGCGTGCCGCGACAGTCTGTTGGGCGTGCGGTTCGTTGATGGTACGGGGGCGGTCATCAAGAACGGCGGGCGGGTGATGAAGAACGTCACCGGCTATGATCTGGTGAAGCTGATGGCGGGGTCGCATGGCACGCTGGGGGTGGTGACCGAGGTGAGTTTCAAAGTGCAGGCGGTTCCGGAAGTGGAGGCGACCTTGCGCTGCGAAGGGCTTGACGCGCGGGGTGCGGTGGCGGCGCTGGCGGTGGCGATGGGATCGCCGTTCGATGTGTCGGGGGCCGCGTGGACCCCTGCGGACGGGGCATTGGTGCGGGTGGAGGGGCTTGCCGGATCGGTCGACTATCGCGCGGCGGAATTGATGAAGCGGCTGGGGGCGGGCTGGCACCGGGTCGAGGGGGCCGGGCATTGGCGCGCGGTCCGGGACGTTAGCGGTTTTGCCGGGCGCGAGGGGGCGGTCTGGCGGGTGTCGGTGAAGCCGTCGGACGCGCCCGTTGTGCTAGGGGCGTTGGCGCCGGTCATGCGGGATGTGGTGATGGACTGGGCGGGTGGGCTGTTGTGGCTGCTGGTTGAGGACGCAACGCCGGGGGCGGTGGTTCGCGCCGCCCTGCCGGGGGGCCATGCGACGCGGGTGCGCGGTGCGGGCGATGGGCCGGTCTTCCAACCGGAGGTGCCGGCGCTGGCTCGGGTGACGGCGGGGCTGCGGGCGAAGTTCGACCCGAAGGGCGTGTTCAATCAGGGGATGATGGTCTGATGCAGACGGTTTTCACGCCCGAACAGTTGCGCGAGCCTGCGATCGCCCGGTCGAACGAGATTTTGCGGACTTGCGTGCATTGCGGGTTCTGCACGGCGACCTGCCCGACATATCAGGTGCTTGGCGACGAGTTGGACAGCCCGCGCGGGCGGATCTACCTGATCAAGGACATGCTGGAAAAGGGGCGTCCGGCGGACGCGCAGACGGTCAAGCATATCGACCGCTGCCTGAGTTGCCTGGCTTGCATGACCACATGCCCGTCGGGGGTGCATTACATGCACCTGGTCGACCATGCGCGGGAGTATATCGAGGCAACCTACAAGCGGCCCCTGATGGACCGCATGCTGCGCAGCGTACTGGCGCGGGTGATCCCTTATCCGGGGCGGTTCCGGCTGGCGCTGTTGGGCGCGAAGATCGCCAAGCCGTTTTCGTTTCTGGTGCCGGACCGGCGGTTGAAGGCGATGCTGGCGATGGCGCCGAAGCAGATCCCTCCGGTCAGCCGGAACGACGACCCACAGGTGTTTCCGGCGCTGGGCGAGCGGCGGATGCGGGTGGCGTTGATGACGGGCTGCGCGCAGAAGGCGCTGAACACGGATATCAACGATGCCACGATCCGGCTGCTGCGGCGGTTGGGGTGCGAGGTGGTGGTGGCGAAGGGGCAAGGCTGCTGCGGGGCGCTGACGCATCACATGGGCAAGGCGAATCTGGCGCATGGGTCGGCAGAGGCGAACATCCGGGCGTTCATGGCTGAAAAGACTGCCGGGGGGCTGGATGCCATAGTGATCAACACGAGCGGTTGCGGGACGACGGTGAAGGATTACGGCAACATGTTCCGCAACGACGCACTGGCGAGCGAGGCGGCAACGGTGGCTGGGCTGGCGATGGATGTGAGCGAAGTGCTTGTGAAACTTGGCCTGCCGGCAGGCGCGGCCAAGGGTATGCGGGTGGCCTACCACGCGGCCTGTTCGTTGCAGCATGGCCAGCAGATCAAGACCGCGCCGAAGGATCTGCTGAAACGGGTGGGATTTGAGGTGGTGGAACCTGCCGACAGCCACCTGTGCTGCGGATCGGCTGGCACCTACAACCTGCTGCAGCCTGAGATCTCGGCGCAGTTGCGGACGCGAAAGGTGGAAACGCTGGAGGCGCGGAAACCGGATGTGATCGCTGCAGGCAACATCGGCTGCATGATGCAGATCGGGTCTGCGACCGGGGTGCCGGTGGTGCATACGGTGGAGCTTTTGGACTGGGCCACGGGCGGGCCGATGCCGAGGGCGCTGGCCACCGTCTGAGTGGTGAAAACCATGCTTGCGGCGTCAGGCAAAACCGCCCAAGTTGTGGTGGGCGCGTGTGTCGCCGCGAGGAAATTGATGCTCCGTCTGGCCTTCGCCCTGCTGTTTGCTGCCCTTCCGCGGGTCACTGTTGCGCAAGACGCGACAATGTTCGGGATGCAGACGGCGGACGATTCGCGCGGCTGGGATGCGGTGGGCAAACTGATCCTTGGCGACCGCGGTTTCTGCACCGGGACGCTGATCGAACCGAAGCTGGTGCTAACGGCGGCGCATTGCCTGTTTGACAAGGAAACCGGTGCGC
The DNA here is from genome assembly GCF_050632395.1 of Tabrizicola sp. BL-A-41-H6. GTDB lineage: Bacteria > Pseudomonadota > Alphaproteobacteria > Rhodobacterales > Rhodobacteraceae > JAUYQR01. The sequence continues at coordinate 1,112,479 of NZ_CP192600.1, forward strand.
CGATGCGTCCCGAGGACATCCAGTTCTATGCCGGCTGGCGTAACGGGCGGGCGGTGGCCTACCGCAGCGTGCGGCGGGCGGTGGCGCATCCGGACTACAGCTACGACGGCGTGGACAAGCTGGAGCGGGTCAGTTCGGATCTGGCACTCTTGGAGTTGAACCAAGCGATCCGGCTGCCGTCGCTGGTGCCGTTCGAGACGGACGCGGCCCCGGTCGAGGGCGACCATGTCGGCGTGGTATCCTATGCGCAGGACCGGTCGGAAGTGCCGACGTTCCAGGAAGTCTGCGAAGTGTTGGCCGAGCGTGCCACGACGCTGATCCTGTCGTGCAACGTCGATTTCGGATCGTCGGGCGCGCCTGTGTTCGCCATTCATGATGGCGTGGCGAAGGTGGTTTCGGTGATTTCAGCCAAGGCCGAGATCGAAGGCCGAAAGGTGGCGCTGGCGGTTTCTCTGGCAGCCCCGTTGCGGGTGTTGCGGGCGGCCCTTGCGGCCAGCCATTCCGACCCGCGGTCGGGAATTGCGGGTGTCCGCGTCCTGTCGGGCGGGGACGATAGCGGTGCGAAGTTCGTAAAGCCATGAGACAGGTTGCAGTGTTGGTGGCGATGCTGGCGGTGGCGTCATGCCCGGCCATGGCGCAGGATCAGGCCGGGCTTGACCGGGTGACGCGGCGCGACGAATTGCCGGGTTGGGAGGCGGTGGGGCGCGTCGACATTGCGGATGGCGGGTACTGCACCGGGGCGCTGATCGCGCCTGACCTTGTGCTGACCGCCGGGAATTGCGTTCTGGAAGAGGATGGCACGCCGATCGCCGCGGAGCGGTTGACGTTCCGGGCCGGGCTGACAGACGGGACGGCGCTGTCCGAATCCGTGGTGGTCCGCACCGTTGTGCCCGAGGGCTATACCGGGGTCGGGCAGTTGCCGCCCGAAGAGATGCGCCGCGATGTGGCGCTGCTGCAGCTTGCCACGCCGATCCCTGCGTCACTTGCCGTGCCATTGGTCGTGCAAAGCCCCGGTGAAGGCGCTGACGTGAGCGTGGTGTCCTATGCCGAGGGCCTGGAGGAAACGCTGTCGTGGCAACGCGTCTGTTCGGTGCTGGGCAAACGCGAAGGGCTGGTCGTGCTGGATTGCGACGTCAGCTTCGGATCGTCGGGCGCGCCGGTGTTGGACCGTTCGATGGGCCGGGCGCGGATCGTGTCGATCATATCCTCGGGGTCTGCCGAGGGAGGTCCGAAGATGGCCATCGGCGTTGAATTGCCGGACGTGGTGACCGAGTTGAAGGCGATGCTGCGCGACGGCAAGGTGTTGAGTGATGCGCAGACAGCCCCGCCTACCATGCGCAAGCTGGGCGGCGACGGCCAGGATCGCGACATCGGGGCGCGGTTCGTGAAGCCCTGAGACCGACGATCCGGGGTCTTGAAACCGCAAATCGGGCTGCCTACCTGATCAGTAACCGGGTGCCATGACGGGCCCGGTGACCCTGCCCGGCCCCTTCATGGGGCGGGCGTTGAGCATCGCTTTTCTGGAGGATGACCATGCGCAGCTATGACTTCGCACCGCTGTACCGTGCCACTGTTGGGTTCGATCGGATCGCTGATCTGATGGACCGTGTTCTGTCGAGCGACGTGTCGCAACCGACCTATCCGCCTTACAACATCGAAAAGACCGCCGAGGATGCCTATCGCATCTCCATCGCCGTCGCCGGGTTTTCGCCCGAGGACCTGACGGTTGAGGTGCGTGACGGCGCGCTGCACGTGACTGCCCGCAAGACCGCGGATGAGACCGAGCGCACCTTCCTGCACCGCGGGATCGCCACCCGCGCCTTTGATCGCCGCTTCGCGCTGGCCGATCATGTGCGCGTGACAGGGGCCGTGCATGAGCACGGAATGCTCCACGTCGATCTGGTACGCGAGACGCCGGAGGCGCTGAAGCCGCGTCGGATCGAGATTGCCCGTGCGGGCGGTTCGACCCGAGTTCTGGAAGCGACGGCCGAAACGGTCAACTGAGCTTTCGGGTCGGAACCGATGAAGGGCGCGCCGTGGGGCGCGCCCTTTTTCATGGACGTCAGTTGTCGAGGCTTTGGGCAAGGCGCATCAGGTTGATCGCCTCGATCCGGTAGCCGAATTCGTCGCCACCGCGGGCGGAAAGCGCGAGCGTGATGGCCTCGTCCCAACCCCAGCCGTTCAGGTAGACGGAGTTTTGCAGGATCTGGCCGAAGCCCGCGATGGCCGCGGCGAAGCGGGTGTCGTCGGTCACGGGTTCGGTGCCGGTGATCGGCGTTTCGATCAGGGTAGAGGCATCGGCGCCGGGGGCCTTCCAGCGCAGTTTCAAAAGACCAAGCTCGCTTGCGGTGCCGGTTTCGGCGGGGGTACCGTAGCGCAGCGGATCGTTCAGCAACGCATCAGAGCCGGGGGCGGTGACCTCGTAGATCGCGGTGACTTGCGTGCCAGCGCCAATTTCGCCTGCATCCACCGCGTCATTGTTGAAATCCTCGCGGCGGAGGGCGCGGGTTTCATAGCCGATCAGGCGGTATTCCGCGACGGCGGCGGGGTTCCATTCGACCTGGATCTTGACGTCGTTGGCGATGGGAAACAGGGCGCCGGTCAACTGGTCGACCAGCACCTTGCGGGCTTCACCCAAAGTGTCGATGTAGGCTGCGGTGCCGTTGCCGTTCTGCGCCAGCGACTGCATCACCGCATCGTCAAGGTTGCCGCGCCCGAAGCCCAGCACCGACAGGTAGATGCCGGTATCGCGTTTCCTGGCGACATAGGCCTCCAGCCCTTCGGGGTCGCTGACGCCGACGTTGAAATCGCCGTCGGTGGCCAGAAGGATACGGGAAACGGCGCCGTCGCGGGCCATGCCTTCGGCGACGTGGTAGGCCAGTTCCAGCCCTTCGGCCCCGGCGGTGGAGCCACCGGCAGCGAGGGCGTCGAGCGCGGCGAGGATCGCTTCCCGGTTGGAAGCCGGGGTGGGCGGCAACACCTCGCCGGCGCTGCCCGCATAGGTGACGATGGCGATGCGGTCTTCGGGGCGAAGTTCGGCAAGCAGCATGGTCAGGGACTGCTTGAGGAGGCCAAGTTTCATCGGATCTTCCATCGATCCCGAGGTGTCGACCAGGAAGACGAGGTTCAGGGCGGGGCGGTCGGCAATGGCCGGAAGTGCACCTTGCAGGCCGATGGTGACAAGCCGGGTGCCAGGGTTCCAGGGGGTGGGCATCACGCTGACGGTCGGGCGGAAACCTTCGGACGGGGCAGGGGCGGGGTAGGCGTAGGGGAAGTAGTTGACCATTTCTTCCACCCGCACCTGTTCGGGCGCGGGCAACTGACCGATGCCGAGCGAGGAGCGGATGACGGCGTAGGACGCGGTATCGACGTCGATCGAGAAGGTGGAAACGGGGTGCTCGGTTGTGATCCTGACCGGGTTTGTCGGGGCGTTGGCGTAGGCTTCGGTGCCTTCCGGCAGGGGTGCAGCGCGTTCTTGTGCCACGACCGATGCGGCAGGTTCGTCTGCCAGATAGCCGGTATCGGCGGCGGCTTCGCTGGCGCCGGCATCGTTGGAAAGGGCAATTTCCGCCTCGGGCGCGGGGGCGGCTGCAAGCGCCTGCGCTTCTGGTGCAGCTTCGGCGAGGGAGGGGGCCGCGGCATCGGTGGGCGGCGCTTCCTTGTGGGCGAGGCTTTCGACCGGGGCCGCGGGCGAAGCTTTCGGTGCGGCGGTTGCGGTGGGGTCCGGCTGCGGGGCCGGCGGGGCGATGCGAAGATCGGCCACGGGCAGCAGGACCGCGACGCCGATCACCAGAGCGGCGACCGAGGTGGTCGCGGCAAGGGCGGGGCGGGAGGTGAGGTAGGTCAACATGCGACGCACTCCGTTCAGGGGGGCCGCCTTCGGATGGCGGTCGTCACTGGAACGGGCGGGATCGGTCGATCCTTGGAGCCGGTCGAAATTTTCCATCGCAAGCGCCATCGCGCGGGCCTTGGCCGCAGGGTCGGCGGCGGGCAGCGCCCGCAGCACGGCCTTGAGGTCGTCGAGTTCATCGGTCATTTCGCGTCCTCCCTTGCCAATGCCCTGAGGCGTTTCTTCACTTCGCTCATCCGCCAGGCGATGGTGCCTTCGGACAGGCCAAGCACCTGGCCCGCCTCGGACTGCGTCATCTCTTCGCCCAGAACGAGAGCCACGGTGTCGCGCAGTTCCGGTGTCAGGCGGGTCATCGCCTCGTTCAGCCAATCCAAGGCTGCGGCCTCGGTTGCGATCTCGTCCTGGCGGGCAAGTTCCCAGTCGCCCCAACCGGCGGCGGCGCGGCTGCGGGTGGATTGGCGGCGGCGCAGGTCGTGCGTGGCGTTGACAACCACGCGGTAAAGCCAGGTGGTAAAGCGCGCCTCGCCGCGCCAGTGGCGCAGCTTTGATGGCAGCGCGGCGCAAATGTCCTGCGCCAGATCTTCGGCCTCGGCGCGGTTGCCGGTGAGGCGGAAGGCGAGGCCGAAGACACGGTCGTAATGCCGCCCGATCAGCACGGCAAAGGCCGTGCGGTCGCCTTGGGCGGCAGCGGAGGCAAGGGTTTCGTCGGGCGTGTCCATCAGCATCACGTTAGGTGAGACGCGTGCCACGGGGCAATCCTTGGGGAAGAAGGGGAAAATTGATTTGGGTCGAATTTCCGGGCGCCGAAAGCGGCGTTAAATGCCTCCTCCCCGACCGAAGCGGGGGAGGAGGGTCGTCAGCCTGATCTTTGCGCGGATCAGAAGATCAGGCCATCGTAGACCGCGTACGCGGTGTTGGTGCTGCGCAGATTGGCCGAGACGCCTTCGTCGCGGGCATAGGCGCTGATTGCGTTGTAGGTGCCGGGGCCGAAGGCGCCATCAAGCCCGCCACGGTAATATCCCCACGACCGCAGGGCACGCTGGATCGCCTTGCGTTCGGCGCGGGAATAGCTGTTGAACGCTTGCGCGGCAGGTGTGCGGTAGATCGAGGTGGTCGCGGTATGCGTCGGCGTGGCGTAGGTCTGGCGCGGCTCGACAAAGTAGGTCGGGGCGGCGACTGCGGGCGCACGGCGATAGGCGCGGGCCTGACGGCTTTGCTTCAGCAGCTCGTCGACGATCACTGCGGTCGCGACGCCAGCGACGAAGCCTTGCTCCTTGTCACCCCAGGCATGGGCAGGGGCGGCGGGGACGGCGACGATCGAGAGCGCAGCGAGGGCGGCGATGATTGTGGATTTCGCGGTCATGACAGTGGGCAGCATGTCGTTTCCTTTCGGTTGGCCCCCTTACCGTTCGTTCGGTCGGTGGGGCGATGGGAAACACATGGGCCTTGCTGCCACGCTAGGCAAAATCAGCGCGATGTTATGGGATAACTCGTTTTTTTACCGCGAGTTAGGTCAGGTTGGCCACGCGGAGAGAAGGCCCGAAAGCCGGGATAAACCTTCGTTGAGGCGGGCTTCGGGGCCGCCGCCCACGCCGAGGCGGATATGATGGGGCAGGCCATAGGCGCTGCCGGGCAGCAGAAAGGTCCGATAGGGTGCCGCAAGCAGGCTGCGGGCGAGGGTTTCGCTGTCGATTCCGTCAAGCCGGGCAAGGCCGATCAGACCGGCTTGCGGCTTTTGCCATGACAGGCGGGGTTCGCTGGCGACGAAGTCGTCAAGTTGAGCGAGGGTGGCTGTGGCCTCAGCCCGCGCGGTGGCAAGCGAGGCGGCCAGACGGGCGGGGCGCAGGGCGATTTCGGCGATGTGTTCGCCGAGCGTGTTCATGATCTCGGATGCGTTTTCGCGCAGGATCATCGCGTCGCGGACCACGCCCGCATCCTGGGCGATGATCCAGCCGGTGCGCAGACCTTGCAGGCCAAGCGCCTTTGACACCGAACCGGTGGTGATGCCGCGCGGGGAGAGACCGGCGATGGAGGGCGGGCGCGGGGCGGACCATTCGAGGCCGGCATAAACCTCGTCCACGATCAGCCAGAGGCCGTGGGCTTCGGCAATGCGGGCGATGGAGATAAGGTCTTCGGGCGGGATCAGGGTGCCGGTGGGGTTGTTCGGGTTGGTCAGGAAGATCATCCGTGTGCGGGGGGTCACGGCGGCGGCGATGGCGGCGGGGTGGAGGTTCCAGTGGTTGGCCTCGTCACGCGGCACTTCGCGCAGGATGGCACCGATGGCGCGGGCCATGACGCCGACCTGCGGCCAACCGGGGCTGTCGGTGATGACCTCGTCACCGGCCTCAAGAAGTTGGCGAAAGAGAAGGTAGTTTGCCTCGGCCGCGCCGGCGGTGATGAGGACAGAGTCGGGGGCAAGCGTGAGGCTGGCCTGATCTAGGACGCGCTGGCGCAGGGCGGGAAGGCCAAGGAAGCTTTGGCCGTTCCAATCCAGCGACAGGTCAGGGTCTAGGTCGGCGAGGAAATCCTTCAGGCGAGGCGAGCGGGCGAGGGAAAAACCGATAAAGCACTCGGGCGGTTCGGCAGCCGTGGTTTCCAGCAAATAGTCGAAAAGCTTGTGGATGGTGACTTTCAACGGCCCCCCGCATGTCTGCGAAATCCGGCCTTCACCGAACATCGCGCCCCTGGTTGAGGATGATGATGTTGCCGGATGACACGTCGCCTGCGGGCGAGATCAGGAAGCCGACCCAGGCGGCGATTTCCGAAGGCTGCATGGCGTGACCGTGCGGCATGGCGCTGATCGCGCGCGCGAGGACGTCTTCGGTCAGCACGCTGAACAGCGGCGTTTCGGTCATCGCGGGGGCGATGGAGTTCACTGCGATCTTGTCGCGCGCATAGCGGCGGGCGAGGTCTTTGGTCAGCGTGTCCATCGCGGCCTTTGAGGCGCGGTAATGCGGCGGGTCGAAGACCTCGAAGTTGTAGGCGCCGTTCGATGAGATGTTGACGATTTTGCGCACGCCGGGGCGGCCCAGCATCGCCTTGACCGCGCCCTGGCAGCAATGGAAGGCGGAGGAGAAGTTGATCGCCATCTGGCGGTCCAGTTCCTGCGCAGGAATGTCCGGGAAGTCGGACATGAAGCAGGTGCCGGCGTTGTTGACCAGCGCGTCAAGGCCGCCGTGCGTGGTGGTGACGCGGTCGAAAAGATCGGCGATGGCGTCGGGGTCGGTCAGGTCAACCGCTTCGGGGGTGAAGGCGTCGCGGTCGGCGGTCATGGTCAGCAGCGCCGGGCCGTCGATGTCAACGCCGATGACGTGGAGGCCGTCGGCAAGCAGGCGGTCGGTGATGGCGCGGCCCATGCCGCCGGCGGCACCGGTGACAAGGGCGACGCGGGTCATTTGCCCAAGCCGTCGAAATCGGCGGCGGAATGACGTTCGCGCACCTGTTCGTTCGCATCGCCCCAACTGCGGTTGACGGCGCGGCCACGGATCACGGCGGGGCGGGCGTCGATCTTTTGCGCCCATGCGAGGAGGTTCTTGTAGCTGGTCACGTCAAGGAATTCGGCGGCGTTGTAGGCGCGCCCGAGGACGAGGTTGCCGTACCAGGCCCAGATTGCGATGTCTGCGATGGAATAGCTTTCGCCTGCGATGAATGGCTTGGTGGCAAGCTCGCGGTCCAGAACGTCAAGCTGGCGCTTGGTTTCCATCGCGAACCGGTTGATCGGGTATTCCATCTTCGATGGCGCGTAGGAGTAGAAATGCCCGAAGCCGCCGCCAAGGTAGGGCGCTGAGCCCATTTGCCAAAAGAGCCACGAAAGGCATTCGGTGCGACCGGCATGGTCTTGCGGGATCAGCGTGCCGAACTTCTCGGCGAGGTAGAGAAGGATCGCGCCGGATTCGAAGATGCGCTGCGGGGGCGAGACGGAGTGGTCCATCATCGCGGGGATCTTGGAGTTCGGGTTTACGGCCACGAAGCCCGAGCCGAACTGGTCGCCCTTGCTGATGTCGATCAGCCAGGCGTCGTATTCGGCTCCGCTGTGACCGAGGGCCAGAAGCTCCTCCAGCATCACCGTCACTTTTACGCCGTTCGGGGTGGCGAGGGAGTAAAGCTGCAGCGGATGCTGGCCCACGGGCAGCACCTTGTCATGCGTGGGGCCAGCAATGGGGCGGTTAATGTTAGCGAACTGGCCGCCGTTTTCCTTGTCCCATGTCCAGACCTTTGGCGGGACGTAGTCGGTGGTCATGGCGTTTGCCCTCTCGTGGAAAGGGGCGGCCTTGCCGCCCCATTCAGGATATAGCCCGGTTTCGGTCAGATCGAGAGGCAGATGTACTTCATCTCCATGTAGTCTTCGATCCCGTGGCGCGAACCTTCGCGGCCAAGGCCGGATTGCTTGACGCCGCCGAACGGGGCCATTTCGTTGGAGATGAGGCCCGTGTTGACGCCGACCATGCCGTATTCCAGCGCCTCTTGTACGCGGGTGATGCGGCCGATGTCGCGGGCGTAGAAGTAGGAGGCGAGGCCGAAGATGGTGTCGTTGGCGCGGGCGATGACTTCCTCTTCGGTGTCGAATTTGAAGAGGGGGGCGAGAGGACCGAAGGTTTCTTCCTGCGCGACCTTCATCTTGGGCGTGACGCCGGTGACGACGGTCGGTTCAAAGAAGGTGCCGCCAAGCGCGTGACGCTTGCCGCCGGTGACCACGGTGCCGCCGCCTGCAAGGACGTCAGCGATGTGTTCTTCGACCTTTTCCACGGCGCTTTCGTTGATCAGCGGGCCGGTGGTGGTGCCGGCGGTCAGGCCGTCGCCGATATTGAGCTTCGCCACCGCTTTCGACAGCTTTTCGGCGAAGGCGTCATAGACCCCGGCCTGCACGTAGATGCGGTTGGCGCAGACGCAGGTCTGGCCGTTGTTGCGGAACTTTGAGATCATCGCGCCTTCGACGGCGGCGTCGAGGTCGGCGTCATCGAACACGATGAAGGGGGCGTTGCCGCCCAGTTCCATCGAGCATTTCAGCACCTGATCGGCGGCCTGTTTCAGCAGGATGCGGCCTACCTCGGTGGAGCCGGTGAAGGTCAGCTTGCGGACCAACGGGTTCTCGCAGAACTCCTTGCCGATGTCGGAGGAGCGTTTCGAGGTGATGACCGAGAAGAGGCCCGCCGGGATGCCGGCACGTTCGGCAAGCACGGCCAGCGCCAGCGCCGAAAGCGGGGTTTCGGCGGCGGGGCGAGCGACGAAGCCGCAACCGGCGGCCAGCGCGGGGGCGACCTTGCGGGCGATCATCGCGTTGGGGAAGTTCCACGGCGTGATCGAAGCGGCAACGCCGATCGGCTGCTTGATGACCTGGATGCGCTTGTCGCGCATGTGGCCGGGGATGATATCGCCGTAGGTGCGCTTGGCCTCTTCGCCGTAAAACTCGATGTAGGACGAGCCATAGGCGATTTCGCCCTTCGCCTCGGCCAGAGGTTTGCCCATTTCGGCGGTCAGGATGGCGGCGAGGTCGTCTTGTGCGGCCATGCAAAGGTCGAACCACTTGCGCATGATCTGCGCGCGTTCCTTGGCGGTGCGGGCCGCCCATTCGCGGTGCGCGGTGTGGGCGGCCTTGATGGCGCGGGCGGCTTCGGCGCGGCCAAGGTTCGGGACGTGGCAGATCACATCGCCACGGGCCGGGTTGGTGACGGGAAAGGTACTGCCGTCGGCAGCGTCGATCCATTCGCCGGCGACGTAGGACTTGGTCACCAGAAGCGACGGGTCTTTCAAAAGCGAGGCGAGGTCGGTGACGGAATCTAGCATGGGGGCCTCCATATGCGTTGCCAAAGGGGTGCCACTTCGGCACCGGCTTGTCCAGTTCGCACGGTCAGGTCAGGCCAGAATTTGATCAAAAGAACGGCGGTCTGGACAGGTTTTCCGCCGACGGGTCAGCCGTTCGCCTGCATCCGTTCGATGTAGGCGCGCATTTCCTCGGCTTCGTGGCGGGCATCGCGCAGGCCCTCCATCGCGGCGCGCAGTTCGGCTTCGGTCTGGTTGATGTGGGTCATCAACTCGCCCTCGCGCTGTTCGAGGTAGACCAACGCCTGATCTCGCAGTTCCTCGGCTTCGTGCAGAGACTGGGCGAGCTTGTCCATTTCCGCCATGTCGCCGCCCGCGACGCGGGTGAAGCGGTGCAAAAGCCAGTGGGCGAACCAGCCCATCGCGAAGGAAACCAGAAGGATGATGGCGGTCGCGATGACGAATTCGGTGCGATTCATGGGTCTTCCTGGGCCGCGGCATCAGCCGGGCGCGGCAGCGGTCGGATGGTCTTTTCGGTAGGTGCCACGGACGGACTGGTATCGCCAGAGAAATCGGGACCGCCCTCCGGACCGGGCTGCGCAGGCGCGGCATCGTCAGCGTCAGCGTCCACGTCCGCGTCTGCAGAGGCGGCGGGGGTGTCGGTAGAGGCGACGGTGGAGTTCGAGCCTTTCAGCACGAATTCGATCCGGCGATTGGCCTCGCGCCCGGCTTCGGTGCCGTTGTCGGCGATCGGGTTCGCCTCGCCGTAGCCGACCGCGGTGATGCCTGACACGTCGATGCGGCGGCCTTGAAGGGCGACCAGAACCGCTTCGGCCCGGGCTTGGCTGAGGGCCTGGTTGCCGCCTTCGGAGCCTTGCGCATCGGTGTAGCCGCCGATTTCCATCGTCATCGGCGGACAGTTTACGAGAATTTCGGCCAGCGCATCCAGCACCGGGCGCGCTGTCGAAGCGATCTCGGCGGAGGCGGGGGTGAACGTGATCTTGGTGCGCGCGATTACGGCGTTGACGTCGGCGGCGCATTCTTCGGGCGTCGGGATCGAGGCGACGGGATCGAGCGCCTCGTCATAGCGGACGTTGACGCGGAAGGTCTGGCCCTGACCAAGCTTGCCGGACAGGATCTGGGTGATGCGCGAGCGCGCGCTTTGCGACCCGGTGACGCCGGCAACTTCCACCAGATCGGAGCGGACAAGAAGGCTGCCGTTTTCGACCTGAGCCAGCGCTTCCAGCCCCGCCAGTACGCGGACGGCCCAGCCGTCAGGCAGCGTTTCGTCAAGGCGGGTCGCAGTGTAGACGGCTTCGGCACCGAAGGCGGCGCGGGCGAAGGCATCGACGGCCTTGCGCTGCATCTCGTCGGTCAGGCGGCCGCGAAGTTCGACCTTGCCCGCGTCCGAAAGGTTGGCGGTGAATTCGGCCGGGCCCTGGCTGGCGGATTCGGTCTTTTCCAGCGTAGAGGTCAGCGAGAACACGTCCGGCAGGCCTGTTTCCAGTTCGCCAACGACGCGGTCGAAGGTTGCCTGACTGACGCTGGTGCCGGCAAGAAGGGTCACATCGGCGTCGGAAAAGGTGATCGAGCCATCGCCAATAGTGGCCACGGCGGCGATGGCCTGGGTCACGGCATCGGCCCAGCGCGGGGTCGGCACGCCAAGGCCGATGGTGCACAAGGGCGTGCCGGTGACACCAGCGGCGGTGGCGGCGGCAAGGATTGCCTTGCGGGCGCGTTCGGTATCGGCGGAGCAGCTGTCGAAGCGCGCGCCCTGGGCGTCGATGATGAAGCGCAGGGTGAAGGGCGTGATGACGGGACGCGGAGCGGTGATGTTCACGACCAGCGCCACGCCATTTGGTGCGATGGCGCGCAGGTCGGCTTCGAGGCGGCGCTTTTCAGGCTCGCTGTCGGAAATGGCGGTGATTTCGACGCGGTCGGCGGCAACCGAAATCTTGGAGCGTTTGAGCCGCTTCAGCGCCTCGATGCCGAAGGTCAGCGCACTGTTCCATGCCTTTGGCGCTGGGTAGGCGGCGGTTTCCAGCATGTTGACGATTTCGCTGCCCGGCGTCAGCGCGGCCGCCTGATCGGCAAGCTGCACTTCGCCGATGCCACCTTGGCCTGCGTCTTCGGGCATCAGGCCGATCAGCTGGATACCATCGTCGTTGCGCAGCATTTCCACCGAAAAGCGGGGGGCGGCGATTGCCGAGGCGGGCGTCACCTCCAGTGCATCGCGGATGCGCGAGGCGTCGACAATGGAACCCACGATGTTCACGGCGCGGAAACGGGCGGCCTCGTTCGGGGCGGTTCCGGTCAGGATGACCTGCAAGCCATCGGTATCGACGTTGATCCAGTCGAGGCCTTCTTCGGCCAGACGCGTGCTGATTACATTGTCGGACCGCCGCTCGATCACGAGGGCGGCTGCGGCGGCCACACCGACCATGACCACTGCCGCCAACACGAAGGCGAGTAGGGCAAGGACAGTGGGGGAAAGGGCTTTCAGGCGACGTTGCAACGCGGGGACTTTTCTGCCGAGACTCGGGGCGCTTGGTTACCCCGTTGCTTCCTAGGGGTTTGACGCGGCGGGTTCAATCAGAGCAAGGCCGCGGCGGCAAGAAACAGCACAGGCACCAGTCCCGCATCCCGGTTGGCGCGGAACACGGCAAGGCAGGAGGCCGGGTCGTCGATGTCAAGCTGGCGCATCTGCCAGACCATATGCCAGCCCATCGCCCAGACGCCGGCCAAGGCGATGACGAGCGGCAGCGCGCGCCCGGACGGTGCGAGTGCGAGGATCACGGCGAGGGCAAAGAGGGTGATGGTAAGTGCAAAGAAGATCGCCAGCCAGCGCCGGGTGTCGGTGCCAAAGAGGCGCGCGGTGGATTTGACGCCGACAAGCGCGTCATCCTCGCGGTCCTGATGCGCATAGATGGTGTCGTAATAAAGCGTCCAGGCGATACCGGCGGCATAAAGCGCCACGGCGGCGGGGGGCACGGTGCCGGAATGGGCGGCCCATGCCAGAAGCGCACCCCAGTTGAAGGCAAGGCCGAGGAACGCTTGCGGCCACCAAGTGAAGCGTTTGGCGAAGGGGTAGATCGCCACAAGGCCCAGCGAAGCGATGCCCAGCGTAATGGCGAGGGTGTTGTAGGAGAAAAGGATCAGCGCGGCGAGAAGCGCCTGCGCGACCATCCAGACCAGCGCCTGCCGCACGCTGACCTGTCCCGACGGGATCGGGCGGCTGCGGGTGCGGGTGACGGCGGCGTCGATGTCGCGGTCGGTGATGTCGTTCCAGGTGCAACCCGCGCCGCGCATCAGGAACGCACCGATCCCGCAGGAAACCGCAAGCCATGCGTCCCACGGGCGGAACCCGTCGATCCCGGCGGCCAGCGTGATTGCCCACAGGCAGGGGATCAGCAAAAGCCATGTGCCAATCGGCCGGTCGGCCCGGCTGAGGCGCAGGTAGGGGCGCGCGGCAAAGGGGGCGTAGCGATCCACCCAGTTGCCCGGGGGCGCGTCGGCGACGGTGCCGATCAGTTCCTCCAGGGGGGCGGCCTCTGGCGTTCGCGGCGGTTGGGGCATAGGCTTGGGCTCATGTCAGAGGCAAAGATCAGGCTTTATGTAGTGCAGCCCCTTGGTCCAGGGCAAGCGGTGCGGTTGTCTGCGGACCAGACGCATTACCTGACCGGGGTGATGCGGCTGGGTGTCGACGCGGCGGTGCTTTTGTTCAACGGGCAGGACGGCGAATGGCGCGCGACCTTGGCCGAGGCGGGCAAGCGCGGTGCGGTAGCGGTGTGCGAGGCGCAGACGCGGGCGCAGGTGATGCCACCGGACCTGTGGCTGATGTTCGCGCCGATCAAGAAGGCGCGGACCGATTTTATCGTGGAAAAGGCGGTGGAACTGGGCGTGCGCCGGATCATGCCGGTGCAGACGCGCCATACCAATTCCGAACGCATCCGTCAGGATAGGTTGCAGGCGCACGCGGTGGAAGCAGCCGAGCAATGCGGTGCGACCTATGTGCCGGAGGTTGCGGATTTGCAGCCGCTGGACAGGGTGCTGGCCGAGTTTCCGGCCGAGCGGACGCTGTATTGGTGCGATGAGGCGGCGGCGGGAACACCGCCGATGGTCGGCGGCACATCTGGGCAGGCGGCCATCCTGATCGGGCCCGAGGGTGGCTTTGCCGAGACCGAAGCCAAGCGGTTGCGCGGGATGGAGCGGGTAAGGGTGCTGAGCCTTGGACCGCGCATCCTGCGGGCCGATACGGCTGCGGTGGCGGCGATCACGCTGTGGCAGACAGCGCATGGAGACTGGCGGTGAGCTTTGTCCGCCAAGATGTAGTCGACCTTGCCGCGCGCTGGCGCGAGGCGATCATTGCTGCGGCGGTGGCTGTGGCGGGGGGGTGGCTGGTCTGGCTGGGCGGCTATCTTCTGGTGCCGCTGGGGGGGCTGCTGCTGGTGCTGGGGGCCAGTTGGATGGTGCTGGCGGTCAGGCGGCTGCGCTTTGACCAGCCGGGCGACGCGCCGGGGGTGGTCGAGGTTCTGGAGGGGCAGATCAGCTATTTCGGCCCGACCGTGGGCGGATCGGTGGGTATTCCCGAACTGGTGGACATCCGGCTTTTGACGCTGCGCGGGCGACGGGTCTGGCGGCTGAAACAGGCGGACGGGCAGGCGATCCTGATCCCGGTCGAAGCTGCGGGCGCCGAGCGGCTGTTCGATGCCTTTGCTGCCTTGCCAGGGATGGATACGGCCGCGCTGGTGGCGGCGGTTCGGTCGGAACGGCCGGGAACCGGCACCGCGCTGGCGCTTGATACCGAGGTGCGGCAGGTCTGGCGCCGCTCGGAACGCGGGGTCGTTGTGCGCTGAGCGGTGGCAGTGTCCGCTTCGGCGGGCCTTGACTTGGGCGCGCGGGCGAGACAGGTCTTGCGGCCTGAACCTGCGAACCCACGACGCGCACGCACCCCGGAGCCTTCTTCATGTCGATACCTCAGTCCGGCGGTGGCCCGATCGAAAGTTTTGCCCAGTTGGCCGATTACATGGCCTCGGGGTCGAAGCCGAAGGACCAGTGGCGCATCGGGACCGAGCATGAAAAATTCGGCTGGCTGACCGACACCCGCGCGCCGTTACCCTACGCCGGGGCGCGGTCGATCTCGGTGCTGTTTGACGAATTGGCCAAGCGCTACGGCTGGGAGCCGGTGCGCGAGGGCGAAAATGTCATCGGCATGACTCGAAACGGGGCCAACATCAGTCTGGAACCGGGCGGGCAGTTCGAACTTTCGGGCGCGCCGCTGGTTTCCATCCACGACATCGAGGCGGAGACGCGCGAGCATCTGGACGAGGTGAAGGCCATCGCCGATCCCTTGGGCATCAAGTTCATGGGCATCGGGGCCGCGCCGGTCTGGAGCCATGCAGAAATGCCGGTAATGCCGAAGGGCCGCTATCGGCTGATGACCGATTACATGGGCCGCGTCGGCACGCATGGCACGCAGATGATGTACCGCACCTCGACCGTGCAGGTGAACCTCGACTACGCGTCCGAAGCCGACATGGTGAAGAAACTGCGCGTGGCGCTGGCGTTGCAGCCGGTTGCGACCGCGCTGTTTGCCTCGAGCCCGTTTTTTGACGGCAAGGTGAACGGCCACAAAAGCTGGCGCAGCCGGATCTGGCGCGGGTTGGACGACAGCCGCACCGGGATGCTGCCGTTCGCGTTTGAGGACGGCATGGGGTTCCAGCGCTATATCGACTGGGTGTTGGATGTGCCGATGTATTTCGTCTACCGCGACGGGAAATACATCAATGCGCTGGGCCAGTCGTTCCGCGATTTCCTGGCCGGCAAGCTGCCCGCGCTGCCCGGTGAAAAGCCGACGCTCAGCGATTTTGCCGATCACATGACGACCGTGTTCCCTGAGGCGCGGGTGAAGAAATACATCGAGATGCGCGGTGCGGACTGTGGTGATTTCGCCCATGTCGTCGGGCTGCCCGCTTTCTGGGTTGGGCTGATGTATGACCAGGGCGCGCTGGATGCGGCGTGGGATCTGGTCAAGGGGCTGGATACCGAAACGCGCGAGGGGTTGCGCGTTGCGGCCTCGGTCTCGGGGTTGCAGGGCGAGGCGGGGGGCGTGAAGCTGCTCGATCTGGCGCGCGCATCCGTGGCCTTGTCGCAGGCGGGGCTTGCTGCGCGGGGCTTGGGTGAAGAGCGGCATCTGGCGCCTTTGGTCGAGCATGTCGCGACTGGCGAGGTGCAGGCAGACCGCTGGTTGAAGCTTTACTATGGCGCATGGGGTGGCGATCTGACGCCGATCTATGAGGCGTCGAGTTTCTGAACCTCAGGCCTTTTTCTGGCCGATCTTCGGTTCGGTTCCAGCCTTGATGCGCTTCAGATTTGCGGCGTGGCGGATGTAGACCAGTACGGTCAGAACGAAGGTCAAGACAAGGAGCTGCCCCTGGTTGAAGTAGATCAGCCAGAGCGGTGTGAGGCCCGCCGCCAACAGTGCGGCGATGGAAGACGTGCGGGTAATAAGGGCGGCAACGGCCCAGGTGGCACAAGCTGCAAGCCCGACCGGCCAAGCCAGCGCAAGGAGCGTGCCAAGGAACGTCGCCACCCCTTTGCCACCCTTGAAGCGCAGCCAGACGGGGTAAAGGTGGCCTAGAAATGCCGCCAGACCGGCGAGCTGCGCTGCATCTTCGCCCCCCACAAGCGCGCGCGCGATTAGAACCGCGATGCCGCCCTTGGCTGCGTCAAGAAGAAGCGTGGCGAGTGCGGCGCCCTTGTTGCCGGTGCGCAGCACGTTGGTGGCACCGATATTGCCAGACCCGATCTGCCGCAGGTCGCCAAGGCCCAGTGCGCGAGTGATGACGATGCCGAACGGAACCGAGCCGAGAAGGTAGGCAAGAAGCGCCGTGATCGCCAGCAGCGTCGGGTCGGTGGTAATTGGAGGCATTGCTCAGCTTTCTGCGGCGAAGACCTGCGTCCCGCCGACGAAGGTTCTGAGCACCTTACCCTCCATCCGCGCGCCGTCAAACGGGGTGTTCTTGGATTTGGAGCGCAGGCTGAAGCGATCCATCAGGAAGGGCGCGTCGGGGTCGAACAGCACCAGGTCCGCCGGTGCGCCGACCGACAGGCGGCCTTGCGGCAGGCCAAGGCGGCGGGCGGGGTTCAGCGTCATCGCGCGGATCAGGGTCGGCAGGTCGATCGCGCCCGCATGGTAGACGCGCATGGCGGCCGGCAGGAAGGCTTCCAGCGCCACCGCCCCCGAGGCGGCTTCCTCGAAGGGCAGGCGTTTGGATTCTTCGTCGGCCGGGGTGTGCATCGAGGAGATCACGTCGATCAGACCGGAGGCCACCGCTTCAACCATCGCGAGGCGGTCATCCTCGGACCGAAGGGGCGGGGTGAACTTGAAGAAGGTGCGGTAGTCGCCCACGTCCAGTTCGTTCAGGGTGAGGTGGTGGATCGAGGTGCCGGCGCTGACGTCCAGCCCCGCCTCTTTGGCGCGGGCAAGCGCGGGCAGGGCGCGGGCGGTGGTGATCTGGTCGGCGTGGTAACGCGCGCCGGTCAGTTCCACGAGCGCGAGGTCACGTTCAAGGCCCATGCGTTCGGCCATCGGAGACACGGCGGGGATGCCGCGCAGGCTGGCGAACTTGCCGCTGGTGGCCGAGGCGCCGGCCGAAAGGTTCGGGTCTTGTGGGTGGCCGATGATCAGCGCGCCCAGACTGCGGGCATAGGTCATCGCACGGGACAGGGCCTTTGCATCGGTGCTTACCCGCGCGGCATCGGTGAAGGCGATGGCGCCGGCGTCCAGCAGAAAGCTGATCTCGGTCATCTCGTGCCCGTCGCGGCCCTTGGTCAGGGCGGCCATGTGGCGGATGCGGACCGGGCTTTCGGCGGCGCGGCGGGTGACGAATTCCAGCGCTTCGGGCGTGTCGATGGCGGGGGTGGTGTCGGGGCGGGCGATGATCGTGGTGACGCCACCCGCCGCCGCCGCAAGCCCGGCGGAGCGGAAGCTTTCCTTGTGGCGTTCCCCCGGCTCGCCGATCTTGACGCCGATGTCGACGATGCCGGGGGCAAGGCACTTGCCGCCGCAGTCGATGACCTTGGCGCCCTTCGGGGCGGGGGCATTGATCGCGGTGATCACGCCCTTGGCGATCGTCAGGCTGCCGGGCGCGTCGGTCAG
Source organism: Tabrizicola sp. BL-A-41-H6 (assembly GCF_050632395.1). Taxonomy (GTDB): domain Bacteria; phylum Pseudomonadota; class Alphaproteobacteria; order Rhodobacterales; family Rhodobacteraceae; genus JAUYQR01. Next base: position 1,130,250 of record NZ_CP192600.1, read on the forward strand.
CGCCTCGGGGTCGATCAGGCGGGCATTCGATAGATGGATGATCACGTCCGATTGCCCCCTGCCTGTCGGCTTTGGCGATTAGTCAAATCATGCAGGTCTGGAAAGGCGAAAAGCATCATGTCTGCCGCCCGGCTGCAATCAGGCGGGCGGCGGTGGCAGCCGGGTCGGCCTGATACTTGATCAGGTGCTTGTCGCCCGCCCGGGTTATGAGCTGAACCGCGCCAAGAAATGGCCGCGCTGTCTGGATTTGCGCCAGAGGAATTGCGCGGCTGGCGGGGCCAAGCAGGTGGCGGTCGGTCAGGCGCCATATCTCGGCCATCGCTTCGGATTGCACGAAGGCCGCGCGGGCGGCGATGGCGATGACCGCGCCGATCGGCCCCATCACCGGATAGGGATTGGCTTGCCACAACAGCACCACCCCGGCGAGCGCGCCGAGGACCACCGCCATCACCAGATGGCTGCGCCAGTAGACGGCCCGGTTGGGGCGAAATTCGGCGATGATCTGTTCGCCGTCAGCCAGAGGGACGGGGTGGCCCATCACGCTGTCGGGTTCGATCCGGGCCATCAGGCGATCCAGATGATGACGGTGGTGAAGATGGCGAGGAAGAGGAGAACGGCGGTGGCGACCATTCCGGACTGACGCATCTCCTGCTTTGTCGGCTTGCGGTCGGGGTCGGGGGTCATGTGTCGGTCTTTCCCTGCAGGTCGCGGATCAGGTGATAGACTTTCTCACCCTCGGCGATGTTTTCAAAGCCCGCCCTGACGGTTTCCTGGTCGCCATCCGAGGAGCGTTCCTGGCGGACATGCAGCCAAACCGTAAAGGCGCGCTTCCCGAGCTCCAGTTCCAGTGCGCTGGAGGGCAAGATCGGATACACCTTCAGGCTGGCAAACGGGGCTGATCGGGCGACATAGGCCGCACGGTCGGTCAGAGCGTAGCGGACATGGCGGGCGCTGCGGGCCTCGACCAGAGGGCCAAGAACGAGAAACCCGCCCAGCCCCCCGAAAGGCAGACTGAATGCCATGACAAACAGGGCAAGGCCGGCGTCCGATATGGTGCTGGCCCGGCTGAGCTCATGGACTGCGAAGATGAAAAGCCCGACGCCGATCATCACGAACGGCAAGCCAAAGATCATCAGGAACAAGGCCTTGCCACGCTGGTGCAAGCCGGGCACCGGCGCGCCTTCCCACAGGAGCGTTTCGCCGGGGTGTAAGTAGGGGGACCAAGCGTCGCTCAGACCATCACCCCAACCGCCTTGCGCCCGCGTTCGGCGCGCAGGTTCCGCGCCAAGAGATCCATGCAGGCCATGCGGACGGCCACGCCCATCTCGACCTGTTCCTGAATGACGCTGCGGTTGATGTCGTCGGCGAGGTCGCCGTCGATCTCGACCCCGCGGTTCATCGGGCCGGGGTGCATGACGATGGCGTCAGGTTTGGCATGGCTGAGCTTTTCGGCATCAAGGCCGTAGCGGTGGTAATACTCGCGGCTGGAGGGGATGAAACCGCCGTCCATCCGTTCGTTCTGCAGGCGCAGCATCATCACCACGTCGGCGCCTTCCAGCCCTTTGCGCATGTCGTCGAAAAGCTCGCAGCCGAAATCCTCGACTCCCGAAGGCATCAGGGTCGGCGGCGCGATCAGGCGCAAGCGGTTTTCCATCTTGCCGAGGAGGATGAGGTTCGAGCGCGCGACGCGGGAATGTGCGATGTCGCCGCAGATCGCCACGGTGAGGCGCTGGATGCGACCCTTCGCGCGGCGGATCGTCAGCGCATCAAGAAGCGCCTGCGTTGGGTGTTCGTGGCGACCGTCGCCCGCGTTCAGGACGGCGCAGTTCACCTTGGAAGCGAGGAGGTTGACCGCGCCGGACGACCCGTGCCGCACCACCAGAAGGTCTGGGTGCATGGCGTTCAGCGTCATCGCGGTGTCGATCAGCGTCTCGCCCTTCTTTACCGATGAGGAGGCGACCGACATGTTCATTACGTCCGCCCCAAGCCGCTTGCCTGCCAGTTCGAAGCTGGCCTGCGTCCGGGTGGAGTTTTCGAAGAACATGTTGATCTGCGTCATGCCCGCAAGCACGTCGGATTGCTTGACGGTGCGGCGGTTCAGATCAACGTAGCGGTCGGCGAGATCGAGGACAGTGACGATTTCCTGCGGCGCCAGATGTTCGATGCCCAGAAGATGGCGCGCGCGAAAGGTCATGGGTTTCTCCTGCCGGGATGGGGCGCTTATGCCAAAGCGGGGGGGGCGGGGCAATGCCGCTGTTCGGTGCTTGCGGTTCTGGCGGTGCGGCCGACATGGCAATAGGGTGGCGGCATGGGAATCGGGGCGGACATCATCGCGGACGACTGGCACGCGGCGCTGGCGGCGCTGGCGTGGCAGGTTGATCTGGGCGCGACCGAGCCGTTGGGCGATGGGCCGGTCAACCGCTATGAGATGGGCGATCCGGTGCGGCCGGCTGCGGCTGCTGTGGCGACCCCGGTGGCGGCCTCTGTGGCGGCGCCGTCTGGCTATTCGGGTGCCGGGCAAGACCCCGTTGCGGTGGCTGCGGCGATGGCCGGGGCGGCCAAGACGCTGGAAGAGTTGCAGGCTGCGCTCGGTGCCTATGATCATTGCGAGTTGAAGCGTGGTGCGCGGAGCCTGGTCTTTGCCGATGGCAACCCGAAGGCGCGGGCGCTGATCCTTGGCGAAGCGCCGGGCAGTGAGGAGGACCGCGAGGGCCGGCCTTTTGTGGGGCGTGCGGGGCAATTGCTGGACCGGATGTTTGCTGCGATCGGCCTTTCCCGCACGTCGCCCGATCCTGCGGCGGCGATCTACATCACCAACGTCATGCCGTGGCGCCCGCCTGCCAACCGCGACCCGGAGCCTGCCGAGATCGCGATGATGCGGCCGTTCCTGGAACGGCACATCGCGCTGGTAGATCCGGACGTCATCGTGGTCATGGGCAACACGCCCTTGTTTGCGCTGACCGGGACGAAGGGTATCCTGCGGGCGCGGGGTGGCTGGACCACGGCGCTGGGCAAGCCGGTGTTGGCGATGACGCACCCGGCCTACCTGTTGCGCAACCCGGCGGCCAAGCGCGAGGCATGGGCCGACCTTCTGGCATTGCAGGCGAGGTTGCGGGATGGCGCTTCCGGTTGACCCCCTGACGCTATTGACGTTCATCCCCGCCGGGCTGGCGCTGAACCTGACGCCGGGGGCGGACATGATGTTCTGCCTTGGGCAAGGGCTGAAGGGTGGGCGGCGCGCGGCGATGGCGGCGAATTTCGGCATTGCGGTCGGTGGCATGGTGCATACGTTGATCGCCGGTCTGGGCCTTGGCGCGCTGATCGCGGCGCATCCCTTGGCGTTCGATGCGATACGCTGGGTCGGGGTTGGGTATCTGTTGTGGCTGGCCTTCTCGGCGCTGCGCGGGCAGGGGGCGCTGATGGCGGCGACCGTGGCGCCGCGCCCGGTGGGACGCATCTTTGCCGAGGCGCTGATGGTCAACCTGTTGAATCCGAAGGTGATCCTGTTCATCCTTGCGTTCCTGCCGCAGTTCGTCGACCCCGCGCGCCCGGTGCTGCCGCAGTTCCTGATCCTTGGGCTGGCGTTTTCGATGGGCGGGTTTGTAGTAAACGGTCTGGTCGGCGGTTTTGCCGGCAGCATCGGGCAGCGGCTGGCCCGGTCGGAGCGGCTGGCGCGCTGGCTGGGGCGGGCGAGCGCGGGTGTGTTCGGGCTTTTGGCGCTGCGGTTGGCGTTGATGGAGCGGGGGTAGGCCATGTCACGCATCGACGAGACGAAGGAGTTCATCCCGGTCCGCATCGCGGTGCTGACGGTCAGCGACACGCGCACCACGGCGGATGACAAGTCGGGCGATACGCTGGTGGAGCGGCTTCTGGACGCGGGGCATGTGCTGGCGGCGCGCGGGATCGTGCAGGACGACCGGGCCGAGATTGCCGCGCGGCTGAAGGGGTGGATTGCCGATCCGGCGGTGGATGTCATCCTGACCACGGGCGGCACCGGCTTGACCGGACGGGACGTGACAGTCGAGGCGCACCGCGACGTCTATGAGAAAGAGATCGAGGCGTTCGGGACGGTGTTCACCATCGTCTCGATGCAGAAGATTGGCACGTCGGCAGTGCAGAGCCGAGCCTGTGGCGGGGTGGCTGGCGGGACCTATCTTTTCGCGCTGCCAGGCAGCCCCGGTGCCTGCCGCGATGCCTGGGACGAGATCCTGCGCTGGCAATTGGATTTCCGGCACCGCCCCTGCAACTTTGTCGAGATATTTCCACGGCTGGAAGAACATCGCCGCCGGAAATGAGCGCAGCGCCACGTCAGGACGTCGCGATCAGCGTGGCAAACGGTGCGTATTTTCAGGGCGCGGGGCAGCCGCGGATTTCCACGGCGCCGTTGTCTGACAGGACGGTCACTGTCACCTTGGATCGGTCAAGCGCGAAAGGCGTGCCGGATTGCGCAACCATTTCTGTCATTGCTGTCAGGTGGTTACCGTCACGGGACGCGGTGCTTTCGGCAACCCAGACGGTGGGGTCGGCGGTCTCAAAGGCGACCGTCTCTGGCCCGCCGCTGCGCGGCATTGCGATGTTTGCGGTGATGCGCAGGCCATCGGCGATGGGGTCGACGGTGCAACTGACCGACGTGACGCCGGCCTCGGAGGCGGTAGCGGGGCGGCGCGCGAGGGCGGCCTTGATCGTTGCGTCGCTGGCGCCGGGGGCGATCAGATCGGTTGTCAGGGTAAGGCTGGCTGGCAGGCAGATCTCGTCGCAGACGCCAAGGTCCACGGTGGCTGACAGGCGCATCGGGAGGGACGGGTCGATGGCGGTGACCTCGACCGGAAGGGTGACCTCGTCGTGGTAGCCGATGCTTTGCATTCCGTTGGTCTGGAACACGCTGGGGGCGGGCCAGTGGATGCGGACGGCGCGGACGTTTTCGGAACCGGACCAGTCGAATGTGGGTGGGATACCGGCGTCGCCGGGGCTGCGCCAGTAAGTTTTCCAACCGGGAGCTAGGGTTAGCTGGACGCCGGCCATGTGGCCGCCGTCGGGCATCTGCCAGCCGGGCAGGAGCGCGCCGGCGAGAACGTCGTCCTGCGTGGTCGCAAGGGCGGGGGTGCCGAGGGCGATGATCGGGGCAAGGACGAGGCAGATGCGGGTCATGTGCCGAAGATAGTGACTTGCGGCGTCAGATGAAATCACTTTGCGGCGACGGGGCGTGACTGTGGCATCCCAGACGCGAGATCAGGGGTTGAGGCCGAAACGATGCAGCGCCATGCTTGGGGTGTAACGGAGGGTGCCGCATGGAACTGGCTGGCAAGATCCTGATCGCGATGCCGGGGATGGGCGACCCCCGGTTCGAGCGCAGCGTGATCCTTATCTGCGCGCATTCGGCCGAGGGCGCGATGGGCATCATCATCAACAAGCCTGCGGTCGACCTGAGCTTTGCCAAGCTGTTGGAACAGCTGAACATTCCGGTCGCACCAGAGGGGCGCGACATTCGCGTTCATGTCGGCGGGCCGGTGGAGCGGGGGCGGGGATTCGTGCTGCATTCGGCCGACTGGCGACCGCAGGGGGGCAGTTCGATGTCGGTGCCCGGCGGGTTCGAGATGACCGCGACGATGGACGTGCTGGAGGCACTGGCGAAGGGTCAGGGGCCGGAGGCGGCGATCCTTGCCTTGGGCTATGCGGGCTGGGGGCCGGGGCAGTTGGAGGCCGAGATCATCCGCAACGACTGGCTGACCGGCGAGCCGGAGGCGGGGCTGGTCTTTTCGCGTGATGACGGGGGCAAATGGGCGGCGGCGTTGCGGCGGATGGGGATTGACCCGAAGACGCTGAGCGGGTCGGCGGGGCGGGCCTAAGGGATTGGGAACGCTGCGGTAATTAGCCTGATTTCGGAAGGGTTAACGGTATGGCAGGCGTATGGCAAACGTCTGGCAAGAGGCCATACGTTTTGGCTGTGGGCGGGGCGTTAACCTTGATTTGCGAATCGGTCTAGGGCGCTTCGATCATGTCGACGCGGGTTGCATGGCGGCCGCCTTCGAAACTGGCCCCGAGGAAGGCATCGACGATTTCAAGCGCGAGGCCTTCGCCAACCACCCGGGCGCCGAGCGACAGCATGTTGGCGTCGTTGTGCTGGCGGATCATCTTGGCGGAGAAGGTGTCGGAGCAGACGCCGCAGCGGATGCCTTTCACCTTGTTCGCGGCCATCATGATGCCTTGGCCGGTGCCGCAGACGATGATGCCGAGGTGGCAATCGCCGGACGCCACGCGTTCGGCGGCGGCTTTGCCGTGCAGGGGGTAGTGGGTGCTTTCCGGGGTGGTCGGGCCGATGTCGGTGACCGCGTAACCCTTGGCTGCAAGATGTGCCGCGATGGCCTGACGCAGCGGGATTGCGGCGTGGTCGCTGGAGACGACGACGCGGGTTGGTTCATTCGCCATAGGGCACCCAGATGGTCTTGATTTCGGTGGCGTGACGCAGGAATTCGCGGCCTTCGCCGGCGCTGCCCATCCAGTTGCGGGCGTGGCCGTTGTTGACCCATGTGCGTTTGACGTTCAGGGCGGCTTCGCGTTCGATCAGGCTGACGAGGTTCTGGGAGGAGAAGGACCAGACCGCGTCAACGTCCATATGCCCGGCGAGGGATTTCGCGAGGTCGGCGGGCGGACCGGTGACGATGTTGACGACGCCGGCGGGGAGGTCGGAGGTGTCGAGCACCTGATAAAAGTCGGTCGCGGCGAGGGGGTAGGCGGCGGAGGGGACGAGGACGCAGGTGTTGCCCATCGCGATGGCCGGCGCCATGACGGAGATGAGGCCGAGGAGCGGGGCTTCGTCGGGGCAGAGCGCGCCGATCACGCCGACGGGTTCGTTCATGGCAAGGGCGATGCCACGGATCGGGACCGATTTGGCCGCGCCGTCGAATTTGTCGGACCATGCGGCATAAGTGAAGAGGCGCTGGATGGAGGCCTCGACCTCGGCCGTGCCGTTATAGCCGGTGAGGTCTTTCAGGCGGGCGGCGAATTCGTCGGCGCGAGCGGAGAGGTTCTCGGCGATGTAGTAAAGGATCTGCGCGCGGTTATGGCCGGTGGCCTTGCCCCAGCCCTTGGCGGCGTGTGCCGCCTCGACCGCGTTCCTTATGTCCTTTCGGTTGCCGATGCCGACATGGCCGAGAAGCTTGGCTTTCGGGCTGTAGATGGCTTGGCTGTAGCCGCCATCGGGGCGGGCCTGCTTGCCACCGATGTAGAGTTTCGCGGTGCGGTCGAGGGCGGGGGCTTCGGGGTTGGCGGGTTCGGGGGTGGATGCGATGGGCTTCAGAGCGACGGGTTTTGCCGTGGGCTTGAGGTAGGCCATCAGCCCTTCCCAGCCGCCTTCGCGACCAAAGCCGGATTCGCGCACCCCGCCGAAGCCTGCAGCGGCGTCGAAGAGGTTGGTGGCGTTGACCCAGACGATGCCGGCCTTCAGCTTTGGAGCGATGTCGAGGGCGAGGTTGATGTTCTCGCTCCACACCGTGGCGGCGAGGCCGTATTTCGTGTTGTTGGCCAGGGCGACCGCCTCTTCCGGCGTGCGGAAGGTCATCGAGACGAGGACGGGGCCGAAGATTTCTTCTTGCATCAGGGTGGAGGCGGCGGAGAGGCCGGTGATGAGCGTCGGCGGGTAGAAGCAGCCGGTGGGGACGGCGGTGGCGGCTTGGTAGGTTTCGCCTTCGGTGTTGGCGGCGACCATTTCGGTAATCGTCTTGAGTTGGACGGGATCGACGATGGCGCCGATGTCGATGGCCTTGTCGAGCGGGTCACCGATGCGCAGGCCGTCCATCCGGCGTTTCAGTTTCGTGTGGAAGCGGTCGGCGATGCCTTCCTGCACGAGAAGGCGGGAGCCGGCGCAGCAGACCTGGCCCTGGTTGAACCAGATGGCATCGACGAGGCCCTCGACGGCGGAATCAAGGTCGGCGTCGTCGAACACGATGTAGGGGGATTTGCCGCCCAGTTCGAGGGTGAGGGCTTTGCCGCTGCCTGCGGTGGCGGCGCGGATGCGCTTGCCGACGGAGGTGGAGCCGGTGAAGGCGATCTTGTCGACGGGGCTGTCCACGAGGGCGGCGCCGGTGGAGCCATCGCCGGTGACGATGTTGAGAACGCCCTTGGGGAGACCGGCTTCGCGGGAGATTTCGGCGAAGAGAAGGGCGGTGAGGGGGGTGTATTCGGCGGGTTTGAGGACGACGGTGTTGCCGGCGGCGAGCGCCGGGGCGACCTTCCAGGCGAGCATCAGGAGAGGGAAGTTCCAGGGGATGACGGCGCCGCAGACGCCGAGGGGCTGGAGGTCGGGGTGTTCGGAGGGCAGAAGCTGGGCGAGGCCGGCGTGGTAGTAGAAATGCCGGGTGACGAGGGGGATGTCGATGTCGCGCGACTCGCGGATGGGTTTGCCGTTGTCGAGGGTTTCAAGGACCGCGAGGAGGCGGGCGTGTTTCTGCGTGAGGCGGGCGAGGGCGTAGAGGAATTTCGCGCGTTGGTGGGCCGGGAGTTTGGCCCAGGCGGGTTGGGCGCGGCGGGCGGCTTTGACGGCGGCGGCGATGTCGGCTGCGGTGCCTTGGGTCACTTGCGCGAGGGGTTGGCCGGTGGCGGGGTTGGCGGTGGTGAAGGTCGCGCCCGGTTTGGTGAAAGCGCCGTCGATGAAGTGGCCGAAGGTGCCGTTGTGTTTGGCGATCCAGGCGAGGGCTTCGGTGGCGGATTCCGGGGCGGGGCCGTAGGCCATGCTGTCGAAAATTTCCTTGATGGTCATGGTGTCAGTCCTTCGCCACAGCGCGGGTGGGGGCGGTTATGAAGTGGAGCGGCTGCGCCGCGAGCCATTTGTCTCGCCTCTGCGCTAAGGCGCAACCGGCTCGGGCATGCCTCCGGCTGGGAAATTTGAAAAAGGTGAAGCCGCTTGCGGAGGCGCATGGGATCATCCCATCGCGTGGCGGTTGGCGGCGGAGTAGTGGCCGGTTAGGTGGTGTTCAAGCTGACGCTCGATGTCGCCGAGGAGGCTTGAGGCGCCGAAGCGGAAGAGGTCGGGTTGCAGCCAGGGGTGGCCAAGTTCATCCTTGATGAGGGCGAGGTAGGTGAGGGCGTCCTTGGCCTTGGCGATGCCGCCGGCGGGTTTGTAGCCGACCTTGATGCCGGTGCGGTCCTGATAGTCGCGGATGCAGCGGATCATGGTGAGGGTGACGGGAAGGGTGGCGTTGACGGGTTCCTTGCCGGTGGAGGTCTTGATGAAATCGGCGCCGGCCATCATGCAGATCAGCGAGGCGCGGGCGACGTTGCGGAGCGTGCCAAGTTCGCCGGTGGCGAGGATCGCCTTGACGTGGGCATCCCCGCAGGCGACGCGCATCTCGGCCATTTCGTCGTAAAGCGCCTGCCAGTTTTGCGTGAGGACGTGGCGACGGGAGATGACGATGTCGATTTCCTTTGCCCCGGCGCGGACGCTTTCGCCGATTTCGGCGATGCGCAGGCGGTAGGGCGAGAGGCCGGCCGGGAAGCCGGTGGAGACGGCGGCGACGGGGATCGAGGTGCCTTCGAGGGCGCGGACGGCGGTTTCGACCATCTCGTGGTAAACGCAGACGGCGCCGGTGGTCAGGTGGGGCAGGCCCAGCTTTTCCAGCATCCAGGGTGCTACAGGCTGGCGAGCCTTGGCGCAGAGGCGCTTGACGCGGCCTTCGGTATCGTCACCGGCAAGGGTGGTGAGGTCGATGAGGGAGATGGCTTTCAGGAGCCAGGCGGCCTGATAGTCCTTTTTCACCGAGCGGCGGCCCGAGATGGTGGCGGCGCGGCGTTCGATGGCGGAGGTGTTGGCCTGAACGCTCGCGACCCAATCAAGATCGAGCGGCATTCCGGGATTGCGGGTGTGGGTGACCTGCGGCAGGAGGTCTTTCAAAGGTGTCAGCGTTTCCAAACGGTCCTCCGCCCTGTCGGATGGCGCGACGATGCCATGCGGCCCGGTGTGCCGCAAGGGTGACGGTGCGGAAAATCTGACCGTTTGGTCAAGAGGGCGGAGTGCTGCGTTCCGGCTGCACGGGCCATGCGTCGTCATGCGTGGCCCAGGGCGTGCCGGTGCCGGGATCGGGAAGATCGGATTTGGGGATGGTGCGGAAGAGGTGGGTCTTGGCGAGGAACAGGGCCGAGACGGGCGCGGTGAGCAAAAGGAACAGGGTGATCAGAAGTTCGTGCCAGCTGATGCCCTGACCTTGCAGGACAAGGTGGAAGGCGGAAGCGACGAGGGCGGTGCCGACGCCGATGGTGGTGGCTTTGGTCGGCGCATGCAGGCGCTGCATCGGGTCGCGCAATTTCAGCAGGCCGTAGCTGCCGATCAGGCCGAAGATGCCCCCGGCGACGAGGAAGGCGGCGATGATGATTTCGAGTGCGAGGGTCATTCAATGATGCTCCCCCGCAGGAGGTATTTGCAGTAGGCGACGGTGCTGATGAAGCCGGTCAGGGCGAGGAGGAGGGCGGCTTCGAAGAGGAGGTTCGAGCCGCTGCGGACGGTGGTGAGGACCACAAGAGCGATGGCGTTCACTGTCATGGTGTCGACGGCGAGGATGCGGTCGGTAAGCGTGGGGGCGGTGAAGAGGCGGATCAGGTTGAGGACGAGGCAAAGGCCAAAGGCACCGAGCGCGAAGTCGAGGGCGTAGGGCAGGATCATTCGAATATCCTTTTCAGGCGGGCCTCGTAGCGGGATTTGATGTCATCGCGCACGGCGTCGGGGTCGGGCGCATGGAGCGCGTGGATCAGGAGCGCGCGGCCGCAGGTGCTCATGTCGGCGGTGAGGGTGCCGGGGGTCATGGTGATGGTGCCGGCAAGAAGCGTGATCGCCTCGGGTGTTTTCAGATCGAGGGGCACGGTGATCCAGGCGGAGCGGATCTTGGCGTTCGGCATGAAGAGGACGATGCGCGCGACCTGAAAGTTGGCGACGATGACATCCCACAAGACGAGGAGCGCGTAGGCAAAGAGGCTGAGTGGGCGGCGCACCTTCGGGCGGTCGGGCCACCATGCGGCGGTGAGGTGCGGGATGACGAGGGCAAGGATGGCGGCCATCACGAGGCTGCCGATCTTGAACTGGTTGACCAGAAGCATCCAGACGACGACCAGCGTCAGCGACAGGTAGGGGTGCGGCAGGAGCTTACTGAGCATCGGCGCGATCCTGATAAAGCTGGGTGGCGGCGATATAGGGTGCGGGGTCGTAGAGGCTGGCCGCCGTGGCATCGAGCCAGCGCGTGACGGGGCCGGCGAGGATGGTCAGGGCGGCGAGGGCGGCGAGGAGGGCGAACACGGCGGCGAAGGCGAGGGTTTCGGGTTTTGCTTCGGGCGGGTTGCCTGCTGTGGCGTGGGATTTCCAGAAGAGGGTGGAGCCCGCGCGCGAGAGGCCGAGGATCGTCAGGAAGCTGGAGACGAGGATCGCGGTCCAGACCGTTGCGGCGTGGTCGCGCCAGGCGTCGAGGATCAGCAGTTTGCCGATGAAGCCGGAGAGCGGCGGCATCCCGGCGATGGCGATGGCGGCGACCATGAAAATCGCGCCGATCAGGCCGGATTGGGCGATGGGGGATTGGGCGGTGAGGCTGCCATCGGCGCGGCGGCGGGTGACGAGGTCGGCCACGAGAAAGAGGGCGGCGGTGGCGAGGGTGGAATGGAGGATGTAGTAAAGCGCGGCCGAGGTGGTGGCGGGGGTGAAGGCGGCGATGGCGATGAAGGCGGTGCCCATCGAGGCGATGGCGGCCATGGCCACGAGGCGCGGCAGGGTGGTGGCGCCAAGGATGCCGATGGCGCCGATGGCGAGGGTAAGGAGGGCTGCGGGCAGCAGCATCTCGGCAATCAGGGGGCCGGTGGCGGGCAGGGTGGTCGGGAAGATCAGCGTGCCGAAGCGGATCGTGGCATAGGCGCCGACCTTGGTCATCACGGCGAACATGGCCGCGACCACGCCGGGGGCGTTGGCGTAGGTGCCGGGCAGCCAGAACTGCAAGGGCACCAGCGCGCCCTTGATGGCGAAGACCATGATCAGCATGACGGCGGCGACGCGGATCAGGGCGGCGTCGCCATCGGGCAGGGTGGGGAGTTTCTCGGCAAGGTCGGCCATGTTGAGCGTGCCGGTGACGGCGTAGACCGTGGCGAGCGCGATCAGGAAGAGCGAGGAGCCGACGAGGTTGAAGGCGATGTACTGGATGCCGGCGCGGGTACGGTCACGGGTGCCGCCGTGGATCATCAGGCCGTAGGAGGCGATCAGCAGCACCTCGAAGAACACGAACAGGTTGAAGGCGTCGCCGGTCAGGAAGGCACCGGAAATGCCCATCAGGAGGAAGTGGAGGAGCGGGTGGAAATGCGCGCCCTTCGTATCCCAGCCCGAACCTATGGCGTAGAGCACGACTGGCAGCGCAAGACCGCTGAGAAGGAGGACCATCATCGCCGAGAGCCGATCCAGCACCAGCACGATGCCGAAGGGGGCGGGCCAGTTGCCGAGGAAGTAACCTTCGGGGCCGTTCTGGGTAGCGGCGAGGCAAAGTGCGATGGCGATGGCGTTGAGCGCGGCGATGCCGGCGACCGAAATGATCCTCTGGAACCGCAGGTCGCGGCGAAAGCCGATGACCATGAGCGCCGCAAGGAGGGCGGGCAGGACGACAGGGGCGATGATCCAGTGGGTCATGGCTCACCGTCCATGTCGACCTTGTCGTGCCCGGATTCGAGGTAGCCGCCAAGCGACATGATGACGATCACGGCGGTCATGCCAAAGGAGATCACGATGGCGGTCAGCACCAGCGCCTGCGGCAGGGGGTCGGCGTAGGTGGCGCCCTTGGCGATGATCGGGGGCTGGTTCACGGCAAGGCGGCCGGCGGCGAAGATGAAGATGTTGACCGCGTAGCTGAGAAAGGTGAGGCCGAGGATCACCGGGAAGGTGCGCAGGCGCAGCATGAGGTAAATGCCGACCGAGGTCAGCAGGCCGATGGTGGAGGCGACGAGAAGTTCCATCAGCGGGCCTCCCGGCTGGGGTCGATATCGAAGGCGTCGGGGTTGACCTTTTCGCCGGCGCGCAGGGCCATGCGGGAAAGCGAGGCCAAGGACAGCATCACCGCGCCGAGGACGCAGAGGAACACGCCAAGGTCGAAGATCGCGGCGGTTGCAAGTTCGAACGTCTCGAGCGGCCAGACGGTGATGTAGTCGTAGCCGGAGGTCAGGAACGGCAGGCCCATGACCCAAGCGCCGACGCCGGCGAGCGAGGCTACAAGGACGCCGGCGCCGATCAGGATGTGGTGGTCATAGCGCTGGCGGCGGTGGCTCCAGACATATCCCGAGGCGAGGTATTGCAGCAGGTAGGCGATGGCGAAAACGAGGCCCGCGACGAAGCCGCCGCCGGGCAGGTTGTGACCGCGGAGGTAGATGTAGACGCCGACCATCATCGCCATCGGCAAAAGGACACGGGCGGCAATGGCCAGCATCATCGGGTGGCGGTCGCCCGAATCGTTGGTGCCGGGGCCGATGGCGCGGAGGCGGGCCGAGACGGTTGGGCTGCGCAGGAGCGCTTCGGACAGGGCGAAGATCACGAGGGCGGCGATGCCGAGGACGATGATCTCGCCGTAGGTGTCATAGCCGCGGAAGTCGACGATGATGGTGTTGACGGCGTTGGTGCCGCCCGCGCCGGGTTTCGATTGCGCAAGGTGGAAGTGCGAGATCGGGTCGAACGCGGGGGCGCGGGTCATAAGGGCGTAGACGAGGCTGCCGATGCCCGCGCCCGCGACGGCCGCGATGGCGGCATCACGCAGGCGGCGGGGGGTGGTGCTTTCGACAGGCGTGGTTTTCGGCAGGAAGTTGAGGGCGAGGAGCATCAGGAGGATCGTCACCACCTCGACGCTGATCTGGGTGAGGGCGAGGTCGGGGGCGGAGAACCACGCAAAGCCGATGGAGATGATGAGGCCGACGATGCCGGTGAGGAGAAGGGCTATCACCCGGTCGCGGTGCATGGCCACGGTGGCGAGGGCGGCGATCATCAGGATGGCCCAGGCGATGACGGGGACGGGTTGCATGGGCAAGGGCACGCGGGTGCCGGGCAAGTGCGTGCCGGTGGCGAAGGCGTAGGCACTGGCGGCGGCGATGGCGAGGGTGGCGATGGCGATGGCGCGGGTAAGCGAGCCGTTGTGGAGCGCGGCGGTCATGTCGCGCGACGCGGCGGCGAGGGGTTCGATGATGCCGTCGAAGATACGCTTGGCGTCGGGGCGCGGGGTGGCTTTCCACAGCGCCATCAGGCGGGGGTGAAGGCCGAGAAGTGCGAGGCCACCGCCGAAAGCGGCCACCGACATCCAGAGGGCTGCTGCTTCCAACCCGTGCCAGAGCGTGATCTTGACGGCGACCGGCTCTCCGGTGACGGCGCCGGCGGCTGCGTTGACGAGCCAGCTTGCGGTCAGCATCGGCAACAGGCCGATCACGACGACGAGGGCTGCGAGGAACGCCGGGGCGGCCCAGAGGCCGACGCCGGGGTCATGCGGCTTGTGCGGGTAATCGTCGCGCACCGGGCCCAGGAAGCCGTGGGCAAGGAAGCGGAACGAGTAGGCGACCGAGAAGAGCGCGCCGATGGTGGCGAGGAGGCCCATCGCCCAAGGGGTGAGCCAGACGGTGTCGGCGGCCTCTTGCAGCATCATTTCCTTCGACAGGAAGCCGTTGAGGGGCGCCATGCCGGCCATCGACAGTGAGGCGAGAAGGGCGATGGTGAAGGTGATCGGCATCAGGGTGCGCAGGCCGCCGAGACGCTTCATGTCGCGGGTATGCGCCTCGTGGTCGACGATGCCGGCGGTCATGAAGAGGGCGGCCTTGAAGGTGGCGTGGTTGATGATGTGGAAGACGGCGACGGTGGCGGCGGTCTTGGTGCCGAAGCCCAGAAGCATGGTGATGAGGCCAAGGTGGCTGACGGTGGAGAAGGCCAGCAGCGCCTTCAGGTCATCCTTGAAGAGCGCGATCTTGGCGGCCATCACCATCGTAACAAGGCCGGTGGTGGCGACGATCCAGAACCATTCCGGGGTGCCGGCCAGCACGGGCCACATCCGCGCCATCAGAAAGAGGCCCGCCTTCACCATCGTGGCGGAGTGGAGGTAGGCCGAGACTGGCGTTGGGGCGGCCATCGCGTGCGGCAGCCAGAAGTGGAACGGGAACTGCGCGGATTTGGTGAAGGCGCCGAGGAGGATCAGGATCAGGGCTGGGAGGTAGAGCGGGGAGGCCTGAATCAGCGCCTTGTTTTGCAAGATCACGGTCAGATCGTAGCTGCCGACGATATTGCCGAGGATCAGCATGCCCGCGATCATCGCGAGGCCACCTGCGCCCGTGACGGCCAAAGCCATGCGTGCGCCCTGACGACCTTCGGGCAGGTGTTTCCAGTAGCCGATCAGGAGGAACGACGACAGCGAGGTCAGTTCCCAGAAGATCAGGAGGAGCAGGATGTTGTCGGAGAGGACGATGCCCACCATCGCGCCCTGGAAGAGGAGGAGGTAGGTGTAGAACTGCCCCATCGGATCGCGCGCAGAAAGGTAGAAGCGGGCGTAGAGGATGATGAGAAGGCCGATGCCGAGGATCAGCCCGGCAAAGAGAAGGCCAAGCCCGTCGAGGAAGAAGTTGGCGTTGAGGCCGAGGCCGGGAAGCCAGTCGATGCGGGTCTGCACCACCTCGCCGCGCAGGACGGCGGGGGCGTGGAGGGCTAGGAGCAGAAGGGCGAGTGCGGTGACGAGGCCGGTCGCAAGCGCGCAGGCGTTGCGACCGAAGCGGATCATCAGGCCGGGGAGGAGTGCGCCGAAGAAGGGAAGTGCCGCGATCAGCGCGAGTGACATATGGGCGGCTTCCTCGTCGTGGCCTGGCGGATTGGCGCGCAGAATGCATCGCGGCGGGTTTGGCGTAACGTACCCACTCTTGCGCCGGGTTCAAGGCCGGAGGAAGCGAACCGCACGGGTCGGGTGCGGTTCGCGAGGCGATTACACCGGTTCGGTGACGCCTTCGGGCAGTTTTGCCCCGGTCATGAAGGCCACGGCGTCGGACATGGAGTAGTCCGACGGCTTGATGACGCAAAGCCTGCGGCCAAGCCGGTGGATGTGGATGCGGTCAGCCACTTCGAACACATGGGGCATGTTGTGGCTGATCAGGATGATCGGGATGCCACGCGCGCGAACGTCGCGGATCAGTTCCAGCACCCGGCGGCTTTCCTTGACGCCGAGGGCGGCGGTGGGTTCGTCGAGGATCACGACCTTCGATCCGAAGGCGGCGGCACGGGCCACGGCGACGCCCTGACGCTGGCCGCCCGACAGGGTTTCGACCGGCTGGGTGATGTCCTGGATGGTCATCAGGCCCAGTTCGCTGAGCTTGTCGCGGGCGAATTTCTCCATCCGCGCGCGGTCCATCTTGCGGAATACCGTGCCCATGATGCCGGGTTCGCGCCATTCGCGGCCAAGGAACATGTTGTCGGCGATGGATAGGGCCGGCGACATGGCGAGGTTTTGGTAGACCGTTTCGATGCCAAGGGCGCGGGCGTCCTCGGGGCTGCGGAAATGGACCGGCTTGCCGTCCAGAAGGATCTCGCCGTGGTCGGGGACGACCGCGCCGGATAGGGCCTTGATCAGGGTGGATTTGCCGGCGCCGTTGTCGCCGATGACGGCGATGATTTCGCCCGGCATCAGTTCGAAGTCGGCGCCGCTCATCGCGACCACGGTGCCGTAGCGCTTCATCAGGCCTTTTGCCTGAAGGATCGGTGTCACGCTCATTGCGAAGCCCTCCGCAGCCATTGGTCAAGCGATACGGCGATGATGACAAGGCAGCCCGCCGCGAATTTCTGCCAGTAGTCGTCGACCCCCGCGAGCGAGAGGCCGGTGATGAACACGCCCACGATCATGGCGCCAAGGACCGAGCCGATGATCGAGCCGCGCCCGCCGAATAGCGAGGTGCCGCCGATCACCACGGCGGTGATGGACGCAAGGTTCACGTCGGAAAACGCGATGGGCGAAACCGAGCCGACGCGACCGACCGCAACCCAGGCGGCAAAGCCGCAGATCAGGCCGGCGACGGTGTAGACCGAGACCAGCGTTCGGTCGACCTTGATGCCTGACAGCATGGCCGCGTCAGGATCATCGCCGATGGCGTGGACATGGCGGCCCCAGGCGGTGTGGTTGAGGACATACCAAAGGAGGGCGGCCAGCAGCAGGAGTGTGATCCCGCCATAGCTGATGCTGGCGCCGCCGAAGTTGAAGCCCTTGCCGAAGATCAGAAGGAACGGCGCGTTCGCTTCGATGTCGACGTTGCGGATGGATTCGGACTGGGAATACCACAGCTTGATCGATTCAAAGATCGACAGCGTGCCGAGGGTCACGATGAAGGGCGGCAGGCGCATCTTGGTGACGAGAAGGCCGTTCACGAGGCCCATGACGCCACCGACAACCACGCCGATCAGGATGGCAAGGCCGACAGGTACCCCCGCGAACACCGCGAGGTTGCCCATCACGAGCGAACTGAGCACAAGGATGGCACCAACCGACAGGTCGATGCCTGCGGTCAGGATGATGAGGGTTTGGGCAAGCGCGACAAAGCCGGTGACGGTGACCTGTTTCAGGATCGTCGAGAGTGCGCCGACGCCAAGAAAGCGCGGAGCGACGATGCTGAAGGCCGCGATCGACAACAGCAGCACCAGCGCCGGGATCATGGTCGGGTTGCGGCGCAGGAAGTTGCGCAGTTTGTGGATGAAGGTCTTGTCATCCCGCTCGAAGCTGGCCACCGCCGTATCGGCCTTGGTCAGGGTCGCTTCGTAATCGGAGATGGTCTTGGTCGGTGCGTCGCTACTCATCTGCAGTCTTCCCCCCGGCTGACGCTGATGCCTTTGCGGCATCGTCTAAGCAGAAGGGCGACTGTAAAGCCGCCCTTCCGTTAATCAACTCAAACCTGATGGAGGCTTAGCCCCAGCAAAGCTCGGTGCCCTTGGTGGTGTCGATCGACGGGACGCCGTCAACCGGCTTGTCGGTGACGAGGTTCACACCGGTGTTGAAGAACGACAGGCCTTCGGTGACGGTCGGCTTGGTGCCGTCCTTGGCGTAGGCGACGATCGCTTCGATGCCTTTGGAAGCCATCAGCAGCGGGTACTGCTGCGAGGTGGCGCCGATCACGCCCGATTTGACCGAAGCCACGCCGGGGCAGCCGCCGTCAACCGAAACGATGATCGCTTGGCCTTCCTTGCCGGCGTTCTTGAGCGCCTGGTAGGCACCTTCAGCGGCCGGTTCGTTGATCGTGTAGACCACGTTGATGTCCGGGTCCTTGGCGAGCAGGGTTTCCATCGCGCGCAGACCGCCTTCGGGGTTTGCGTCCGAGGTTTCGTGGCCGATTACGCGCGGGTCGGTTTCCGAAGCGAGCACGGTCAGATCCGGCACTTCGATGCCGAAGCCGGTCAGGAAGCCGGTGTTGCGCTGAACGTCAACCGAGATGTTGTCCTTGTTGATGTCGAGCATCGCGATCTTGGCGGTGGCGGCGCCTTCGCCCATCGTCGCGGCGGCCCATTTGCCGATCAGGACGCCGGCTTCGAAGTTGTCGGTCGCAAAGGTGATGTCCTGAGCTTCGGTGTCAGCCAAGGGCGTGTCGAGGGCGATCACGAGGATGCCGGCAGCGCGGGCGTCCTTGAGGGCCGGGCCGACAGAGTCGTTCGACGGGGTGATCAGGATACCCTTGGCACCAGCGGCGACGCAGTTTTCGATGGCGGTGATCTGCGGGGCGGCGTCGCCGTCCTTTTCACCGGCGTAAGCCTGGAAATCGAGGCCGGCTGCGGTGGCGGCAGCCTCGGCGCCTTCCTTCATTTTCACGAAGAAGGGGTTGGTGTTGTTCTTGGTGATGAGGCAGGCGAGGTCGGCGGCCGAAGCGGTGCCAGCCAGCAAGGCCAGCGCACCGGCGCCGAGCAGAAGCTTGGTCAGTTTCATTGGTAGTCCTCCCAAAAGTGACGGGCTTGCTGCCCGGCTGTGATTCCGTCGCAGGTGCTTTGGCACTGCGGCGAGTGGGACCATGACCCGAATCCCAAGGGTGCGTCAAGATAATTAAATCACTCTGATTTATTATTGACAGGCTGCCGTTTTCTTACGCACTCTGCCTTCTGGAACGCGGGGGGAATCGTGAAGCATCTGGTGGACAGCGCGGCGGACGCACGGCCATTGGCCGAGGCATCATCGCTGCGCGGGTCGAACCAGTCGGGGATGCGGGCGCATAACGAGCGGCTGGTCCTGAGCCTTGTGCGGCAGCAGGGGTCGTTGGCGAAATCCGACATTGCACGGATTTCCGGCCTCTCGGCACAGACGGTTTCGGTGATCATGCGCAGTCTGGAGCAGGACGGGCTGCTGCTGCGGGGCGAGCCGGTGCGGGGCCGGATCGGCCAGCCGTCGGTGCCGATGTCGCTGGCGCCGGACGGGGCGTATTTCCTGGGGCTGAAGATCGGGCGGCGGTCGGCGGATCTGGCGCTGGTGGATTTTCTGGGCCGGGTGCGGGGGGCGCGGCGCAAGGTCTACCGCTATCCGACGCCGGGTGCGGTGGTGGCATTTGTGGCCGAGGCGCTGCCCGCGCTGATCGCCAGCCTGCCGGAAGGCCAGCGCGACCGTGTCGGGGGCCTTGGTGTGGCGATGCCGTTCCAGTTGTGGAACTGGGTGGATTACATCGGCGCGCCGCAAGCCGAGATGGATGCCTGGCGCGACCGGGACGTGCAGGCGGAACTGGCGGCGCTGGCGGGGATGCCGGTCTATCTGCAGAACGATGCGACGGCGGCCTGCGGGGCGGAGCTGGTGTTTGGCACCGGCGAGCGGCCCAAGGATTTTCTGTATTTCTACTTTGGCTACTTCATCGGTGGCGGGCTGGTGCTGAACGGGCAGCTTTATACCGGGCGGCACGGCAACGCGGCAGGTGTCGGTCCGATGCCGGTGCCGGGGCCGGACGGACGGATGCGGCGGCTGTTGACCGTGGCCTCGATGTCGGTGTTGGCCGAGGCGATGGATCGGGCGGGCGAGCCGTCGGACCAGTTGTGGGAACGCCCCGACCGCTGGGAGATCAGCGACGAGATCCTGGACACCTGGATCGACGGCGCGGCCGAAGGGCTGGCCAGCGCCACGATGAGTGCGGCGGCGCTTTTGGAGATGGAGGCGGTGCTTATCGACGGCTGGATGCCATTGGACATCAGGGCCGAGGTGGTGCAGCGGACGGAAGCCGCGCTGTACCGGCTGGACCTGTCGGGGATCGAGCCGCCGGTGATCCGGGAAGGCACCGTCGGGGCGGAAGCTCGGGCGCTGGGGGCGGCGGCGATACCGCTGTCGCAGCGCTATCTGATCGACCAGAACGCGGCGGCGCGCGAAAGCTGACCTTGCCCTTGGGGCCGACCCTGGAGAGTTTCACACCCTCCTGACCGCCCGTTGGATATTTTCACAGAGAGGAAGATGGGTCAGGGGGTCATTGCCTTGCGCTGTTTTGCCCGTTCGAGGCCAAGCTGGCGTTCGCGCCAGATAATCAGGACGCCTGCGGTGACGATGAGCGCGGCACCGCCGAGCATCGTCCAACTGGGGATTTCGGCGAAGGCGAAGTAGCCGATCAATAGCGCGAAGATCATCGAGGCGTAGTCGAAGGGTGCGACCAGCGAAGCGTCGGCCTCGCGGTAGCTGGAGGTGAGGAGAATTTGGCCAAGGCCGCCGAGGAGGCCGGCGGTGACGAGGAGGCCGGATTCCGTGGGCGTGGGCCAGACCCAGCCGAAGGGCAGGGTGATGAGCGACAGGGCCGTGGCGGTGAGCGAGAAGTAGAAGACGATGGCGGCGGTCTTTTCGGTGTAGACGAGCTTGCGGACGAACACCTGAGCGAGGGCTGCGAACACCGCGCCGCCGAGGACCAGCATCGCGCCGAAGGCCTCGGTGGTGCCTGCCTTGTCGGGGCTGATCGAAAGGCGCGGGGCGAGGACGATAAGGACGCCGGTCATGCCGAGGGCAACGGCCGAGATGCGGAAGGCGCGCACGTCCTCGCCCAGAAACATCGCGGCGAAGACGACGGTCAGAAGCGGGGCCGCGTAGCCGATGGCGGTGACCTCGGGCAGGGGCAGGTAGGCAAGCCCGGCGAAGCCGAGGCCCATCGCCAGCGTGCCGACGACGCCGCGCCATAGGTGGCCCATTGGCGCGTTTGCCCTGAGGCCGGTGGCAAGTTCACCCCGCCAGACGAGCCAGGCGACGATCACCGGGATGGCGAAGGCAGAGCGGAAGAAGACCGCCTGCCCTGCGGGGACGTGCTGCGCCGTCGCCTTGATCAGCGAGGCCATCACGATGAAGACAAGGACGGAGGCGAGTTTCAGGGCGATGCCGCGCAGGGGACGCATGGGGGGCTTTCGGAGTGGTTTCAGGCTGGACGGGCGGTCACGCTTAAGCTTCCCTACCTGAAAGGAGAATGCCATGCCCCATCGCACCCTAGCCGACAGAATTGATCAAGGACGGGGGCTGGTGCCCGCCGATCTGGTGCTGAAAGGGGGGCGGGTGTTCGACCTGATCACCGGTGATCTGGTGGAAACCGACGTGGCGATCTGCGGCGACACCATCGTGGGAGTGTTCGGCGAGTATTCGGGCGCGCGGGTGCTGGATGTGTCTGGCAAGGTGCTGGTGCCGGGGTTCATCGACACGCATCTGCATATCGAATCGTCGCTGGTCACGCCGCATGAGTTTGACCGTTGCGTGACGCCGCGCGGGGTGACGACGGCGATCTGCGACCCGCATGAGATTGCGAATGTATGCGGGGTGCCGGGCATCCGGTATTTTCTGGAAAGCGCCGTGCAGACCTTGATGGACATTCGGGTGAACCTGTCGTCCTGCGTGCCCTCGACCCATATGGAGACGACGGGCGCGCGGCTGGAGGTGGGCGATCTGGTGCCGCTGATGGATCATCCGGGCGTGATCGGGCTGGCGGAATTCATGAACTATCCCGGCGTTCTGATGAAGGACGCGGGATGTCTTGCGAAGCTGGAAGCGTTCCGGGGCCGGCATATCGACGGCCATGCCCCCTTGCTGCGCGGCAATGACCTGAACGGCTATATCAGCGCTGGTATCCGGACCGAGCATGAGGCGACGACGTACGACGAAGGGCTGGAGAAGCTGTGCAAGGGGATGCGGGTGTTGATCCGCGAGGGCTCGGTGTCGAAGGACCTGCACGCGCTGGCCGGGCTGATCACCGAGCGGTTCTCGCCCTACATCTGTCTTTGCACGGATGACCGGAACCCGTTGGACATTGGCGAGCATGGGCATCTGGACCACATGATCCGCACGGCGATTGCCTTGGGGGCGCCGGCGTTGGCAGTGTATCGGGCGGCGAGCCTGTCGGCGGCGGAGGCGTTCGGGTTGAAGGATCGCGGGCTGATTGCGCCGGGAAAGCGGGCGGATATCGCGGTGATAGACAGCCTTGCGGGGTGTCATGCGTCGCTGGTGCTGGCGCGGGGGGTGGTGGCGGATGCGGCCGCCTTTGCGGCGCGGGAGTGGACAGAGCCGGTGGCGCGGCGGTCGGTCAAGGCGCCGGTGGTGACGGCGGGCAGTTTCCGGACCGGGGGCAACCGGGTGGAAACGCCGGTGATCGAGATCCTTCCGGGCAAGATCATCACCGAGCATCTTACCTTTGATATCGCGCCGGTGGATGGCGACAAGCGGCCGGATGTGGCGCGAGATCTGGTGAAGATCGCGGTGGTGGAGCGGCACGGGGTGAACGGCAACATCGCGACGGGGTTCGTGAAGGGGTTCGGGTTGGAGCGGGGGGCGATCGCGTCGACCGTTTGCCATGACCACCACAACATCGCGGTGGTGGGGGTTGGGCATGACGACATGGCGCTGGCGGTGAGCCGTCTGGGCGAGATCGAGGGCGGGTTCGTGGTGGTCGAGGGGGGGCGGGTGCTGGCGGAACTGGCGCTGCCGGTGGCGGGGCTGATGAGTTTGCTGAGCTTTGAGGAGGTGCGGGAGAAGCTGGTGGCGCTCCGGGCGGCGGCGAAGGGGCTGGGGGTCGTGCTGGAGGAGCCGTTCCTGCAGCTGGCGTTTTTGTGCCTGCCGGTCATTCCGCATCTGAAAATCACGGATATGGGGATGGTGGATGTGGACCGGTTCGAGGTGATGCCGTGAGGGCGTGTCCCACGGTGGGACGGTTTGGGGGAGTGAGGGAAATCAAGGGGTTGGGTAGGGGCGTTAACCGGGCGTTAGGTTTCTGGGAGGCCCCCCCCAGTCCTTCCCCACAAGGGGGGAGGGAGGCGCTTTGAGTTTGGCGGTGGGCTTGGGGCTGGCCGCCGGAGGGTTTCACACCCTCCGGACCTCCCGTGGGATATTTGGGAAAGGGGAAGAGTTGAATGGAATTTTACTATGCCGAACCGCAAACCGATTTAGAGCGCCTCATCGGAGGCCACTTTCACATCAATGCAGTTGGCAAGATCCAGCCCGAAGACGACAAGAAACTAAGTATCCTTCTCGATAAGCTTTCACCTCCGCCGCGAACCACGGTCTACATTAATTCATCAGGTGGTGATGTGGATGCCGCGATGGGGATCGGTCGGATTTTTCGTTCAAGCTGGTTCTCTACCTCAGTCGGAACTATGACCTTTGATTATGAGAGGGATGGTTGCTGGGTTACCAATCGGGTGCATAACAGCGGGATCTGCTACAGCGCTGCAGCTCTTGCTTATTTAGGTGGAAGACTGAGGTTTTTGCCTGAGCAGTTTGAATTCGGGGTCCATCAGTTCTCATTCAAGGATCCTGATTTGGAGAAAATCGGAGCCGCGCAAATAATTTCTGCGCGAATATCAACGTATCTTGACGAAATGGGCATCAGGCCTGAATTCGCTGAAACCGCGGCAGCCATCCCAGGCTCCGAAATTCTGCTTCTGGATCGTCCACAACTGACCAAGCTTGGCTTGATAACAGGAGGGCAAACGGGAGTAAGTTGGAGTGTTGAGGCAAGAAACAAACTTCTCTATGTAAAGGGAGAGCGCGACTCGCTTCACGGCCATCAGAAGGTAATGCTCTGCTACGCAAAGGGCGCTGGATTTCAGTTTTGGTCTGTAATTGAATCTCAAGGGCGCGAAGCCGAACTTACGGCTTTCGGACTGGTTGAGATCGTCTTGAACGGAGAAAGCGAACGAATTGATATTTCGGGCAGGTGCAATCGTGGTGTTTTTGGGAACTATGTAAATGTGTTCTCGGATTTGACGGAACCAGAAGCTCGTAAGCTGGCTTACTCAGAGAGCTTTGGAGTCCAAATACGCTTTTCGCGTGAGGCTCCGCTTTTCCTTGGTGTTTCGGCCATGGACACCAGCGATGGGAATGACAAGCTAGTTAGCTTCGTTGAGAACCTTTCGAGCTGAGACCTAAATAGTTTAACCTTTAGCCAAATCCTCCAGCAGCCGCGCCACCCCTTCTGCCCCCGGATCGTTATGCCCCTTGAGTTTGTCGGCGGCGAGGTAGCTGGCGCGGCCGGCTTTGGCGCGGGTCATCTGGGCGGTGGCGTTGGCGCCTTCGCGGGCGGCTTTGGCGGCGGCGGCCACTCCCTGTGGGAGGGCGGCTAGGGCGGGGGCGAGGGCGTCGATCATGGTGCGGTGGCCGGGGGCGGCACCTCCCACCTGCATGACGCGGTCTAGGCCAGCGGTGAGGGCGCCGATCCAGGATTTGCCGGAGGCTGACGCATCGCCGGCGGCGGCGAAAAAGATGGCGAGGAGGACGCCGGAGGAGCCGCCCATCGTCTGGCTAAGCTCGACGCCGATGGCGCGGTAAAGCTGGGTCGGGTCGGCCAAGGGCAGGCGGTCGAGGGCGGCGTGGAGGGCGCGGGCGGCCCCGGCGAGGGTGGAGCCGGTGTCGCCGTCGCCGGACTTGGCGTCGAGGAGGTTCAGGTCCGCCTCGATCGCGATCAGCGCCTTGCAGCAGCGGTCGATTAGCGCGCGGCGGGCGGGGTGGGCGGAAGGGACGGGTTGCAGGGGGGCGAGGCCGTCGGGCAGGGGTTTCACAGTGACATCGCCCAAGGGGGCGAGGCCGGGCCAGGCGTGCGGGGCGGCGGGGGCTTTGAGCGCTGTCAGGCGGGCGTCGTCGACCGGCAGGAGCGAGACGGAAAAGCCGTGCATGTCGAGCGATGTCATCATCGACGCGGGGCCGATGATCCATCTGGTGCGGGCGCCGAGGGGGGAGCGGGCAAGCTCCTCGGTCAGGATGCTCATTTCGAGGGGCGTGGTGCCGCCGAGGTTGTTGAGGAGGGCTGCGTGGTCGCCTGCGCCCATGTGGGGGAGAAGTTTTTCGGCGACCATCTGCATGGCGGAGCGGGCACCGGTGAAATCAACCTGTTCGATGCCAGCCTCGCCGTGGATGCCGAGGCCGAGTTCGGCCTTGCCGGTGGCGATGCGGTCTTCCTTGGGCGAGCCGGGGACGGTGCAGGTGTCGAGCGACATGCCGATGGAGACCGCGCCCTTGATGGTGGCGGTGGCGGCGGTGGTGATGGTGTCGAGGTCGGCGCCCGCGTCGGCCATTGCGCCGGCGATCTTGTGGACGAAGAGGGTGCCGGCTACGCCGCGGGCCTGCGGCAGGTCGGGCAGGGCGATGTCGTCGTCGACGATTACCATCGAGACCTTGAGGCCGAAAGCGCGGGCGCGTTCTGCGGCGAGGCCGAAGTTCAGGCGGTCGCCGGTGTAGTTCTTCACGATCAGAAGGCAGCCGGGTTTGCCGGTGACGGCGAGGATGCCGGCGAGGACGGCGTCGACGGATGGCGAGGCGAAGACGTCGCCGCAGACGGCGGCGGTGAGCATCCCTTGGCCTACGAAACCGGCGTGCGAGGGTTCGTGCCCAGAGCCGCCGCCGGAGACGAGGGCGACCTTCGAGCGATCCCAATCGGTGCGGGTGACGACCTTGATGTGGGGGTAGCCGTCGAGGCGCGCGAGTTTTCCGCCCGAGGTGCGCAGAAGGCCGTCGATCGCCTCGGTGACCAGAGAGTCCTTGGAATTCATGAACTGTTTCATGGGCATGGTCCTCAGATGCGGTTGCCGCTGGCGTCGAACCAGAGCGGGTTGCGGGGCTGGATGGGCAGCGTGTCGCCGGGGCGAAGCGGGGTGTGGGCGTCGGAGAGGGTGATGAGGTCGTGGGGGCCGAGGGTCAGGTGGAGGCGGGTCTGGTCGCCCAAGTGCTCGACGCGGCGGACGGTGGCGGGCTGGCCTTCGCCTTGGGCGATGTGTTCAGGGCGGAGGCCGATCTGGGTGGCTTTGGCGGGCGCGCCGGGGAAGGTCGTGGCGGGCAAAAGGTTGATGCGGGGCTGGCCAAGGCGCGAGGCGACGTAGGTCGAGACCGGGTTTTCGTAGATCTCGCGCGGGGGGCCGTATTGCACGAGGCGGCCGTGGTCGAGAACGCCGACATGGGTGGCCATCGTCATCGCCTCGATCTGGTCGTGGGTAACGTAGAGGAAGGTGGCGCCCAGTTCGGCGTGGATGCGTTTCAGCTCGATCCGGAGGTCGGCGCGGAGTTTGGCGTCGAGCGAGGAGAGGGGTTCGTCCATCAGGTAGATGCGGGGACGGCGGACGAGGGCGCGGCCGATCGAGACGCGCTGCATCTCGCCGCCCGACAGGTTGGTCGCCTTGTTGTCGAGCTTGTGGGCGATGCGGAGGACCTCGGCCACCTTCTGCACTTCGGTGGCGATCTGGGCTTCGGGCATCGCGATGATCGGCGAGCGGAGCGGGAAGGCGAGGTTGTCGCGCACGGTGAGGTGGGGGTAGAGCGAGTATTGCTGGAACACCATCGCCACGTCGCGCTGGGCCGGGGTGTCTTTCAGGACCGATGCGCCGCCGATCTGGATGTCGCCGGTGTCGGGGCGGTCGAGGCCGGCGATCAGGCGCAGCGTGGTGGTCTTGCCTGCACCAGTCGGGCCGAGGAGGACGACGAAGGCGCCGTCGGGAATGTCCATCGACACGTCACGGAGCGCGTCGGTTGCGCCGAAAGATTTCGACAGGTGCGAGAGGGTGACGTCAGCCATGATGGACCCCGGCGTTGGCGGCGGTGCGTAAGGCGCGGCCGGTGGTGGCATCGAAGAGCGACAGGGTGCGGGGGTTGAGGGTGAGGCCGACGGTGTCGCCAGTGCGGGCGGGATCGCCTGAGGCGGTGCGGGCCTTGATCTGGCCGTGCGGGGTTTCGAGCGTGACGATCTGAGTGGTGCCGAGGTATTCGGTGGCGATCACGCGGCCACGGTACGGGCTGGCGTCGGTCAGCGCGACATGCTCGGGGCGGACGCCGAGGACGAGGCTGCCGGTTGCCTGTTCCTGCAACTCGGGCAGGGTCATCGCGGTGTCGCCAAGGGTCACGCTGGTCGCCCCTGCGGCGGCGTGGCCTTCGAAGGCAAGGAAGTTCATCGACGGGCTGCCGATGAAATCGGCGACGAAGAGGGTGGCGGGGTGGTCGTAGATATCCTGCGGGGTGCCGAACTGTTCGACGACACCGTGGTTCATCACCACGATCTTGTCGCCCATCTGCATCGCCTCCAACTGGTCATGGGTGACGTATACGGTGGTCGCCTTCATCCGGTCATGGAGCGCGCGCAATTCCTCGGACATGTGCTCGCGGAACTCGGCATCCAGCGCGCCCAAGGGCTCGTCCATCATGAAGGCCTTGGGTCGGCGCACGATGGCGCGGCCAAGGGCGACGCGCTGGCGGTCACCGCCCGACAGGCCACCGACGGGCTTGTCGAGGATATCCTCGATGCCGAGGATGCGCGCGACCTCGGCCACCCGTGCCTGCACCTCGGCGCGGCGCATGCCCTGACTGACGAGGGGGTAGGAGATGTTCTTGCGCACGTTCAGATGCGGGTAGAGCGCGAACATCTGGAACACCATCGCGATGTCGCGCTGGCTGGCGGGGCGCTGGCTGACATCCTCGCCGTCGATCAGGATCTGGCCGGAGGTCGGCAGTTCGAGGCCCGCGATCATGCGCAGGGTGGTCGTCTTGCCGCAGCCCGACGGGCCGAGGAGCATGAAAAACTCGCCATCCTTGATTGTAAAACTGGAGCCCTGCACCGCAGTGAAGGCGCCGAATTCCTTGCGCAGGTTTCGAATGACGATCTCGGCCATGACTATTCCGGGAAGTGGCTGGTGACGATGAACATCACGGTGCCGATCAGGGTGACGACGAAGCTCCAGGTGAAGGCCCAAAGCGCGAAGGGTTGCATCAGCATCACGACGCCCAGGCCGATCAGCACGGTGGCGAGGTTTTCCCATGGGCCACGGCGGAGGCGGAGAAGGCCGGTCAGGAATGCGCGCATGGCAAAGCTCCTTCATCTGTCTTCAAATATCCCCGCCGGAGGCTCCTCTGGCCGGCGGCGGGTGCCTCCGGCGGGGATATTTTCCGACAGATGAAATGATGTGTGGTCATTTGCGCACCGCGCCGAAGGTGATGCCCCGCAGCAGGTGCTTGCGCAAAAGGATGGTGAAGATCATCACAGGGAGCAGGAACAGCGTCGCCCCGGCGGCCACGGCGGGCCAGTCCTGGCCGCCGACGCCGATGATCGTGGGGATGAAGGGCGGGGCGGTCTGGGCGTTGCCGCTCGTGAGCAGGACCGCGAAGGCGTATTCGTTCCACGCGAAGATCAGGCAGAAGATCGCGGTCGAGGCGATGCCGGTGGCGGCTTGCGGCAGCACGACTTTGCGGAAGGCCTGAAAGCGGGTGTAGCCGTCGATCAGCGCGGCCTCTTCGTATTCGCGCGGGATCTCGTCGATGAAGCCTTTCAGAAGCCAGACCGCGAGCGAGATGTTCACGCCCGTATAAAGGAGGATCATGCCGAGGTGCGTGTCCGATAGCCCGAGCTGGCGATACATCAGGAAGATCGGGATCGCGACGGCGATGGGCGGCATCATCCGGGTGGAGAGGATGAAGAACAGAAGATCATCCTTCAGCGGCACTTTGAAGCGCGAGAAGGCGTAGGCGGCGAGCGTGCCGAGGAAGATTGAGAGCGCGGTGGAGCCGAAGCCGATGATGATGGAGTTCAGGAAGCGTTCGCCAAAGCGGGAGGGGCCGGTGACGACCTCGCCCCGTCGCTGGACGATTTCGTCCACGAAATTGTCGGGCGGCGGCATCGTGGCCAGTTGTTCCGGCGTGGCGCGGGTGCGGTCGGTGAAGAGGTTCACGTAGCCTTCGATCGAGGGGGAGAAGATCACCTTCGGGGGGTAGCTGATGCTGTCCGGCCCGGTCTTGAAGCCGGTGGAGATGATCCATGCCAGGGGCAGGAGGGTGATCACCATGTAGAGGGTGACGAGCAGGCCCGCGATCCATTTCGAGGCTTTCGAGGGTTCGGTGATGGAATAGGCGCTCATCTTTCTTTGACCTTGTTCAGGGCTTTCACGTAGATCGAGGCGAGGCCGAACACCGTGACGAAGAGGATGATCGCGTAGGCCGAGGAATAGCCGGTGCGCCACTTCTCGAACGCCTCACGCTTCAGTTCGATCGAGGAGAGGAGCGTCGTGTCGCCGGGCCCACCGCCGGTGAGCAGCACCACGAGGTCGAACATCTTGAAGTTCTCGATACCGCGGAAGAGGACGGCCAGCATCAGGAAGGGCAGCACCATCGGGATGGTCATCGTCCAGAACTGGCGCCATTTCGAGGCGCGGTCGACCTCGGCCGCCTCGTAGATGTAATCGGGGATCGAGCGCAGGCCGGCGAGGCATATCAGCATCACGAAGGGGGTCCACATCCAGGTGTCGACGATGACGATGGCCCAGGGCGCGAGGCTCACCGAGCCGAGCATGGTGAACGACGAGGCCGGGATTCCGGTGACAAATTCGACCGCGTAGTTGATGAGGCCGATCTGCGGTTGGTAGAGGAAGGTCCAGAAGTTGCCGACGACGGCGGGGCTTAGCATCATCGGGATCACGATGAGGGTGGTCATCAGGTCGTTGCCGCGGAACTTGCGGTTGATCAGCCAGGCGAGGGTGAAGCCGATCACCACCTGCAGGATCAGGGTCCAGATCAGGAAATGCGCGGTGGCCTGCATCGTCTGCCAGATGTCCGGGTCGGTGAGGATCCGTTGGTAGTTGCGCAGGCCGACCCATTCGACGGGTTCGTTCGGGCGGTTGGCGCGGAAGTTGGTGAAGGAAAGCCGGATCGTCCAGATCAGCGGGAAGATGTTGATGGCCAAGAGCAGGAGGATGGTGGGCGCGACGAAGATCCAGGCGATGGTGCGGTCTGAAAGGCCGCGGACCTTGCGGGCCAGGGTGGGGGGCGTGGCGAGGGCAAGGCGGTCTGCTGGCGTGTCGGGCATTGGAATCGGCCTTCAGGCTTGGGGCATGCGGCAGTCTACGCCAAAACGGGCGGTGTGGGCGGGCAAGGCTGGGGAGGGGCAAACCGCGGGTGGCGGAAAGGAGGGGCGGGGGGTGTCCCCCGCCCCTTGGGGTTTAAAGCTTGCCTTCATCCTCGAAGGTGGTGGTCCAGTCCTGCACGAGGCCGTCGAGCGCCTCTTGCGCGGTGCCCTGGCCGGCGACCACGTAGTCGTGGAAGCGTTTCTGGCTGTCGGCCAGAAGGGTCGCGTAGCTGGGTTCGGCCCAGAAATCCTTCACGATGGCCATGCTGTCGAGGAAGGTTTGCGCGTAGGGCTGGCTGGCGGCGAAACCGGGGTCTTCGACCACGGCGCGGAGGCACGAGAAGCCGCCCATCGACCACCATTTCGCCTGCACCTCGGGCTGGGCGAACCACTTGATGTATTCAAGCGCCGCGGCCTGCTTTTCGGAGTAGGAGACGACCGAGATACCCTGGCCGCCAAGCTGGGCGAAGCGCTGGCCATCGGGGCCGGCGGGGTTGACGAGGTAGCCGGTCTTGCCGCCGCCGACGTTGGGATCAACCTCGAACCCTGGCCAGGTGAAGGCGAAGTTCATCTGCATCGCGACCTGACCGGATTTGTAGGCGTCGATGCCTTCGCCCATGTAGGCGTTCGACATGCCGGGGGGCGTGCAGCAATCGTAAAGCGACTTGTAGAATTCAAGGCCCGCGACCGCGCCGGGGGAGTTGACGAAGCCCGCCATGTCATAGGGCTTATCCGGGTTTTCGTATTTGAAGCCGTAGGAATAAAGTACGTCCATCACGCCCATCGTGATGCCTTCGGAGCCGCGCTCGGTGTAGATCGAGGCGCCGTAGACGGTTTTGCCGTCGATGTCGCGGCCCTGGAAGAATTCGGCGATGTCCTTCAGTTCGGCGAAGGTGCCGGGGGCTGCGAGGTCGCGGCCGTATTTTTCCTTGAATTCGGCCTGCAGTTCGGGGCGTTCGAACCAGTCCTTGCGGTAGGTCCAGCCGACGACGTCACCGAAGGCGGGAAGCGACCAGTAGTTCGGCGTGCCTTTCGGCCATTCGGAGTAGCCGGTCACGGTGGCCGGGACGAAGGCATCCATCGAGATGGCGTTGGCGTCGAAGAAGTCGTTCAGCTTGACGTAGTGGCCGGATTCGGCACCCGCGCCGATCCACTGGCTGTCACCGATCATCAGGTCGCACAGTTTGCCGCCGGAGTTCAGTTCGTTCAGCATGCGGTCGGCGAAGTTGGGCCACGGCACGAATTCGAAGTTCATCTTGTGGCCGGACTGGGCCTCGAAATCCTTGGAGAGTTCGACGAGGGCGTTTGCCGGGTCCCACGCGGCCCAGCAGAGGGTGAGGTCTTCGGCCTTGGCGGATGTGCCGGTAACTAGGGCAATCGCCGCCGTGGCGGCAAGGTATCTGGCTTTCATGTCATTCCTCCCGGGGTTGATGGATGGACCCGTGCAGACGCCGGGCCTTCTTTCGATTGCGGTGACCATAAGCGTGGGTCGGGCGGGCTGTAAAGTGATTTTGAGGTACGTTCCTCATTTTTGTGTGGCGGGCTTTTCCAAAGCGATTTGGGCGGGTCAGGCGGCGGTGTCCTGGGCGGCTTCGGGCAGGGGCGGAAGGTTTTCGCGCAAGACGATTTCGATGCGAATCTGTTCCTGACCTTCGTCAAGCGGTGCGCGGTCGGCCTTGGCGCGCAGCACGCGCAAGGTGCTGCGGGCTAGGTGGCCGAGGTTCTGGGTGATGACAGCGGAAATCTCGCCCGTCTCGAGTGCCGCGCGGGCGTGAGGGGTAAGTTCGTGGCAGATGACCGTGAGTTCTCCGGAAAGTCCAAGGCCAGCAAGGGTTTGGGTGAGGGCGCGGTGGCCGTCGCCCATGGCGTAGATGCCGCGAACATCTGGGGCGTTCACGAGCATTTCGGCGACGATCTGGCGCAAGGTCTGGCCGGAACCGTGCGATTCGAGGGTTTGCAGAGGCTCGATATTGGGGAAATCCCGGAGCATCACTTCGTCAAAACCACGGCGACGTTCGATGGTGTCGCGCGCCAGGAGGGATTGGCCCAGCACCATGACCTGACCGGGGCCGCCGCCGAGGAAGCGGCCCATCAGCACACCGGCGGTGCGGCCTGCGGCGCGGTTGTCGATGCCGATGAAATGGTCGCGGTCGGTGTTGGGCAAGTCTGAGACAAGCGCCACGACGGGCAGGCCCTTGGCGCGAAGCGAGCGGACGGCATCGCGGAGGATCGGTGTTTCGGGGGCCATCAGAGCGACACCAGCGTAGTCGTCGTCGGGCAGGTGGGCGAGCATGGCGGCGAGGGCGTGCGGGTCTTCGGCGGGAAAGCGGTGGAGGCGAACCTCTACGCGAGAGGTGGCGGCCTGCTTGCCCGCAGTCTCCAGAGCATCGGCAAGTGTTTGAACGAATTGGCTTTCGGTGTCGGGCAGCATGATCGCGAATGGGTAGCTGCGGCTGCGAGCGAGGTTGGCAGCGGCAAGGTCACGGACGTAGCCCAGTTTTTCGATCGCCTCGGTCACGGCGCGGATGGTCTTGTCGCGCACGCCGGGGCGGTCGTTCAGAACCCGGTCCACCGTGGCCAGACTGACGCCCGCTTCCCGCGCGATATCGTTGACCGTAGGACGCACCTGACCCTCGTGTTCCGTTGCCCGACTATCTGCGGCAGGGTGAGGTACGTCAATCATTTCCGCCCTTGCGATGCAAGGGTTGACGGCGATGGAAGCGGCTGTCCAACTGCCCGCAAAAGGGAGGATATCATGCGCAGCCTGCTACTCTTTGGCGACAGCAACACCCACGGGTCGATGCCCGCGCCGCACCTCGGGTTTTCAGGGCGGTACAGTCTGGAGGAGCGGTGGGCGGGGCGTCTGGTGCGGTTGCTGCCGGACTGGGAGGTGATCAACGAGGGGCATCCGGGGCGGACCACGGTGCATGACGACCCGATCGAGGGCGCGCATCGCAACGGGATGACGGTGCTGCCGGCGCTGTTGGAGACGCACCGGCCGCTGGATGCGGTGCTGATAATGCTGGGCACGAACGACCTGAAACCGCGGTTTTCGGTGAACGCGGGGGATATCGCGCTGGCGCTGGAGCGGATCATCGGGTTCATCCGGGCGTTTGGTGCGGGCCCGGACGGAGCAGCGCCGGGGATTTTTCTGGTGTCGCCACCACCGGTGGAGGAGGCGGGCTGTCTGGCCGAGATGTTCGCTGGCGGGGCGGCGAAATCGCGTCTGCTGGCGAGCCGGATCAAGGAGGTGGCCGACCGGACCGGGGTGGCGTTCATAGACGCGGGGGAATTGGTGACGGTGTCACCCATCGACGGGGTGCACTACGGGGCCGAGGCCAACCCGGTGCTGGCCGATGCGTTCGCGGCGGCTGTGCGGCGACATTTCGGTTAGCGACGGGTTAGGCTAAAACTAATCCATGCTGTGCATCTTCTTGCTTTTTCCCGAAGCAGAAATGCCGCAAGCTGCGCGGGCTGCAATGTGAGGGGCCAGCCATGACTCGCCATGACACGATCACGCCGATGACGCCGCTGGACGAGTTGCGCGCCAACGTCGCGGTGCCGTTCAACCAGGCGCGGGCGATGCCGAAATCGGTCTATACCTCGCCGGAGTTCGCCGAGGCAGAAGTGCGGCAGATCTTCGCGAAGGAGTGGCTGTGCGCGGGCCGGGCCGAGGCGTTGCCGAACCCCGGCGATTACCTGACGATGCAGATCGCGGGCGAGCCGGTGATCATCCTGCGCGACAAGGATGGCGCATTGCGCGGCATGTCGAATGTCTGCCGCCACCGGATGAGCACCTTGCTTGAAGGGCGGGGGAATGTGCGGTCGATCGTCTGCCCGTATCACGCCTGGACCTACAATCTGGACGGCACCTTGCGGGGCGCGCCGGCGATGGGGCTGAACGAGGGGTTCTGCAAGGACAAGATCGCGCTGCCGACGGTTCGGGTGGAAAACTGGCTGGGCTGGATCATGGTCACGCTGAACCCGGATGCGCCCGACCCGGCAGAGCAGTTGAAGGATGTGGAGAATCTGGTCGGTTATCTGGACATGGCAAGCTACCGCGAAACCTTTCGCGAGGAGTTTCGCTGGGCGACGAACTGGAAGGTGCTGGCCGAGAATTTCATGGAAAGCTACCATTTGCCGGTCTGCCATAGCGGCACCATCGGCGGGTCGGTGGACCTGATGAAGATGACCTGCCCTGAGGGGTTCCCGTCGTTCAATTATCACTACATCATGAAGAACGACACGATCCCCCTGTCGCTGGCGCATCCGTCGAACACGACTTTGCAGGGTGATCAGCGGCGGATCACGTGGCTGTTGTCGGTCTATCCGGCGCTGCTGATT
The DNA here is from genome assembly GCF_050632395.1 of Tabrizicola sp. BL-A-41-H6. Classification (GTDB taxonomy): domain Bacteria; phylum Pseudomonadota; class Alphaproteobacteria; order Rhodobacterales; family Rhodobacteraceae; genus JAUYQR01. Next base: position 1,164,882 of record NZ_CP192600.1, read on the forward strand.
ACACTTACGCCGGGGTATTTCTGGTATCTGTGCCTGACGCCGGACGGGCCGGGGCATGTCAACGTGCTTTACGGCGGCGGGATGAGCGCGGATTGGTGCGCCGACCCGGATGCGGAAAGCCATCTGGCGACGGTGAAGGCGCTGCTGGATGACGTGAATATCGAGGACAAGGGCTGCGTCGAGAAGGTGTATCAGGGCCTTTGCGCAGGGCTGTCGGGGCCGGGGGCGCTGAGCCATCTGGAGCGGCCGAACTTCGAGTTCGCGCAGTGGATCGCGGCGCGGGTCGGGCAGTAGGCATCATGGAAAAGATCGAGGCGCTGGTCGTCGGCGCAGGGCAGGCCGGGGTTGCTGCCAGCGAACATTTGGGCCGTGCGGGTATTCCGCATCTGGTGCTGGAACGCGACCGGATCGCGGAACGCTGGCGGACCGGGCGCTGGGACAGTCTGGTGATGAACGGCCCGGCGTGGCACGACCGGTTTCCGGGGCTGGAGTTTCCGGGCGACGCGGATGCGTTTCCGGGCAAGGACGAGGTGGCGGAGTATTTCGAGGCTTATGCCGCGAAGATCGCGGCGCCGATCCGCTGCGGGGTCGAGGTGACCTCGGTCAGCCGCAACCCCGACGGGCCGGGGTTCCGGGTGGAAACCTCGGCGGGGCCGATCGAGGCGCGCTATGTGATTTCGGCCACCGGGCCGTTCCAGCGACCGCTGATGCCGGACATGGTGCCGGAAAGTGCGGGGGTGATGCAGATCCATTCGGCCAGCTACCGCAACGCCGGGCAACTGCCGGCGGGTGGCGTTCTGGTGGTGGGTGCGGGGTCGTCGGGCGCGCAGATTGCCGACGAGCTGCGGCAGGCGGGGCGGGCGGTGACGTTGTCGGTAGGGCCGCACGGGCGTCCGCCACGACGCTACCGGGGGCGCGATTTCGTCTGGTGGCTGGGCGTGTTGAACAAGTGGGACGCCGAGGCGCCGCCGACGAGCGAGCATGTGACGATTGCGGTCAGCGGGGCCGGGGGCGGCAAGACGGTCGACTTCCGCCGCTTTGCCCATGAAGGGATGCGGCTGGTCGGGCGCGCTACGGGGTTTGCGGGTGGGGTGATGACCTTCGCGCCGGACCTTGGCGCGAACATCGCCAAGGGTGATGCCGATTACCTTGCGGTGCTGGACGAGGCCGATGAGTGGGCGCGGCGCAACGGGGTGGATTTGCCGGATGATCCGCAGGCGCGGGTGATGCTGCCCGACCCTGATTGCGTGACGCGGCCGATCCTGTCGCTGGACCTGAAGGCCGAGGGGATCACCTCGATCATCTGGGCGACGGGGTATGAGCTGGATTTCAGCTGGCTGAAGCTGGACGTGCTGGACGCCACGGGCCGCCCGCGCCACCAGCGCGGCGTGTCGGCGGAACCGGGGCTTTATTTCCTTGGCCTGCCGTGGCAGGCGCGGCGCGGCTCGGCCTTCATCTGGGGCGTGTGGCATGATGCCAAGCACGTCGTCGACCATATCCAGAAACTGCGGGGCTATCTTTCCTACGCCCCCGCAACCGCCTGACAGGAACCCTACATGGCCCATACCCGCATCCGCCCGTTCAACACGCGCGACACTTACCCGGAACAGAAGCTTGACAACGATCTGGCGCAGGCCGTGATCGCGCGCGGCACGATGATCTTTCTGCGCGGCCAGTGCCCGCAAGACCTTGATACCGCGCAGAACATCGGGAGCCATGACCCGGTGGAGCAGACCCACAAGGTGATGCAGAACATCAAGCAGTTGATCGAGGAATGCGGCGGGCGGATGGAGCATCTGACCAAGCTGGTGGTCTACCTGACCGACGTGCGCCACCGTGAGCCGGTCTACCGCACGATGGGCGAGTATATTCGCGGCGTGCATCCGGTCTGCACCGGGCTGACGGTGGTGGCGCTGGCCCGACCGGACTGGCTGGTGGAGATCGACGCGACTGCCGTCATTCCAGACTGAACCCGCGCCGGGGGTTTCACACCCCCGTACCCCCGTGGGATATTTCGCAAAAGGGAAAGCTGCTTTCTGAGTCGCTTGCGACGCGCCCACGGTGCCAACCACAGGAGACCAGCCATGACTTTTTCCCTGCTTGCCCGCTGCCCCGAAACCGGGCGGTTCGGCATGGTGACCGCTTCGTCCTCGCCTGCTGTTGCGGCGCGCTGTGCGCATGCGCGGGCGGGGGTAGGGGTGGCCGCCAGCCAGAACATCACCGATCCCGCGCTTGGCCCGCGGCTGCTGGACCTTATGAGCGAGGGGCTTGATGCGGATGCCGCGGTGGCGCGGGTGGTGAGCGAGGCGCCGTTCGTGGAGTATCGCCAGTTGATCGCTGTCGACGCGGCGGGGGGGACGGGTTTTCACTCCGGCGCCTATACGCTTGGCGTCTGGGGACATGCGCGGGGCGATGGCGTGATCGCGGCGGGCAACCTTCTGGCCAACCCGGACGTGCCGGACGCTATGGTCGGCGGGTTCGAGGCGGCGGTGGGTGATCTTGGCGACCGGCTGATTGCGGCGCTATTGGCCGGGCGCAATGCGGGGGGCGAGGCGGGGCCGGTGCATTCGGCGGGGCTTTTGATGGTGGACCGGGAAAGCTGGCCGGTGGCATCGCTTCGTTGCGACTGGTCTGATGAGGCGCGTCCGATCGAGGCGGTGGCGCGAGCGTGGGAGGTCTATGCGCCGCAGATGGCCGCCTATATCCAGCGCGCGAAGGACCCGCGCGAGGCGCCGTCCTACGGGGTGCCGGGCGATGCTTGACTGATGCCGCTGCGCTTTACCCTGCGCCAGTTGGAATACCTTGTCGCGGTGGGCGAGGCGGGGTCGATTGCGGTGGCGGCGGAACGGGTGAATGTCTCGTCCCCGTCGATTTCGGCGGCGATCGCGCAGTTGGAGCAGGAGTTCGGCCTGCAGTTGTTCATCCGGCGGCATGCACAGGGGTTGACGCTGACCCAAGGCGGGCGGCAGTTCGTGGCCGAGGCGCGGGCGGTGTTGGCGGCTGCCGGGCGGCTCAGTGATCTGGCCAACAGCATCACGGGGCAGGTGCGGGGGCGCGTGGCGGTGGGCTGCCTTGTGACCTTTGCGCAGATGGTGCTGCCGCGCGTGCGGCGCAGCTTTTGCGACCTGCATCCGGACGTGGAGTTCCAGCAGTTCGAGCTGGATCAGGCGGAAATCTTTGCAGGCCTGCGTGCGGCCCGGCTGGATGTGGCGTTGACGTATGAGCTGGATATTCCGCCGGACCTGACATTCGTGCCGCTGCTGCGGCTGGCCCCGCATGCCGTGCTGCACGAGCGCCACCCGCTGGCGGGGCGGGCCTTCGTGACGCCTGCGGACTTGGCACCCTTGCCGATGATCCTGCTGGATCTGCCGTTTTCGACAGATTACTTCCTCGACCTTTTCCGCCCTACCGGGCAGCGGCCGAACGTCGTGGAACGCACGCGGGATCTGGGTGTGGTGCGGTCGATGGTGGCGAACGGGTTTGGCTATTCCATCGCCAATATCCGGCCCGCCTCGGCTGCGGCACCGGATGGCACGCCGCTTCACTTTGTGAAGCTGGTGGGGCCAGAGCCGCTGGCGCTGGGACTGGTGCTGAGCGAGGGGGCGCTGTCAGCGCTGACGATCCGCGCATTCGTCGAGCATTGCCGCGAGACGGTGACCGAGGCGACGCTGCCCGGTCTGGTGATCGGCGGGGGTTGACGTTGGGCGGTGCTGCGTCAAGTTCGGGCGATGATCCGATCCGCGCTTATCGTGGCCCATGGCCAACCGTCCGACCCCGGGCCTGCCGCAGCCGAGCTTGCCGTGCTGGCCGCGCGGGTGGCCGCGCTCTTGCCGGGGTGGGAGGTGCGGGCGGCGACGCTGGCCGAACCGGGGGCGCTGGCGGCTGCGGCGGGGGCGATGCCGCCGGGGGTGGTGTTTCCGATGTTCATGGCGGGCGGCTGGTTCACCCGGGTGGCCATTCCGGCGCGGCTGGCGGAGGCGGGGATTGCCGGCTGGCGGGTGTTGGAGCCGTTCGGCTGCGACGTGGCGGTGCATGATCTGGCGCGGGTGGTGGTGGCCGAGGCGGGCGGGGGCGATGTGATTTTGGCGGCGCACGGGTCGTTCAAGTCTTCGGTGCCGTCGGACATCGCGCGGCATGTGGCGCGGTTGATTGCAAGGGACAGGGCTGGGCGGGTGGAGGCGGGGTTCATCGACCAGGTGCCGCAGCTTGCCAGCCTGACGGGGTTCGGGCCGGGGTCGGTCTGCCTGCCGTTCTTTGCTGCCGCGGGCGGGCATGTGACGGAGGATATTCCGGCCGCCTTGGCGGAGGCCGGGTTTGAGGGGCGGGTGTTGCCGCCACTGGGGTTGGACCCGCGCGTACCTGCGCTGATCGCGGCGGCGATTTCAGCGGGGCGCGAGGTTTGCGCGGTGGAGTGTCGCTGGCGTCAGCCCGCTTGAATCAGACCGTGTGAAGGTAGAGGTCGAAGTCGACCTCGGACACTGTCCGCATGACACGCGCATATTCGGCGGCCTTGATGGCGGTGAAGGTGCGGTGCATGTCCTCGCCCAAAGCATCCCTTAGGAAGGCTGAGGCTTTGGCGGCCTCGATTGCCGAGCGCCAGTCGACGGGGATGACGTGGTCGCCAGTGTCCTCATAGCCGTTGCCGGTGGTTTCCGGGCCGGGGTCGATGCGGTGCTTCATGCCGTGACGGATGCCCGCAAGCACGGTGGCGGCGACGAGGTAGGGGTTGGCGTCGACGCCCGCGGGGCGGTGTTCGATGCGGCGGGCCTTGATGTCACCCGCCGGGATGCGCAGGGCCACCGAGCGGTTGTTGACACCCCATGTCGGGCTGACGGGGGCGTAGGACTGGCTGGCGAAGCGGCGCCATGAGTTGGCATGGGGCGCGAAGACCAGCATCGATTCGCCCATCGTGGTCTTGAGGCCGCCGAGGGCGTGGAGGATGGTTGGGTTCCAGACGCCTTCGGCGGCCTCGACGAAGACGTTCTTGCCCGCCTTGTTCATCATCGAGACGTGGAAGTGCATGCCGGAGCCTGCGTAATCTTCGTTCGGCTTGGCCATGAAGCAGGCGACGACGCCATGCGCGCGGGCCTGTGCGCGGACGATGCGCTTCAGGCGCATCAGGTCGTCGGCGGCCTGCATCACGTCGGTGCGGTAATGGAGCGTCAGTTCATACTGGCCGGGGGCGTATTCCGAGATCAGGGTTTCTGCCTTGATCCCGGCCTTTTCGGCCCCTGCGTAGACGTCGGAGAAAAGGGGCAACATGCCGTGCAGGTGATCGACCGAGTAGACCTCGGTCTTGTTCGACTTGCGACCGTCCAGCACGTCTCGGGCGGGCTGCATCTTGCCGTACTGGTCACGTTCGGGGGCGAGGAGAAAGAATTCGAGTTCGAACGCGCCGGAGGGGTAGAGACCTTCGGCTGCCAGTGCGTCGACCTGCCGTTGCAGGGCGTGGCGCGGGTCGGATGTCATCGGCACGCCGTCGAGGGAATACATCGACATGAACACCTCGCCGCGCGGGGGTTGGGTGTTGTGCAGGGGTTTCAGCGTGCCGGGAATGGGCCAGGCGCGCAGGTCGCCGTCGCCCTGATCCCAGATCAGGCCGGTTTCGTGGACATCCTCGCCGCAGATGTCGAGGCCGAGGATCGAGATCGGCAGGTGGCGGCCATTGTTGTAAAAGGACAAAAGCTCGTGCCGGCGGATGATTTTTCCGCGCCCGATGCCGTTGGCGTCGTGCAGGATAATGTCAAAAGCCTCGATCTCGGGGTGGGCTGAGAGGAAGGCTTCGGCTTCCGCCACGGTGGAACCTGAGGGGCTGGTCTGGGTCATGTCTGGCTCGGCGGAAAGAGGTCGGTGAGGATTTCGTCGAAGCTGGCGATCAGGCGGTCGATCTGGCCCTTTTTGGTGACCGGGCTGACCAGCATCATGTTGTGGAAGGGCGCGATCAGCGAGCCACGGTTCAGGAGGCCGACGTGGACCGCACCTTCGACGGCGGGCTGGTGGGCGTGGGCGGCCTCGGTTCCGTTCTTCAGCGGGCCGGGGGCGCAGATGAATTCCACCCGGGCGCCGACACGGACGACGTGCCACGGGGCGTGGTGGCGGGCGATGGCGTCGGCCAGTCCATTGGCGAGGCGGGCCGCGCCCTTTTCCATCCGGGCGTAGTTTTCCTTGGTCATCACCTCGCCCAGGGTAGCGACGAGGCAGGCGAACTGCATCGGGTTGGCGCTGAGCGTGGTTCCCATGCCGGAGTGACCGGAGGGGCGGTTGACGTTTGCCTGATGGTAGCGGTCGGCCACGGTGGGGGTCAGGCCCCAGACGGCGGTGGGCATCCCGCCCGCCACGCATTTGCCGACGACGAAGATATCGGGCGAGAGACCGTGCACGCGGGTATAGCCGCCGCGCCCGGTGGAGATGGTGTGGGTTTCGTCGATGATGAGCAGGGTTCCGGCCTTGGTAGCAGCCTTGCGCAGGCCGTCGAGGAAGCCAGGTGCGGGAAGGACCATGCAGGAGTTGGTCATCACTGGTTCGGTCAGGATCGCGGCGACGTCGCCCTTGGCGAGGGCGGCTTCGACGGCGGCGAGGTCGTTGAATTCGACGCAGACGGCGGTTTGCGAAAGGTCGGTGACCTGCCCCATCAGGCCGGGGCGGGTGACGGTCTTTCCGTCTGCCAGCGTAACCATCGTGTCGTCCACCGTGCCATGATAGCAGCCGTTGAACACCAGAACCTTCGGCCGCCCGGTGACGGCACGGGCGACACGCAGGGCAAAGCGGTTGGCGTCGGTGGCTGTGGTGGCGATCTGCCAGCGGAAATCGCCGAAGGTTTCGGTCAGCAGGCGCCCGGCCTCCAGCGCCGCTTCGGACGGCAGCATGTAGGTCAGCCCGCGCCGTGCCTGACGGCGGATGGCTTTCGCAACCGGGGCGGGGGAGTGGCCGAACATCGAGCCGGTGTCGCCAAGGCAGAAATCGTCGATGCCATAGCCGTCGATATCGGTCAGGCGTGCGCCGTGGGCTTCAGCCACCAACGGCAGGTGCGGCATCGGCCAGTCGGTCATCCAGTGCATCGGCACGCCCGACAGGTAGACACCCGATCCCTTTGCCATCGCCTTGGCCGACAAGGGCCGGCTGGCGGCGAAGCGGCGAGCCTCGCGGGCGGCGAAGGCGGCGAGACGGTCCTCGGGGACCCCGGCGATCAAAGCGGGCATGGTGCGACATCCGTGGTTGTGCCGCGTTTATGCGCGATAATTTGATCAAAAAGCAAGGGCGCCCGGCCTTGGCGGTGGTCAGGCGACCCAGTCGCCTTCGAAATCCCTTGGGATCAACAGGTTGTGCGGGCCGAGGTTCTTTACGTCGCGTTCGCCGCAGAGCGCCATCGAGATGTCGAGTTCCTTCTGGATGATCTCCAGCGCCTTGGTCACGCCAGCTTCGCCCATAGCGCCAAGGCCGTAGACGTAGGACCGGCCGATGTAGGTGGATTTGGCGCCCATCGCGACGGCCTTTAGCACGTCTTGCCCCGAGCGGATGCCACCGTCGACATGCACTTCGACCTTGTCGCCCACGGCGCGGACGATGGACGGAAGCATGGAGATGGAGCTGACCGCGCCATCGAGCTGCCGCCCGCCGTGGTTGGAGACGATTATGGCGTCGGCGCCGAAATCGGCGGCCATGCGCGCGTCATCGGGATCGAGGATGCCCTTCAGGATGAACTTGCCGCCCCACTGGTCGCGGATGCGGCGGACCTTGGACCAGTCGAGCTTCGGGTCGAACTGTTCGTTGGCCCAAGCGGTGAGGTCCGAGAGGTTGCCGACGTTCTTGACGTGGCCGACGATGTTGCGGAACTGGCGGCGCGGAGTTTGCAACATGCCCATCGCCCATGCGGGTTTGGTTGCGATGTTGAGAAGGTTGGGGATCGTCAGCTTTGGTGGGCTGGAGAGGCCGTTCCGGACATCCTTATGGCGCTGGCCGAGGATTTGCAGATCGAGTGTCAGGACGAGGGCGGAGCATTTCGCCTTGCGGGCGCGTTCGATGATGGCGTCGACGAAATCCTCGTCGCGCATGACGTAAAGCTGGAACCAGAAGGGGGTCGGGCTGGCGGCGGCGACGTCTTCGATGGAGCAGATCGACATGGTGGAGAGGGTGTAGGGAACCCCGAACTTGGCGGCGGCGCGGGCGGCCTTGATCTCGCCATCGGGGGATTGCATGCCGGTGGAGCCAACTGGGGCGAGGGCGACCGGCATGGTGATCTTTTCGCCGATCATCTCGGTTTGCAGCAACCGGCCGGACAGATCGCGCGCGACGCGCTGGCGCAGTCGGATCTTGGCGAAATCGGAGGTGTTTTCGCGGAAGGTCTGTTCGGTGTAGCTGCCGCTTTCGGCGTAGTCGTAGAACATCTTCGGCGTGCGGCGGCGGTAAAGCTGCTTCAGATCGTCGATGCAGGCGATGACGGGCATTGGGGAAGTCCTGGCGAAAATTGGTCAGTGTTTCTTACCACCTTGCGGCTTTGGGGGCAAGGCGGAGGCTTCGGAAAGCGCAATTACTTGACTGAACGCACGGCCGAGCCGGTCGACCCCCGCGTCGCCCAGGTTGTCGCGCCAGCGCGCCTCGATATGAAGCTTGATCCGGTCGGCGCCATGCATCGCGGCCGCGCCTACTAAGCCGGGCGGGCGAACCTCCGGTCGGGAACGATCCAGGACAGGGCGACGCCCAGAATCAGGGCCAGCGAAACCCACACATTCACATAGGCCATGGGGATCGAGATCACATAAGAGGCGAGCGAGAGCTTTCCCTTGAGGTCTGACCCAAGCGCCCGGGCAAACTCCGAGTCTTTCCCGTGTTCGGCGATCAGCGCCATGGTCAACAGCGTGTAGCTGACGGCGCACATCAGAAGATCAAAGCCATAGAGCGCCACGGGCATCGGCTGGAAGCCGCTTTCCTCCATGAACCCGGTCGCGAAGGGCAGAAGCGACAGCCAGAACAGAAGATGCAGGTTGGCCCAGAGCACCCAGCCCCCGACATGCTTGACCGAATGGAACATGTGATGGTGGTTGTTCCAGTAGAGGCCGACGTTCAGGAACGACAGCACATAGGCCATGAACACCGGCAGAAGATGTTGCAGAGCCTCGATGTTGGCCTCATGAGGGACTTTCAGTTCCAGCACCATTATGGTGATGATGATCGCGATCACCCCATCCGAAAACGCCTCGATCCGTCCCTTGGTCATCGCCGCCCCCCCGCCAGGTTGCTGTCAGGCTAGGTAAGGGCCGGGCAAAAGCAAGCGTCTGCGTCGTGTGTCATGCAGAATGGGCACCCCTTGCGAGGGCGGCCACATTCGCCAGCACCTCGGCCACAGGCTTTTTCGCGCCAATGTCCTTGACGATGGCCGAGCCGACGACGCAGCCATCGGCCACGCTGGCGATGGCTTTCGCCTGATCGGGGGTGGAGATGCCGAAGCCCACGATGATCGGCAGATCGGTCGAGGCCTTGATCCGCGCCACTTCCGGCGCGACGTCGGTTGCCACGGCTGCGGCGGCACCGGTGATGCCGGTGACCGAGACGTAATAGACGAAACCGGAGGTGTTTTGCAGCACCTTTGGCAGGCGCTTGGCATCTGTGGTGGGGGTGGCGAGGCGGATGAAGTTCAGCCCGGCGGCCTGCGCGGGGATGCACAGTTCGTCGTCTTCCTCGGGCGGCAGGTCGACGACGATGAGGCCGTCGATGCCGGCGGCCTTCGCCTCGGTCAGGAAACGGTCGACGCCGCGCGAATAGATCGGGTTGTAGTAGCCCATCATGACGATCGGGGTGGTGCTGTCACCGGCCCGGAAATCGCGCACCATCTGCAAGGTTGCATCCATCGTCATGCCACCTTCGAGCGCGCGCTGGCCGGCAAGCTGGATCGTCGGGCCATCGGCCATCGGGTCGGTGAAGGGCATCCCAAGTTCGATCACGTCTACGCCGGCGGCGGGCAGGCCTTTCATGATTGCAAGCGAGGTGGCGACATCGGGATCGCCGCCCATGATGTAGGCGACAAACGCCTTCTTCCGCTCTGCCTTCAGCCGCGCGAAAGTGTCGTCGATCCGTGTCATGGCTGTCCCCCGCAAAATCCTGACCGGGTTTGCACGGCGCGGGCGGGAAAATCAATGGCCCACCGCAGGCAAGCACGCTTGATCCTTGCCCGCCCCGCGCCTAGAAGCCGGCGGTCGCCAGAGGAGGGTCTGATGGGTTTCAAGATGGGTATCGTGGGTCTGCCGAACGTGGGCAAGTCCACCCTCTTCAACGCGCTGACCCGCACGGCGGCGGCGCAGGCGGCGAACTTCCCGTTCTGCACGATCGAGCCGAACGTGGGCGAGGTGGCGGTGCCGGATGCGCGGCTGGACAAGCTGGCGGCGATTGCGGGATCAAAGCAGATCATCCCGACGCGGATGACCTTCGTCGATATCGCGGGGCTGGTGCGCGGCGCGTCGAAGGGCGAGGGGTTGGGCAACCAGTTTCTGGCCAACATCCGCGAATGCGACGCGATTGCCCATGTGCTGCGCTGCTTTGAAGACGGCGATATCACGCATGTCGAAGGCCGGATCGACCCGGTGGCCGATGCCGAGACGATCGAGACGGAGTTGATGCTGGCCGACCTTGAGTCGGTGGAGCGGCGGTTGACTGCGCTGGCCAAGAAGCTGCGGGGCGGCGATCAGGACACGCTGGATCAAGATCGGCTGTTGCGCGCGGCGCTGGCGGCGCTGGAGGCGGGGCAGCCGGCGCGGACCGTGAAGGTCGCGGCGGAGGATCAAAAGCAGTGGCGGATGCTGCAGCTGTTGACCGCAAAGCCGGTGCTGTTTGTCTGCAACGTCGAAGAGGCCTCGGCCGCCAGCGGTAACAGCCAGTCGGCGCGGGTGGCCGAGATGGCCGCGCGGCAGGGCGCGGCGTCGGTCGTGATCTCGGCCCGGATCGAGGAAGAGATCAGCCAGCTTGATGCCGAAGAGGCTGCGATGTTCCTGGAGGAGATGGGGCTGCACGAGGCGGGGTTGGACCGGCTGATCAAGGCGGGCTATGCGCTTTTGGGCCTGCAGACCTATTTCACCGTGGGGCCAAAGGAGGCGCGCGCCTGGACGATCCCGGCGGGGACGCTGGCGCCGCAGGCGGCGGGGGTCATTCACGGCGATTTCGAAAAGGGCTTCATCCGGTCCGAGACGATTGCCTATGACGACTACATCGCCGGCAAGGGCGAGGCCGGGGCGAAAGAGGCGGGCAAGTTCCGCGTCGAGGGCAAGACCTATGAGGTCAAGGACGGCGACGTGCTGCATTTCCTGTTCAGTGGCTAAGTGTCCCACGGAGGGACATCTGGTGAACCGTGAGATTTCAAAGGTTTGACGCCTCTGTTCAGGATTTGTCAAGGTTTGGCGGCTGGCAAGACGGATGCGCCACCGCCCCTTTCTGGCGCCGTGCCCGTCGACTGGCGGTAGATGCCCGTGTGGCCGACCCGATCCGCGCAGCGCCGCCATCCCCCGCATGCCAGCTTTCCGCTTGCCCCTTCGGCGCGGCGCGGCTAAATGATCTTCGTCGGAGGCGTGGCTGAGAGGCCGAAAGCACTCGGTTGCTAACTGAGCAAGGGGGAGACCCCTTCGTGGGTTCGAATCCCACCGCCTCCGCCAATTTCCCTTGAATTCATTGAATTTTATGCCGCTGCAGGGGTGGGTTCCCCTAATGGCTCCCCGATACACCGTGCGCTGGACCCGGTTTTGTTCGCGGATCGACTTTGGTGTTCCTGTCCCACCAGATGCATCGCCCATGAAAAGTCGCAGCTTCGATCAAGTTCATCGCTTCGTGATCAGGTTCCGGCCTTCCAACCCACATTAAGCACCGGGCGTCGACAAGTGTCGTGCGTAGACCCAAACAACCTCGCACGTCGCGTGGCAGCCCCGGTGGAACGCGTTTAGTCATGCGACCCATGTTCGGGTAGCCCGAACGATCAATTCGCCTCCACCGGCAGTCCGTCTCCAAGTCACGGAGCCCGACAATCACCACGAGGCCGCGCCGCCCTCCGTCTCCGCCGCCACGCCGTAGACGGAAGCCCCGAACCTGCCCGTACCCCGCGTACAAGGGCAACAAAACTGCGGAACATAATGTAGGTTATAGAGCCTTGTTGGTGGTGGGTGGTGTGTCTGATGCACCTTATCCAGTACGGAGCAGTGACTGACGATATTGTCACGTGGGGGCAGGGAGACTGCAGCACGCCGATATCGCCTACGCTTCATAGAAGGGCCGGTGGGGTGCGTTGAGGCGACGTGGGGATATCGTGGCCGCGAATACTCGTCCTTCGTCCACCTTCGATCACATGTTGTGGCACGTTGTGCAGGTCCGGCGTGCGACGAGCCTCTCCGTTGTACATCGCGGCGGTTTGGTCGCAATTTTGGAGAACAGACCTGTGTCGAAGAAGTTCAACGTCAACTGAACTTTTCCGGCACCGGACTGGCGCTGGCTCCCGTCACCCCGCACCAAAGGACTTCACCGGCTGCCGCACTTGGTGTGTCCACGCGATGAAGTTGGAGAACCACCGCACGCAGCATCCCACCCGCAGCATTCCTTGAAGATCAGTCCGACGCCGTCGGGCCTCTTCGATCATGCATGGAGTGCGAGATGAGCGAGACCAACGAGACTGCAACCACCCACGAAACCATCGGTCAGCATAGGGGCATCGTCCACTGGCAAGAGCCTCTTGTGACGATCTTCCCGACCGAGGCCGAGCGCAAAAGCATCGTCGCCCTGTTCGCCGAAGCTATGCGTGAGTACGACACCTTCGTCTTCCACTCGCATCAAACCGTGGTTGGCGGAAAGAGTATTCTTTGGTCGTCAACGCTGAACGAAGAGACCGACGAGATCGAGATTGTGACCTGCCCGCCGGAATTTCGCTCGGTCTGATGTAGGTTCTGCGCAACCCTGAAGGAGCAGACGAATTCGAAAGAGCCGTTTCAGCGGCGCTTAGATTATCGGGGACGCGCAGATTATCGGGATGATCAAGGAGCAGGAGGCTGGTTTGCCGACGGCTGAGCTGTGCCGCAAGCATGGCCTTAGCCCAGCGACGTTTTACAAGCTGAAGGCCAAGTATGGCGGGATGGACCTGTCAGACACAAAACGCCTGAGGCAGCTTGAGGAAGAGAACGCCAAGCTGAAGCGCTTGGTGGCGGATGTCATGCTCGACAATGTCGTGCTCAAGGATCTGCTGGGAAAGCCCTGACGTCGAGCCATTGTGCGCCATTGGTTCGAGCACAATGGCGAGGGATGCAACGGCGGGACGCGGTGTTGCGGGCGTTGAAGGGTCATCCGATCTCTCAGCGCCGGGCCTGCGTCTTGATCGGTGTCGATCCCAAGACCGTGCGGCGCGAGCATCCGCCCGATAATCCGGAGATCCGTCTGGAAATGAACAAGATCGCCGAGAAGCGGCGTCGGTTTGGGTATCGGCGCATTGGTGTCATGCTGGAACGTGTGGGCATGGTGATGAACGAAAAGAAGCTTTACCGGATTTACCGGGAAGAGGGCCTGTCGGTGCGTCGCCGCCGTGGCCGCAAACGGGCGCGCGGCAGCCGCACAGCGATGCCGGTCCCGCTGCGGCCGAACCAGCGCTGGTCCTTGGACTTTCTGTCCGACACCTTCGGGGCCTGCCGGAAGTTCCGCATCCTGGCGGTCAACGACGATTGCTGCCGTGAAAACCTCGGCCTCATTGCAGACACCAGTATCTCCGGGGCCCGGGTCGCGCGGGAACTGGATGCGTTGGTCAGGATCTACGGAAAACCGGCGTGTATTGTCTCTGACAATGGCACCGAGTTCACCAGCAAGGCCATCCTCAAATGGGCGAAAGACAACAAGGTCGAATGGCACTACATTGATCCGGGCAAGCAGCAGCAGAATGGCTACATCAGGTCATTCAACGGCAGCCTGCGCGACGAGTGCCTCAACGAGGAGATCTTCGACAGTCTGGCTGATGCTCGCCGCAAGCTGGCCCTGTGGCGATACGACTACAACCACATCAGCCCACACTCATCGCTGGGGAACCAGACCCCGGCAGACGCGCGCCGGGCGCTTGAGCAATCTGAGGGCAACGCGCCCGACGCGCTTGCCCAACCCGAAACCGACAACTATCAACCCCAAGGACTCTCGTTATCAACGAGGCACGACCGGCGGGCAGGTCAGCCATCCAGCCGCGTTCGCCGCGGACCTTGTGCCAGTGTTGGCCGACATCCGGGCGGCGGGGCACGCGTCGCTGAGATCCATCGCTGCGGAGTTGACCGCACGGGGAATCCGGACGCGGCAGGGCGGGAAGTGGGGCGTTGGAAATGTCAGGTGCCTGGTCACCGGGCGAGACGATCCCGTTCAATGAATTCAGTCAGGGAGCACCGCGCCGCCATATTGGCCAAAGTGGCGCGGCCTTCTCGCAACCTAATCCAAAGCCGGGATGATACGTGGAAAGGAAACCATTTCGCGTTCGTCTGACAGCACTGAGGGAAGGCTTCGGCGAAATCAATTTCAGGGCGATGTACGAATTGTTCGAGCAGGACCAGATCAACCGAGGCGAGATGAAGGCTGGCGACCCCGGATGAGCTTCAGCGGGCCGCCGCCAACGCGAGGCGAAGGCCGTCGAGCAGGTGTTCTGTATCGACGAGATGCTCATAATTGTAGCTGCGGCGGGCAACCGCCAGCGGATCTTGTCCCGGCATCTCGGCGGCAAATATCGCCAGGTGCGCCGCGGCCTCCGAGGCTCGCCCGGCCTTGGCGAGCGCGGCGGCGATCCACAGGCGGCGTCGGGTCGGGATTGGGTGAAGCTCGGCCAGAACCTGCACCGCCTCGTCGTAGCGATGCATCATGTAGTGCGCCTCGGCGAGGTGGCCGATGACGTGGTGCTGAAGGCGCAGCGGATTGACGTCGCGCGCCCGGTCGAGCCAGGCCAGCGCCTCGGCCGGGCGGCCGCGAGTCAAGAGTAGCGTCGCCATGTCCATCATCGCATCTACGTTGGACGGGTTGAGCTTCAATGCCCGGGAGATGTTGGCCTCGGCGGCCAACACGTCGCCGGTCATGGTCTGCATGTATCCGAGCATGCTGACGGTGACCGATTCGTTTGGTGACAGGGACACGGCGTGGCGGGCGTGGCCCATGGCACGCTCGATCACCTCCGGCGGGGCCATGCGATAGTCGTTGAGCATCATCTCGGCGAAGGCCAGCTGCGCCCAGGCCTCGGACAGGCCGGGGTCGGCCTCAATGGCGGCGAGGAGGTGGTGGCGCGCGGACTCCATCTCTTCGCGGCTAACCGGGCGCAGGGCGGCGCGCCCCCGTGCCAGGTGGCCGTAGGCGTCGAGGCTGGCGGTCGGCTGGCGCGTGGCCTGGTCCTCGACCTCGTGTTCGATCCCGGCCGCGAGGTGGGCAACGAGCCGGGGGGCAACGGCAGCCTCGACGCTGAGGAGCAACTCGCCCGAGCAGTCGAAGCTGTCGCTCCAGCGCAGGGAGCCATCGCGGCCGCCGATCAATGACAGGCGCAGGGCGAGCGTGCTGCCGCTGCCGCGGGCGGTGCCCTGGACGAGAAAATCGGCCCCGAGCCGAGCGGCGATGGCCTGCGGGTCGTTGCTTTCGGCTGCCGCGGCCTCTGCCGAGCCGCGCGCAAGGACAGTGAGCGCGTGGAACCTTGCCAGCGCTCCGGCAATGTCGTCAGCGAGCGCCGAGACCAGCGGGCGCACCTCCACCGGGACGGCGGTGTCGGCGAAGGGCAGGACCGCCACGCGCACCGCCCCCGCGGTGGCCGGCGCCGGGGCCTGGGCGGGCGCGGCGGCGAGCAAGTAGCCGCGCCCGCGGATGGTCTTGAGGACCCGCCCGGCCTCGTCGCCCAGCGCTACTCGGATGTCGCGGATGGCCTGGGTCAGCGAATCCTCGGTGACGATCACGTCGGGCCAGATGGCGTCGAGCAGGTCGGATTTCGCCAGCACTTGTCCGCGATGGCGCGCGAGGTGGCAGAGGAGGGCGAAGGAGCGCGCGCGTAGCGGGACTAGGATACCGTGGCGGGTGAGTGTGCCTGCGGCGGGATCGAGCCGGGCGCCGAGCAGGTTCAGCGTGTCTTGCCGTTCCGCCACGCGTACTCCCACTCTTTCCCGAATGAGTCATCACAGCAGCCGGCGCGGCCTGTCAAGTCCTGCGGCCAACCATCTCGATGCCCCGGGCGACGCCGATGCCGATGTCATTGAGCAGGTGGGGCGACAAGTCGGCCATGCGCTCGACCGCACGAACGAGTTCCCGTTCCTGTTTGCGCTCGGCGCGAAGAGTGCGACGGTCCGCCTGCGCGGCGGCGAAGCGGCGTACGAAGGCCCCGAGGGCGAAGGCCAGCGTGCGGGGCGTTTCGAAGGAGGTGTCGTTCATGGCTTGGTCTCCTGTCCTTAGCCGGTCGGTCCGGCGATGACCCACTATTGCCGGTCCGCGGGACGGCATCAGGAACGCCCGCTGAATTCGGGCTGATTCATTCTGAACGATCCGATTAGTCGGACCCAGATTGTTGGCTGACAGGCGCTGTCGGACATCAGGGTGCGGTTTGTGGCCGTGGGAATGCCGGAGGCGAACGACCTCAATGTCGGGATCATGGCGCTGGTGGCCCAGGCCGAGCGGGAGGCGATCACTCGGCGCACGACGGAGGTGCTTGCGGTCGCCAAGGCCTGCGGGGTGAAGCTGGGAAATCCGAACGATGCCGAATGCCTCAGGCGGGCGGGGAAAGGTGAGATAGCGTTGCGTGCTACGGTGTCCGCAAATGCCGAGGCGTTCGCGGCAGACCTCGCGGCGGTTGTCGATGACGTTAGGGTTACCGGCGCGGTGAGCCTACGCGCGATCGCAGCAGAACTCAGCCTTTGCGGCATCAGAATTCGAAGGGATGGCAAGTGGCACGTAAGCAATGTGAAGCGACTGCTGCGGAGGATTGGTGACAGCTAGCAATGGCCTCGAAGAAGGCCAGCTCAGGACCCGCGCAGCCGCTTTCGCGGAATGGCGGCGCCTTTTCGCGGCCTGATTAAAAGCTGGGGTGGGGGTTACCGAGACTGGTTCGCATTGGTCTGACACCACCGCCAATTACATCTGAAATCAGTTTGTTATGTTCTTCGAAGGGTGAATTCCCCTGTGGCTCACGAATCTGCCGCACGCTGGACCCCGGTTTTGTTGGCGCATCGGCCGTGGCGCGCCCTGTTCTTCCAGATGCAATGCCCATGAAAAGTCGCTGCTTCGATCAAGTTCATCGCTACGGCGACTGACATGACCACTTGGTTGCACTGCCCGCTTCGCCAGGAATTGAGCGCTTTTTGCCCGTTGATCGGCGGCATGCTTTTGGCTGACGGACGCCCCATCTTGCCATCGCTTTCTCGTGCGAACAGCTTCCCTCGACGCAGAAGCAGGCATCATCCGGGCTGTGGATGGTCAGCAGTATCTACGCTGCATGTTCAAAGCGCAGAAGCTCTGCAGGCTCTAGCTTGCTGGCTGAGAGAGACCCGTGCCCCCGTTTCCTTCCGTTGCATCCGATAGACAAACTTCGCGCGAGTGACCGCTTTGGCAGGCACCTGAAACGAACCTCGGGCGACCGCATGGAGTGCGTTTTCTGCATTCGTCGGCTGCAAACATGTCACGTGACAACGCAGTCGTCCGGTCTGAAAGTCTTTGCACAGCCAATTTGCTGGGCCCCGACCACAGGGGCAGAAACCTTCAATACCTTTTTTGGGAGAACCGCATGTCCGTGAATATCGTGCCATTTGAGCCGTCGCCGGTAAGGCTCTCGTTCGCGCTTAATGTGTTCCTTTTCATTGCGTTGTCACTATCACTCCTGCCTCGCGAAAGTGCTGCGCTTGCGCGCAATTGCGTCCAGCCGTCGCCACTGGTCAATTCGGCTTTCCTGGCCCAGTCGGGAAAGATCAGACAAGAGGCGGCAGCTGGTGGTGTTCAGTTGCCGTCGAGCACGGCGCACAGGTCGGCGAGGGTGACGGCAACACTTGCCGATCAACCGGTCAGCTTTATCAGGTGCGTTCCGCGCACTGTCAGTCTCGGCGGGTGAAGCGGTCGAGCAGCACATCGCAGACATGTGCCAGAAAGGTTGCGGCGGCGACCGGGAGAGTCCGGCCTCTGAGATAGCCGATGGAAAGCTGTCCCCCTTCCACGTCGCGCGTGTCGAGGGGGCGGTAGACCAGCCCCGGCGGTGGCGTCGGTGACAGGCTGATCGGGATGTGAAACGTCAGGACGTCCTCGTATTCCGCCAGACCGCGCAGGAATTCGAAGCTGTCGGCTTCGATGACGAGGTTGAGGCCGAACATTGCGCGCATCAGTGTCCGGTCCATGAGGAACCGTACGCCATAGTTTGATTGCGGCAGGGCCACGGGATATTGCGAACAGTCGCCCAGCCGGATCGTCTCTTTCGCGGCAAGGGGATGGGTTTCGCGCATCAGGCACCAGATCGGCTGGCACACGGACAGTTCGTTGTGGAACACGCTGAGATTGACGGGTTCCAGCACGATGGCGAGATCGGCCGAATGGTCTTGCAGGGCGCTTTCGGCCATGCCCCGGTCACGCAGGTGAACGCTGAACGTGACGTCGGGGTGACTGCGCCTGAAGTCCGAAATCTGTTCGGGGAGGAAACGGGGAAGCAGCGCCTGACTGCAGGCGATCGAGACGTGCCCGCGCCGGAGACCGGAGAGGTTGTCGATCTGCGCCAGCAATTGTTCATGGCCCGAGAGTTGATGGCGCATGTGCTGAATGATGAGTTCGCCAGACGAGGAAAGCCTGAGCCCTTTCGGAAGCCGTTCAAAAATCTGGACGCCGTAATCATCCTCCATCGCCAGCAGCCTGCGGTTCAGGGCTGTAGCGCTGATGTTCAGCAGTTCGGACGCTTTCCGGATCGAACCGGCACGGGCAATGGTGACGATATCCTTGAACGGGGCGAGGTGGCGCACGGAGGCAATTCCATTTCTGTCGGTCGTCTGGACTGGCGAAGTATTCTGAGAGGCTTCGGAAGAACGCATTCAGCCGCGACGGGGAAGGAGGCCCGTCAGACGAATTCGACCGGCCGCTCCCACTGGATCAGGACCACGCATCCGGGATCGGACCAGACCCGATGCTCGGAGCCAGCCGGGTTGAAGATGATGGCGCCCGTGCCGTAGGTGCCAGCGTCGTCGCTTTGCGTGCCGGTCAGAACCAGGATGGTTTCCAGCCCGAGATGCCGGTGCCGCGGCACGGACGCGCCGGGGGCGTAGCGAAGGAGTGCCACATCCGGGAAACCTTGCCCCTGCCAGAGGGGGCAGATCTCGACACCCTCGCGGAACGGCTTGAACGGCATGTCTTCCCAGCCCTGCGGCAGCAGTGCGGCGATGCTTTTGGGCTCAGTCATGCAGGGCTTCCAGAATTGTATCGGTGGGGGCGGCCCAGCCGACGATGCCGCCTTGGGCCACGATCATCTCGATGGCGGCCGCCTTGAAATCGGGAAAGTAGCTTTCGGTGGCGTCGGTCGCGAGCAGGGCGTCATAGCCGCGATCATTGGCTTCGCGCATGGTGGTCTGGACGCAGACCTCGGTCGTGACCCCCGCAAAGACAAGTTTCCGGAGGCCAAGCCGTTGCAGATGCTGGCCGAAATCGGTGCCGTAGAACGCTCCCTTGCCGGGTTTGTCGATCACTAGTTCGCCGGGCAGGGGGGCCAACTCGGGGATGATGTCCGCCCCGGGTTCGCCGGCAATCAGGATGCGGCCCATCGGCCCCGGGTCCCCGATGCGCAAGGCGGGATTGCCGCGGTCGCGTTTGGCGGGCGGCAGGTCCGACAGGTCGGGGCGGTGGCATTCGCGGGTGTGGATCACTGGCAGGCCTGCCGCGCGGAACCCCTCAATCAGGCGGCGGGTCGTCGGGATGATCGCCTGCAGCAGGCTGACATCATTGCCGAGCGACGCGCCAAAGCCGCCCGGTTCGACGAAATCGCGCTGCATGTCGATGACGACAAGGCCAAGCGTGCCCCGGTCGAAGGCGAAGTCGAAGGGCCGGGCGTGGATCACGGGCATCAGGCGTGTCCCGCCATGTAATGGCCGATCTCGGCCACGTTTGCCGTGGCGATGGGTGTCTCGTAGGCGATGTGCCCTTCGGACATCACGATGATCCGATCGGAAAGTTCCATGATTTCATCAAGATCCTCACTGATCAGCAAGATGGCCACGCCCCGGTTCCGCGCCTCGACGAGCCGGTCGCGGATGGTGGCGACGGCGGCGAAATCCAGCCCGAAGCAGGGGTTCGACACGATCAGCACCTCGACGTCGCCGGTCAATTCGCGCGCAAGGACCGCGCGCTGCACGTTGCCGCCGGAGAGCGAGGAGATCCGCGCGGCCGGGCTGGAAGTCTTGACGTTGAAGGCGGAAATGAGGGCGGCGGCATTGCGGGCAATCGCGCCACTGTCTTTCCAGAAGGCAGGCCGTTCGCCGCCGTTTTCGTCAAAGCTGCGGAAGGCGAGGTTTTCAGCGACGCTCATCCGTGGCGCGCAGGCGTTTCGCAACGGTTCTTCCGGCAGATAGCGGACCTTGTGCTGCTTGGCTTCGGTCCGGGTGGCGGTGTAGGGCGCGCCGTTCAGGATGATCCTACCGCCGCTGAGGTGACGCTGGCCGGTCAGGATTTCCATCAGTTCCATCTGGCCGTTGCCGGACACCCCTGCCACGCCCAGTATTTCGCCTGACCGCAAGGAGACGCCGTCGATCGCAATGGGCTTGAGGCCGGAGCGGTCCATCGCCCGCACGCCATCGAGTTGCAGCACGACCTTGCCGGACGTGGGCGCGCGCTGGCGTGTCGAGGGGCTTGGTGCCTCGCCCATCATCATGGCGGCCATGTCGGCAGGAGTCAGGTCGGCCACCCTGCCGCCGCCGACCCGCTTGCCTCGCCGCAACACGGTCAGGTCATCGGCAAAGGCGGTCACTTCGCGGAACTTGTGGGTGATCATCAGGACGGTCAACTCGCCCGCGCTGGTCAGGGCGCGGACATGGCCAAGCACTTCGTCCGCCTCGGCGGGGGTGAGGACGGAGGTCGGCTCGTCAAGGATCAGAAAGCGGTGGCCCAGATAAAGCTGCTTCAGGATTTCGAGCTTTTGCTTTTCCCCGGCGGCCAACCGGTTGACGGGCTGGTCCAGCGGAACGGAAAACGGCATCCGCGCCAGAAACGCCTCAAGTGTGGCGCGTTCGCTTTTCCAGTTGATCACAGCGGGTGCATCGGCGCGGCTGATCACGAGGTTTTCGGCTGCGGTCAGCGACGGGACCAGCGTGAAATGCTGGTAGACCATGCCGAGCCCGAGGCCCTGAGCCACCTTGGGATCGGTCATCTCGACCTCGCGGCCGGCGACGAGGACGGTGCCAGAGGTCGCGCGGTAGAACCCCATGATCGCCTTCACGATGGTGGATTTGCCTGCGCCATTCTCGCCCAGAAGGGCGTGGAAGGTGCCCGCCTCGATCTTGATCGACACGTCATCGAGCGCAGTGAAATCGCCAAAACGCATGGTCATGTTCAGCGCTTCGACGCTGAACGCGCCCTGCGGGGTCCGGTGTGGGCGCGTCATGCGAGGCCTGCGATCAGCGACGCGCTGTCGGAGACCGCGCCGAACACGCCGCCTTGCATCAGCACCATCTTGAGGGCCGCGTCATGGTTGCCCTTGTCGGTGGCGCCGCAGCAATCGTGCAGTAGCACGCATTCAAAGCCACGGTCATTGGCCTCGCGCATCGTGGTGTGGACGCAGACATCAGTGGTGATGCCGGTCAGGATGATGTTGTCGATGCCGCGGGTGCGTAGGATCATCTCGAGGTCGGTGGCGCAGAACGATCCCTTGCCGGGCTTGTCGATGATAATCTCGCCCGAGGCGGGATAGAGGTCGGGGATGATGTCCCACCCCGGTTCGCCCCGGATCAGGATCTTGCCGCAGGGGCCGGGGTCGCCGATGCCCGCGCCGATCTGCTGCGATCGCCAGCGCTTGTTCGCAGGCAGGTCGGAGAGGTCGGGGCGGTGGCCTTCGCGGGTGTGGATGATGGTATAACCCTTGGCGCGCATCGCGGCGAGCACCGCTTTGATCGGCTCGATCGGCGCACGGGTCAGGGAGATATCGTAGCCCATCGTGTCGACATAGCCGCCCGGTCCGCAGAAATCGGTCTGCATGTCGATGATGATGAGCGCGGTGTTGTCGGGGCGTAGGTTGCCGTTCCACGGCCAGGCATAGGGCTGGCTGGCAATCGTCGTCATTCGGCGGCCTCCTGTGTGGGTTGCCCGTAGACACGGGTGGGGGCTGGAAAGCCGCAAGGGGTGCCGTCGGTGATGCGCACGCTGGCTTCCCACGGCAGGCGATAAGCCCCGGCGGCGAGATCGGTCATGTAGGTGTAGGGGCAATCCTGCGCGCCACCCTTGACCGCGACGTAGCCGCGATGGCCGAACTGGTAGGGATTGTTTTCCACTCCCCATCCGGCACGCGCCTCGCGCACTAGGTCGGGGCGGACCTCGGCCGTGATGATCTCGTCCACCCGGCCGGTGGTGCCGTGCGCGATGACGCTGCCGTCGAAGTTGACGATCATGCCTTCGCCCATGCTGTCGAAGGTGCCGTCCGAGCCGCACATGCAGACATTGGCGGTTACCATCAGATTGCAGAAGCTGTTCGACTGATTGGTGAAACGCCAGCTGTCGCGGATCGGTGCTGTGTAGCCGGCGGTGCGGATCATGATCTCGGCCCCCTTGTAGGCGGCTTCGCGCGCCATTTCGGGGAACATGCCGTCGTGGCAAATGATGAGGCCGATCTTCGCGCCCTTCGGCCCGGTGCAGACGGGGATGCCGATGTTGCCCGGCTCCCATGGTTCGACGGGGACCCAAGGGTGCATCTTGCGGTAGTAAAGCTGGACCTCGCCCTTGTCGTCGATGATCAGGCCGGTGTTGTAGGGATAGCCGCCGGGGTTATGCTCCATGATGGAAAAGCAGCCCCAGATCGCGTTGTCGATGCAGGCCTGCTTCAGGGCCGCGACCTCGGGGCCGTCCATGCGGCACATGATGGCGGGGTTGGTGTCCATCGACAGGCCGTGCAGCATGTATTCGGGGAACACCACGAGGTCCATCGTGCCGAGGTTGCGCCTGGCCTTGGCCACCAGTTCCACCACCCGCGCGGTCTGGCGGGCAAGGTCTGCTGGTGTCACGGTGACCGGCAGTTGCAGCTGCACGAGGCCGATCACCACGCCATGTTCCGATTTGTTCAGACCGCCCAGACCGTTCATGCGGCACTCCTATTTCGTGATGCTCAGTTCGGCGGGCGCGCCCTGCATGGCCCGTTCCGGCGAGGAGGTTGCGATCAAGAGCCCCAGCGTCAGCACGTAAGGGGCCGCGAAGAAGAGGTAGTAACCCTCGGTCACGCCCACCGATTGCAGCGCCGGTCCAAGCGCCCCCGCGCCGCCGAACAGGAGCGCCGCCCAGAAGCAGTTGATCGGGTTCCAGCGGGCGAAGATCACCAGCGCGACGGCCATCAGGCCCTGGCCTGAGGACACGCCCTCGGTCCAGCTGCCGGGATAGTAAAGCGAGAGATAGGCCCCCGCGATGCCGGCAAATGCCCCGCCCGCCGCTGTGGACAGTAGGCGCACGCGGTCGGCGTCGAGGCCCATCGCGCGGGCGGCATCGGTGCTGTCGCCCACCACGCGGATCACCAGACCCACGCGGGTGGCGCGGAACATCCACCAGAGAAAGACGGCAAGCACAGCGCCGATGAGAAAGAGCACATTGACCTGAAGTGCGGCCTGAACCTGCGGAACATCGGACCAGCCGCCGAGCGAAATGGACGGCAGCTTTGGCGCGACGGGCTGGATGTAGGGCTTGCCGAAAAAGTAAGCGAGCCCGGTGCCAAGCAGCATCAGCGCGATACCGATGGCAATGTCGTTCACGCCCTTGAACTTGCAGATCCAGCCGTGGAAGAGGCCGAAGACAACGCCGGACAGGGCCGCCGCGGCCACGCCGAGGAAGGGCGATCCCGTCTCATACGCGACTGCGTAGCCGGACATCGCGCCAAAGATCAGCGTTCCTTCAAGACCGAGGTTGATGCGGCCCGACCGTTCCGTAAGACATTCGCCAAGCGAGACGAAGAGAAACGGCGTCGACACGCGGATCGCCCCGGCGAGGATCGCCAGCGGCACGCCCCAGAGGCCGATGTCGACGGGGTCCATCAGCGGCCCTCCCAATAGGCGGGGGTAAAGATCTTGAAGCGGCCGTAGGCGGTTTCGGACAGAAGGATGGCCACGAAGATCATGCCCTGGAACACGAGGATCGTGGCGTCCGGCAGATCCATCCGGCGCTGGATCAACCCGCTGGAGGCGGCAAACCCGCCCAACAGGATCGCCACCGGGATGATGGCGAGCGGATTATGCCGCGCCAAGAAGGCGACAAGGATGCCGGTATAGCCATAGCCCGCAATCAACGACGCGTTGGCCGAGCCGTGCACTGCGGAAACCTCGAAGAACCCGGCGAGCCCGGCGAAAGCCCCGCCAAGTGCGGTGAACCCGATCACCAGCCGCCCGACGGGCAAGCCCTGTACCTGCGCCGCGCGCAGGTTGTCGCCCGCGATGCGGGCCGCGAAGCCGAGGGTCGTCCGCTCGATCAGCACCCAGCACGCGATGCAGGCAAGGATGCCGATCAGAACACCCCAATGCGCGGAAATCAGGGGAATCTCGCCCACGCGCAGGCTTTCGGCCAGCGGCAGGGTCGAGGGTTTGTTGAGGCTGGCGGGGTCGCGGAACGGGCCTTCGACCAGATGGTTGAAAAGCGCGATGGCGATGTAGGCCATAAGGAGCGAGGCGATCGTTTCGTTGACCCCCCGCTTGATGCGGAGCGCGCCGATCGTGGCGATCCAGCCGCCGCCTAGCGCCATCGCGGCAAGTGCCATCAGGACAATGCCCAAGGCGGGCGGCCAGCCAGCCGCAATCGTGCCCGCGACTGCGGCGGCCAGACCGCCGAGGACGATGGCCCCTTCGCCCCCGATGACGACAAGGCCCAGCCGGGCGGGCAGGGCGACGCAGAGGGCGGCGAAAAGGAGGGGTGAGACCTGCGAAAGGGTATTCTGCCAGGAAAACGCCGTGCTGAACCCGGCCGTCCAGACCAGACCGAAGAAGGCGAGCGGCGATTTTCCCACCAGCAGAAGGAAAAGGCTGAAGGCCAGGGATCCCGCCAGCAAGGCTGCAAGCGGGATCACCAAGGCCTCGGACCGGGGCACGATCACTGACAGGGTTGCCGTCCGGGACCGTTGCGCCAAGGGATCGGCCACGTTTGTCACGGTCAGCTCGTGGAGCCGATGACGCCTTCGACCAGATAACCGATGCTTTCGATCGCCACATCAGTTTCGACAAGAGCGGCGCCGGCGGGCACCACTTCGGCCCCGGTGTTGTCCTTGAGCGGGCCTTTGTAGGCGGCGAACCCGCCGGCCATGATCTCGGCCTTGGTCGCTTCGAACTGGGCCCGGCCTGCGTCGGACACGGCGGGTCCAAGTGGGCTCATCTTGATGAAGTTCTCGGCCAGACCGCCGCGCACGAAGTTGTCGATGGTGCCGCCGCTTTGCACGGTTTCGATCATGCCGGTGTATACCCCAGCCCAGTTCCATTCTGCCCCGGTCAGGTACTTGTCGCCCGCCAGTGCTGTCTGGTCGGCGTGATAGCCGCAGACGAATGCCCCGCGACCGGCTGCGGTTTCGCACACCACCTTGGGCCCATCGACGTGGCAGGTGATGACGTCGCAGCCTTGATCGCAAAGCGCGTTTGTGGCCTCGGCCTCCTTGACCGCAAGGGACCATTCACCGGTGAAGATCACCTGGCAGGTGATCGAGGGATCGACCGACCGCGCGCCCAGAAGGAAGGAGTTGATGTTGTTCACCACCTGGGGGATCGGTTTTGCCGCGACGAAACCGATCTTCTTCGTCACGCTCGCGTGGCCGGCGGCGACGCCGTTCAGGTACTGACCCATGCCGATGTAGCCGAAGTAGGAGCCGATGTTGGCCGGGTTTTCCGGCGTCCAGAGGCCGCCCGCATGCTGGAACCGCACGTTCGGGAACTTGGGCGCAAGCTCGAGGATATGCGGGTTGAAGTAGCCGAACGAGGTCGGGAAGATCAGCGTCGCGCCATCGAAGTTGATCATCGATTCCATCGTGTTCTGCACATCGATGGATTCGGGGACGTTTTCCTCTTCCAGAACGGTGACCCCCGGGATCGCCTTGACGGCTGCGGCACCCTCGGCATGCGCCTGATTGTAGCCGAAATCGTCCTTCGGGCCGACGTAGATGAAACCCACGGTCAAGGGCGTCTGCGCCAGAGCCGACCCGGCACCGAGCACGCCGCCCATTGCAGAGACGCCCGCCAGCGCGGCCGATGATCCAAGGAATTTGCGGCGAGACAATACTTTGAAATCATTCATTCAGTTCGCTCCTGTCATGGCTGTACGGCCTGTCACGGCCATCGGAATTTGTTCCTGACAGAGAGGCTAGGGTGTTTTATTGCTTCTGACGTCTGCTATTTTTTCGCAAGAGTGGTGCAAAAAATGCAGCGGTCAGGGGCGAAACATCACGTCAGCGCCTCTAGCGCAAGGCCAAGGCTTTGCGCAAATCGCGCCGAGGCGACGGGCAGGGTGCGGCCGCGCATCTGGCCAAGGAGCAGGTTCCCCGGGGGGACATCGCGGGAGGACAAGGGGCGCACGGTCATCCCCGACCCCGGCCAGATCCGCAGCCCGATCGGGATCTGGAACGCGATTGCATTTTCGTGCAGCACGTAGTGGCGCATGAAGTCGAAGGAATCCGCTTCGACCACCGGCGCGATCGCCCGCGATCCACGCGCGGCGGCGGCGTCCAGCAGGTGGCGCACCCCGAACTGCCGACTTGGCACCACATGCGGATGATCGAGGCAGTCGCGCAGGCGCAACACCGGTTGACCGGACAGCGGGTGGTCCTCGCGCATCAGCACATGGATCGTTTGAGGCACCGACATCTGCACTTCGAAGTCGACCAGCAGCACGGGTTCGAAGACGAGGGCGATATCGCTGCGAAACGTGCTGAGGTCCCGCTCGGCCGCGTCACGGTCGCGGACGCTGACTGAGAAGGTCACGCCGGGGTGGCTTTCGCGGTAACGGGCGATCTGTTCCGGCATGAAATAGGGGATCAACGCCTGCGAACAGGCGACCGACACGTGGCCGCGCCGGATGCCCGACAGATCGGCAACCTGGCTCTGCACCCTGCGCAGGTCAGATACCTGCGCGCGGAAATGCTGGACCAGCAGTTCCCCCGCCGGGTTCAACCGCACGCCGCGCGGCAGGCGTTCGAAGATCTCGGAGCCGAACTCCTCCTCGAACCGCTGGATCCTGCGGTTCAGCGCCGAGGCGGTGATGTTCATGTCATCGGCCGCCTTGCGGATCGACCCGGCCCGCATCACTGCTTCGATGTAGGCGAAGTCCTGCAAGTGTTTCATGATGCCCCCTTTCCGATGCCCGCGTCTGGCGCAAGCGGCGGTGCATTTTTTGCACCGCTTTTGTGAATTCTTAGCATTTGTGTTGAGCGCGTTGAAGCATGACCCTGTCAAAGCTGGAAATCAGCCCTCAAGAAGGACAGATCGTGACTGACATAGCCCTGACAATCCCGGCCCTGCATGCCGCCTATGCGGCCGGAACGCCGGTCGCGCGTGTCATCGCGCAGGTCTATGACCGGATTGCGGAGGTGGGCGATCCCGCCATCTTCATCACGCTTCTGCCACAGGACGAGGTGCTTGAGGCCGCGCGGGCGCTGGGCCCCTATGATCCCGCCCGCTCGCTTTGGGGGGTGCCTTTCGCGGTCAAGGACAACGTCGATGTTGCCGGGTGCCCGACGACAGCCGCATGCCCGGCCTTCGCCTACATGGCCGTGGAGGATGCCTTTGTCGTGGCCCGGCTCAAGGCCGCCGGGGCCCTGTGCATCGGCAAGACCAACCTTGACCAGTTCGCGACGGGGCTGGTGGGTGTTCGCTCGCCCTACGGTGTGCCCTTGAACGCGCTGGATGCTGCCATCGTGCCGGGGGGATCCTCGGCAGGGTCTGCCGTGGCCGTGGCGCAGGGTATCGTGACGCTGGCGCTTGGTACCGATACCGCCGGGTCTGGACGTGTGCCGGCGGCGTTGAACAACATCGTAGGCCTGAAGCCCAGTCTGGGTGCCTTGTCGGCGACCGGAGTCGTCCCGGCCTGCCGCAGCATCGAGACCGTGTCGATCTTCGGGCTCACCGTGCAGGATGCCTGGCGCGCCTATCAGGCCACGTGCGTCTATGACCCTGCCGATGCCTATGCCCGCCCCTTCGCCGCGCCCGCCCTTTCGCCCGCGCCACCGGTTCTGAAGGTTGGCATTCCCAGCCCGCAAAGCATCCGTTTCTTTGGCGATGTCGTGCAGTCCGCCTCGTTCGACGAGGCGGTCAGCCTGCTTGGGTCCTCCGGCGCCGTGATCGTCGAAGTGGATTTTGCGCCGCTCTATGCCGTGGCTGCCATGCTGTATGACGGGGCCTGGGTGGCCGAGCGGTACACGGTGATCGAAGACCTGCTGAAATCCGACCCCGAGGCGATTCTTCCCGTTACGCGCAAGATCATCTGCACGGCGGAAAGCCTGAGCGCCGCCGACGCGTTTCGGGGCATGTACCGGTTGAAGGAACTGGCACGGCTTGCCGAGCCGTCGCTGGCGGGACTGGACCTGCTGTGCGTACCGACGATCCCCACGTTCTACACGGTGCAGGATCTGAAGGACGATCCGGTCACGCCCAATTCGAACTTCGGCACCTACACGAATTTCGTCAACCTCTTGAACATGTGCGGCCTTGCCGTCCCGACACCAGCCCGCAGCGACGGGCGGCCGGGTAGCGTGACCCTGTTGGCCCAGGCGGGGCAGGACCACCTGCTGGCCGCCGTGGCGCTGGGGCTGGAAGCGGCAGGTGACCGGACGCTTGGGGCGACGCAGTGGCCCGTCCCCGCGCAGCCCCTTTCGCCCGCGCCACTGGCCGATACCATCACCATCGCCGTCTGTGGTGCGCACATGTCGGGCCTGCCATTGAATGGCGACCTTGTGGCGCGCGGTGCGGTCTTTGTCGGCAAGGCCCGAACCAACGCGGATTACCGGTTCTATGCCTTGCCCGGCGGCCCCCCTTATCGTCCCGGCCTTGTCCGGGTGGAACCCGGTCACGGGGCCGAGATTGCATTGGAGCTTTGGGCCATGCCGCTTGCCGGTTTTGGCAGCTTCATGCAGACCGTGCCATCGCCATTGGGCATTGGGACGGTTCAACTTTCTGACGGCGGGAAAGTCTACGGCTTCATTTGCGAAAACCGGGCCACCGATGGCGCGCGCGACATCACCGATTTCGCCGACTGGCGACGGTTCCTGCAGGATCAGTCGTGAGGGTGTTGTCAGAGGAGCTTCGCTTGCCGCATGACAGGCCGCTCCGGTAGCCTGCCCGGATGACCAAACGCTCCCCATTCCACTACTTCAAGACGAGTCCAGAGATCATCCGCTTGGCGGTGATGCTCTACATCCGCTTCCCGTTATCGCTGCGCAACGTCGAGGACCTGCTCCATGAGCGTGGCATCGAGATTAGCCACGAGACCGTGCGGTACTGGTGGACCAAGTTCGGGCTGAAGCCATCAAAGTCCGCAGTGAGTGTGTTTCGGAATTCTGTTCTTATATAATTCAATTACTTAGTATGTAGAAGGTTCGACGGCAGTCGCGTTCCCTCCGCCACTTGTCCTCACGAAAGCGTTCTCCCGATCCATTTGTGGCCGGATTTTTTCGTTGTTTTCGGGGGTTATGCGGGTGGGGCTGAGCACCGGCGTCCGTGCAAGGAGGACAGGGAACATTCTCTCGGAGCCGATATTCTCCAGACCTGATGCCTACGCTGTTTTGGTGTGCAGGTTGTAAGGCATTGCAAAGGAACAATTTTCGCGAACCCTCGATTCGGGTTGGATCGGAGTGGCGCCCGCACGTCTTGGGACTGTTGTCGAAACTGGCCTGCTGCCGGTTTTGTTGACGGGCAGTTAAGCTAACCCGGCCCTCTTTTCGAACTCGACCGGGCTGAGGTAGCCGATGGTCGAGTGCCTGCGAACCGTGTTGTAGAACCTTTCGATGTAGTCGAACACATCTGCCCTGGCGGCATCGCGCGTCCGGTAGATCTTCTTGCCGATCCTTTCCGTCTTGAGCGACGAGAAGAAGCTCTCCATGGCCGCATTGTCCCAGACATTGCCGGACCGGCTCATCGAGCATTGCACGCCGTTGTCGGCCATGAGTTTCTGGAACTGCTCGCTGGTGTATTGGCTGCCCTGATCGGAATGATGCAGGAGCGCGTCCGGCTTGCCGCGCCGCCAGATGGCCATGACGAGGGCGTCGGTGACGAGTTTAGCGGTCATCTCTGCCTTCATCGACCAGCCGACCACGCGCCGAGAGAACAGGTCGATGACCGTCGCAACGTAGAGCCAGCCCTCGGCGGTCCAGACATAGGTGAAGTCCGCGATCCACTTCTGGTTCGGGCGATCAGCATGGAACGCACGATCCAGAACGTTCGAGGCAGCCACTGTCAGGCGCTGCCCCTCGTCCTTCGGCAATCCGCGCCGACGCGGCCGTGCCCTGAGCGCTTGGGCCTGCATCAGGCGTTCGATGCGATGCAAGCCGCAGTCGACGCCCTCGGCCAGAACATCGCGCCAGACACGCCGGGCTCCATAAGTGCGGGCGCTGGCGATGAAGCTCGCCCGCACCTTCGCGCCGGTCTCTTCGTCTTCCCGGCTGCGCCTCGACGGAGCGCGGCCAAGCCAGGCATGGAAACCTGACCGTGACACATCCAGCGCGTCACACAGCCAACTCACCGGCCAGATGTGGCGGTGCTTCGCGACGAAAGCAAACCTCATGTCACTTCCCTCGCGAAGTAGGCGTCGCCAGTGGTTTCTCGAACCAATGGCGCAACCACTGGCAACCCTTTTTTAGGATGTCGCGCTCTGCCTTGAGTTTGGCGACCTCTCTGCGCAGCCGATCAATCTCCAGCCGCTCAGGCTTCATCTGCCCGTGACCCGGAAACGCCTGCGAGGGATCCGTCTCCAGCTCCCGCACCCACTTCCGCAGAACATTCGCATGAACCCCCAGATCGCGTGACGCCTGAGCCGACGTCACCCCTCGATCCCTCACCAACTTCACCGCCTCAAGCTTGAACTCGCGGCTGAACTTCCGTCTCTCCATGGAAAACTCCGATCCCGTTGAAACACCCTATCTCGGTGTCCACAAAACCGGCAGCAGGCCAGACTTCACTGTTCGCCTTGGAGTTTCGCTTTGAACGGCCGGTGAGGGCGGAACGCGTTATGTCAGCAGCGCAGTATGGCAGGCGCAGAAATATCAACAGAGCGGACATTCCAGCTGACCTCAACACTCTCTCGTCTCACTCTGTGGCGACAGAATGTGAAATCCATCAGTCAAGGCCAAGATGGACTTGCCCGGAAAATCTGCAAGCGCCCGGCCTAACTGCTCTGCCGCATGATGATGGTGCCGCTTAGTGTCCAAAGGTCATGTAGCCTAGGCAGAGGCGGGAAACCTTGAGGCCGCTGTTGCCAAGTCGCTTGTGTTCCATGGTTTTCTCCTGGGTTGGGGTTGAGGCTATGAGTAGCGTGCATACTAGCAAAGCGCACATGATTGCGGGCAGGCGCCTGTCGTGATGAGCGCTTGGTTCGCCGGTGGCCTTTCTTTTGGCCGAAAAAATGTTCTAGGCTTTGTCCGAATGGCAGCTCTAGCCGCGTCAGTGTTTCAGAGCCGGATGAGCCGCCTCAGCAACCAAAGACGGGGACTACAAAATGCAATACATGCTGATGTTTTATGAGAACGAGGCCGAGATCGCCGCCCAGCGCGAAAACGCCGAACGTGCCGGACCCTATTGGGACGCCTGGAACGCCTATATGGGTGCGCTGTACCCGACAGGAATCGTCCTAAGAGGCGATGCGCTTCTGCCCCCTTCGGCGGCAACCTCGGTACGGCTCGAAAGCGGCAAGCGCATGGTGCAGGACGGACCAGTGGCGGCTACCAAGGAACAGCTGGCCGGTTATGTCGTAATCGAGGTCCCGGACCTCGACGCGGCGCTGCACTGGGCGGCGCGCTGCCCTGCGGCCACCTACGGGGCTGTCGAAGTGCGCCCCGTGCTGAATCTGTCCAATCAGGGCTAAGCGGTGGACCGCAGCCTTCAAGACCATGGGCGGCGGGCGGCGGAGAACGCTGCCCGAACTTCCTATGGGCGCCTCCTCGCGTATCTCGCGCGAGCATGGCGCGACGTGGCGGCGGCTGAAGATGCGCTCGCGGAGGCCTTTGCCAAAGCGCTCGACATCTGGCCCACGAAAGGCGTGCCGGCCAACCCCGATGCCTGGCTGATGGTGACAGCGCGAAACCGGCTGCGCGATAGAGCGCGGGCGCGGAAAACACGCGAACAAACGACCAGCAGCCTCCTGGTGCTGGCACCGAAAGAAACCGAGGAAATGCCCGCGATTGCCGACAAGCGGCTGGAGCTGATGTTTGTGTGCGGCCACCCGGCAATCGAAGCTGCCGCGCGCACGCCGCTGATGCTGCAAACCGTGCTGGGGCTGACGGCCGAGCGCATCGCCTCTTCGTTCCTTGTTTCGCCCGACACGATGGGACGGCGGCTGAGCCGGGCCAAAGCGCGCATCAAGGACACGGGGATTGCCTTTGAAGTGCCAGACGAAGACGAGCTGGGTGAACGCATGGGCGATGTGCTCGAGGCGATCTACGCCGCTTATGGGCAGGGCTGGGACAGTTCGGGTAGCGACGACCAGACGCGCAAGGGGCTGACCGAAGAAGCGATCTGGCTGGCGCGGGTGCTGGTGGAACTGCAGCCGGACGCCGCCGAGGCGCTGGGTCTTCTGGCGCTGATGCTGTTTTGCGAAAGCCGCAGCGCCGCGCGGCGGGTGGATGGCCGCTATGTGCCGCTGGCCGAGCAGGATACGGCGCTCTGGAACATGCCGATGGCGCGCGAGGCTGAGGACAAATTGCGAACTGCCGGAGGGCTCATGCAGCCAGGGCGTTTCCAGCTGGAAGCGGCGATCCAGTCGGTACTGGTGCAATCGCACCTGACGGGTGCGGATTTGCGCCTGCCGGTGTGGACGCTGCATGGGCTATTGGCGCAGAAAGCCCCCACGATCGGCAATCTGGTGGGGCTGGCTGCAGCCACGGCCGAGGTGCATGGCCCTGAAGCGGGCCTTCATGAACTGGCGCAGCTGCCCGAAGCGGTGACGGGCGACTATCAGCCGTTCTGGGCGCTCAAGGCGCAATTGTTGCAGCAGCTGGGCGCCGACCAACAAGCCACTGCAACGGCTTTCAGGCGGGCCATTGGCTTGGCGGAGGATGGGGCATTGCGCGCATATCTCATCGGCAAGTCAACGCAACAGGCCGGTTGAGCAACGGCACAGGCGATGAGTTTTTATTCCTTCGGGTTCGCGGGGGTGGTCGAAACCCTCGACTATGAAAAGTATCTTTATGCCGTAATCTACCTGCCGGCTGAGATCGCCGCCCAGTTGCCGCTCGCTGTTCATCCGCGGCTGCGCGTCGAGGGCGAAATCAACGACACTCCGTTTTCCGGCGCGTTCAGATGGCGCCCGTCAGCGCACTCCCATATCATCAACTCTGGTTTTGCTGCGCCCCCTGTCGGCGGCAGCTTGCGAGAATGTGGCCTCGCGGCGCAAACTGCGTCTGACCGTCTGCTCTGCGCCGGAAGCAACCGCCAGAACGCGAAGGGCGGGAAGCGGACACTTGTGAGGAAACCGCCAACGGCCACTTAGGTGCCGTTGGGACGATGCGGCTACAGGTGACGATGGAAGCGGAAACCGGGCGAATGCTTCGGCGCGAATAAGCGGCGGTAGCAGTCCGGCACTTGGTCTTTCGAAACGCAGGGCACCTGTTCTCAGATCCGTCAGGCCTTTCGTTCTCCCCTTTGCTCAAGGGGAACGCAAAGAAGCTGAATGAAACCGCAACGCGGTAGACAAGGCTCCAAAGGACCAGCATCACTCGCTGACACTAGATCAAATGGGATGGAGGCGAACCATGGACCGTGCCGTTGCAGAGCGATACATCCTAAGCGCCGGTTGGTTGGCTGAGCGCCCGAAAGCCTTCCAGTCAATGATCCTGCAACGCGCGCGGCTGGTCGAGATCGCGAACGGAGACGAAATCCTGACTGCCGGTGACGAGGGAGGGGGTATCTACGGGGTCGTTTGCGGCGGGGTCGGCGCCTACGTGCCGCAAGAACTTGAAGGCGAGAAGCTGTGCCGCATCCTGCGGACTGGTGCGTGGTTCGGCTACGGGCCTTTCATCCGCGGCAGGCCCAGGAGCATGTCCTTCCGGATCATGGAGCCCAGCGTTCTGATGCACCTGTCGCTTGCAACACTGAACCAGACGGCTCAGGCTTCCATTGAGAACGTGCGAGCGTTGTCGGCCATGACGGAATACGGTGTCGACGTTGCACTGGAGATCATCGCCGACCTCAAGGTAACGTCATCCCATCGCAGAGTGGCGACGGCTTTGCTGCGTTCGATGCCGCCGGTGGCCAATGGTGCTGACGGGGGACCACCGCGAATTTTCGCGACACAGGACCAGGTCGGAGAGCTTTCGAACCTGACACGTGATGTGGTCAATCGCGAACTTTCCAGGCTGACCCAGAGCGGCGCGGTAAGTCTCGGATACAGGTATGTTGATATCCTGGATGCAGCCAAACTGCGAAGGATTGCCCTTGAGGGGTATGGGTATCCGGACAAGCACGGCCCGTAATGCTCATGTTCCGCAAGGTCTGCTGAGCGGCCGCTGGCTCACCTGCCGACAATAGCCAGCACCCCGCCGATAATCCCGACCGCGTTCAAAGCGGCACCGGCCCACCGCCAGAATTGCAGGTTCCAGTTCGACGGATCGAGGGCGAAAGCGTTCCACACGGTGAACCCGGCAACCACCGCCGCGAAGGCGGCCAGAAGTTTGTAGACTAGCGGCCAGCGTCCCGAGGTGAAAAGGAACAGCAGCGTCAGGGCCAGCGCAAGGCCGGCCCCGGCATAGGTTGCGGTCGGACCAAGGGCGGGGCGCCCGTTGGCAATCTGCACGGCGCCGTAAAGGTTCCAGGCGGTGCACAGGAGGCCCCAGCCCACCAAAAGCCAGAGCGCGATTCCGGCGGATCGGTGCCTTCCCGTCATTGCCTGCCTCCTGCCGTTTCGTTCGGTTGGCGCCCCATCAGATCTGGCCGGTCAATCGCACCGACCATAGCCCGGCGACCGTCCAGCCCAGGGCGTTGGTCGAACAGCAGCCGGCTGTCGATGCTGGCGGGGCGTTCACGTCGCAGACCGCATTCTGGACCGGCTGGCAGCAGCTGCACCCCTGCGACATCCCGCGGTCGGCGATGCCTTGGGCAAGCGCCAGTTCGTGGAAGTTGGTCCTGCCAAACAGCGGGCCGGTATTGCCGAGCGCGGCACGCTTGGTGCCTTGGGCCAGGATCGGATGGGTCGTGCCTTCCGAAACCGTCGCCAGCACCTTGATGTCCTTGATCGCTTCCGGTGCCACGGTGAAGGGGTCGGCATCAAGGATGGTGAAGTTCGCCAGCTTGCCGGGCTCGATGCTGCCAACTTCGCGTTCCATCCGGATCGAATGGGCGGCGTCGATCGTGACCGCCCGCAGCGCCTGTTCCACCGTCAGCCGTTGGTCCGGTCCGGCCACGCGGCCAGAAGTCGTCGTGCGGTTCACCGCCGCCCAGACCAGGAACAGTGGCTGGCCGGGGGCCATCGGCATGTCGGAATGGAACGAGATCGAAATCCCTTCGCGCTGAGCCTCGCCGATGGGAACGAGCCGATCGGCACGCTCTGGCCCCAGTCCGATTTCGGCGTAGCGGTCCGAAAGTGCCGTGACGTAGTAGGGGTTGGCGCTGACGATAGCGCCCAAGGCACGAATGCGCGGAACCTGATCGGGTCTGGCAAAGCCGAAATGCACGATCGTCGTGCGGTGATCGGCCCGGGGCTTGCGCCGCATGTTGCGCTCCAGCGCGTTGAGCACGAGGTCGAGACCTCCATCCCCGTTCTGGTGAATGTGGATGTGATAGCCAGCCTCCCAATAGGCATCGAAGGCCCGGTCGAACAGTTCGGGCTCCATGATCCATTCGCCTTTGTGGCCGTCCGTATAGGGTTCGGTCACCTGCATGAGCTGGCTGTAGATCGCGCCATCCGCAAAGAGCTTTACCTGATCCGGGAGAAAGGCCGTCCGGCCCGCCCCCCAGGACAGCACCGCCTTGGTCTCGCCGATCATGTCGCCGTCGATGTGCATCTGCGCCATCGATTTGCCGTCGGGCATGTAATACATGCGGAAGGGGGACTCGGACGCCCCGAGGATCAGGTTCTGCGCATCCTGAAGCGGCTTCGAGACGATGCCGCCGGGTTCGCAGGCCAGCGTCACACCGGCGCGGTGCATGTAATCCCGCGCAAGGTTCAGGCCTTCGAACAGACGATCCTTCGTTGCCAGGACCGAGGCGAGTTTCGGCATCACGGCAAAGCCGCCCTGTTCGTAGAAATGCCCGCCCTCGTAGCTGGATTGCTCCTTCGCGGCCCCGGTGAAGCCGTCGATGAACTCGGCCGTGATGCCGTATTTTTCGAGTGCCACCGTGTTCAGGATGAACTCGTGGGCCGAGCGATGCCAGACGATGATCGGTCGCGTCTTACTGATCGCATCGAGTTCCGGTCGACGCACCTTTCCGTGCCAATAGTGGTGATAGCCCCAGGTCACGAGCGGTTCGTCGGCAGAGGTAAGGCCAGCTTCGGCCGCAGTAAGCCGCTCGATGTAAGACTGCGGATCAAGCGCGGCCTTCGATGTGCCGCCGGGCAGCACCCAGTCCTCGATGGCGATTATCTCGACGGTCAGCGTAAGTGCCGCAAGAACGGGGTGGACATGCTGGTCGATCAAACCGGCAATCAGCACCTTTCCGTCGAACTGGGTGTCGACCGTGTAGGGCTGCGTGCCGGCCAACGTGATCAGATCGTCCACCTTGCCCACGGCAAGCACGCGAGAGCCGACGACGGCGACCGCCTCGGCCTCCTGGCTGTCGCCCGCCATGGTGATGATGCGCCCGGCCTTGAAGATGGTGATCTCGGGAAACAGCGACAGTTCCGCCCCGAGTTCCTGAAGGCTGCCTTCCTGAGCATAAAGCGTCATCGGAGCAACGCTCGCGCTTAAGGAGGCAAGCAGTTTCAGGGCAGTTCGACGGCTGAAGACAACCGGGCCGGTGTTGCGTGATACCATTTGTGCTTCCTCCTGGTGTTTGGGAGATTGTTGCACATGTCGATCGATTGATTGTGGGAGCTACGACATTTCAATCGGGGAGCGTCTTCCTTCTGAAGCGAGCTCACACGCACAGTGCGTTCCAAGCGCAAATCGAAGGTGAGCTAGGTGAATGCCCCTTTATGGGAATTCGAGCTGTGTCATTGTCGAAGTCCGGTTGGGGCCGAGGCTGTGTAAAAACTCGGTCCAGCATGGTCGACCCCGGAACGACGTTCTCCCGCCGGAGTAACCGCAATATTTTGTTCTGACGTGGGCCGCCAAAGGCGAGGTTCTGAGGAAACCGTTCTCTTAAGATTCTCGAAATTGGAGTTTTCACACAGTCTCGGCCG
The DNA here is from genome assembly GCF_050632395.1 of Tabrizicola sp. BL-A-41-H6. Classification (GTDB taxonomy): domain Bacteria; phylum Pseudomonadota; class Alphaproteobacteria; order Rhodobacterales; family Rhodobacteraceae; genus JAUYQR01. Next base: position 1,202,541 of record NZ_CP192600.1, read on the forward strand.
AGTGCGTCGATCCAGGTCCGCCAACTCGTGAATTCAATTGAGCACGCTGCTCCCGCCACTCCGCTGGTGGCGGCCTCATCAGCTTTGTCAGCGTCGTCTCAGCCCCTTGCTTTCCGTCAAGGATTGCTTCGATGGGCGTTGTTGCATAAGTCACGCTTGAGGCAAGACGGCCCCTTACCCCTTCATGATCATCAGCCCACGCGAATGATCTCGGCCGTGCCGAGCGCCGAGAAGCGGTTCATCAGTGCGACACGGATCTGGATTTCGGCGGTTTGGCTGTCTGGGTGTCTTGCTGCGATGCGTTCTCCGAAGGCTTTCAAGCAGCGCATCTTTGCTTCGATCCGGCTGCGGGCGTGGTATCCCGTCCAGCGCTTCCATAACGCCCTGCCGTAGTGCCGGGTGGCGCGCAGGGTTTCGTTTCGCGCGATTGCGGCGGGGCAATCCTCTTTCCAAGGTCGCCCGTTCTTGCGGATCGGAATGATCGCGGTGGCCTGTCGGTCGATGATCGCCGTATGGCGGCGTCGGGTGTCATAGGCACCGTCGGCGGTCACCGAGCTGATCTCCTCGCCTTCGGGGATCTGGTCGAGCAACTCCGGCAACACGGGGCTGTCGCCGTCGCTGCTGGGAGTAAACTCCACCGCTCTGATGTCGGATGTGGCCGTATCCATGGCCAAATGGACCTTTCGCCATTGGCGTCGGCGCTGAACGCCGTGCTTGCGTGCCTGCCATTCGCCATCGCCCAGGAACTTAATCCCGGTGCTGTCCACGAGCAGCTTCAAGGGGCCATCGGCACGGCGATACGGGATCTGGACGGCCAGCGTCTTCTGCCGCCGGCACAAGGTCGTATAGTCCGGCACAGCCCAATCCAAGTCTGCCATCTTGAGCAAGCTGGCCACCATCCCGGTCGTTTGCCTGAGTGGCAGCTTGAACAAGACCTTGATCGTCAGGCAAAACTGAACCGCCGCATCCGAGAATACCGCAGGCCGACCAGGGCTGCCGTCATGCGGCGCGAGCCAGCTCATCTCCTTGTCTAGCCAGATCAACAGTGACCCGCGCTTGCGGAGCGAAGCAGTGTAGCTGGACCAGTTCGTCGTGCGATAGCGGGCGGGTGATGGCTTGCTCATCCCACCCGTCTAACTGCATGGATTCATGATGTGAATCCTTCGCAGCCGGAGTTCTGCAACAATGCCGTTTGGCTGCCATTACGATTTAAACGGCGTACTACGCTGTTAGCCTTGGAGCGGTGCCCCAATTGGGGAATGTCGGCTTACACCCTTCCCTTGTGTCTCACCATCCAGTGCCAGCGCTCACCGCGTTGATTTAGGTCAATGCACTTTGCAGCACATAGCCGTATTCAAAAGACACGTCATTTTAGACGTGCGGTAAATGGACTTGCCCTGATTACGGCAGACATGAATGAGGATCACGATGACCTTGCGCAAACTGCTTCCCTCCGTCTTCCTTGCCATTGGTCTGGCTGCCACCCCGGCGGCTGCCTTCATGGCCAAAAACGGATTCACCGTGCGGCAGCTTGATGGTGGGCGGTTCGAGGTGCTGTCGCGCGGAGGACTGGGCGTGTCCGAAGCCTGGTGCGCAGCCGGCGACTTCGTCGTCCGCGCACTGGGCAAGCCTCGCAACACTCATATCTGGCGTATTTCTGAACCGCCGCGCCGCAGCGGCCAAAGCATCGTGTTCTCGCTTTCCTCCGAAGGAGCGGCCAGTTCGACCGGTCTGTCCAGCTTCGGCAGCGGATCGTCGGTCAGCGCCGCGCATGCAGAAAATATCTGCACTGCCCTCAGCGGCATGAGCGACCGATAGAGCAGTGGGCATTCCTCTTCGAGCGGGAGAAGGGGCACCCTACATTCGGCTTAAACCGGCCGGGCTGGATGAAGGGCCGGTGATCCCGGTGGCGGAGCAGGCCATCGAGAGCGGTTCGCCGGAGAGATTGATCGCGATGCTGACTGATACGCTGAACGAGCACCGGAAAGATTTCAGGGGGTCCGCGATCCCTTCCGGGCGGGATTCAAATAGCTGACAACCTCGGATTTGAGCGCGAGAACTTTGTCGACGATTTGCGCCGTTGCTGCGTCGACCTTATTTATCTCGCCGCCCCGCGCATCGCTTTCCAGTTTCGCGCACAGGTCACCGGCAGCTTCATCGCCAAGGTCGCGGCAGTTCGATTTGAGCGTATGCGCGACACGCCGCAGCACCGTCACGTCATTGGTCGCTGCGGCGCCAGCGAGGGTGTCGAGGAGGTCATCGACTTCGTCGACGAAACTTTGAAGGATTTCGGCGATCACAAGGTCATCGTCGCCAACCGCGTCCCGTATCCTTTGGAGGGCTTCGCTGGTCAGACCCATTCGGTTTCCTCTTCATGCATCTGCCGGGCGCGCGCGCGACTGCCTTGAAACCTCAGCACCGCGCAGCGCCCGTACGAGTTCGCTGATCTCGATCGGTTTGCTGACATAGTCGTCCATGCCGGCAAGAAGGTACTTTTCCCGGTCGCCGGCGATCGCGTTGGCCGTCAGGGCGACAATATAGGGGCAATCCGAGGCAGCACGCTGCGACCGGATCTTTGCGGTCGCTTCGAGCCCGTCCATGTCTGGCATCTCTATGTCCATCAGGATCGTGTCGAAGTCCGACAGGACGGCCAACGCGACGGCCTCCTCGCCGCTGGCAGCTACGACCGGCTCGAAGCCGAGCTTTCGAAGCGCGGCGGCGCAGAATTTGCGGTTGGTGGAGTTGTCGTCCACGATCAGTATGCGCAATGGAATGTCATCGGCGAGGCGCACATCAAGGTGCGAAGCCCGTGGATCGATTGAGGGTTCGGTAGCGCGACGCTCGGACCTCAGGGCAGATCCGATCACCTCGAGAAGTGCCGACGGCTTGATCGGCTTTACAAGGAACCCGGCGAACTCGTCCGCTCCCTCCATTCTGCCGATCTGCGACCGGGTGACGTGCAGCGAACTGAACAGGATCAAGGGAACCGACCGACCCCCGGGAAGCGCCCGGATCCGGCGCGCGAGTTCGAGGCCGTCCGTTCCCGGCATCTGCATGTCCAGGATCACGATATCGGGCCATGACCCGGTGGAGAGCCTGCGCAGGGCCTCGTCTGCACCAGACGCTTGGACGGACGCCATTGCGAAACTGCGCAGGTGCAACTCAAGCACCCGAAGGTTGGTGGCATTGTCATCGACGATCATCGCCGTCTTGCCCTGAACGGCGGCAACTGACGTTGGCTTGGAGGCGGAGAACGGCAGGGCATCCGCCAGACCCAGCGGAAGATCGAAGGAAAACTCGGTGCCGTTTCCCACGTCAGAGCGGACTGCGATCATTCCGCCCATCAGTTCGACCAGTCGTTTCGGAATGGCCAGCCCCAACCCGGTCCCGCCGTAGCGCCGTGTCGTCGACGCGTCCACTTGGCTGAAAGACTTGAACAGGCGATCCAGCCGATCCGCAGGTATGCCGATGCCCGTGTCGATGATCTGAAAATGCACGATCAACGGATCCGACTGGGCTGCTGCAAGGCGCGAAACACGCAAAAACACCTCGCCCTTTTCGGTGAACTTGACCGCGTTGATAAGCAGGTTCAGAAGGACCTGCCGCAGGCGCATCGGATCGCCCAAGACCAGCCGCGGCAAGGCCGGCTCAATCCAGTAGATCAGCTCCAGCTCCTTTTCGGCAGCCCGCGGAGCGATCACGTCAAGCGCCTGTTCCACCGTGGCGAAAAGGTCGAACCCGGTGGATTCGATATGAAGCGCGTCGGCCTCGATCTTTGAAAAATCGAGAATGTCGTTGATCACGGAAAGCAGCGAGTCAGAGCTTTGCGCGATCGTGTCGCAATACTCGCGCTGTTCAAGATCAAGAGGCGTGGCACCCAGCAAATGGGTCATGCCGATGATCCCGTTCATCGGCGTTCTGATTTCGTGGCTCATCGTAGCAAGGAAGGCGCTCTTGGCCAGGTTCGCCGCCTCGGCTGCCTCCTTGGCTGTTGTCAGCGATCGTTCCAACTCGCGCAGTTTCAACACGTCTTCCGAAGTGACTTTCAAAAGCCGCTGTGTTTCATCGAACAGGCGGGCGCGCTGCAAGGCGATGCTGGCCACATTTGCGATGATCGACAGAAGGTTCCGGTGGGTCGTGCCGAAGGCATTCTCGCGGTCGAGATTCTGCACCGAAATCACGCCACGCGTTTCGCCCTCATAGTGAAGTGGGGCAAACAGGCACGACATCGGCGGTTCACCCTGCCGAACCTCGGGGTTGCCATAGCGCACGCGCTCCTCTGCCATGTTTCCGGCGACCAATAGGGGCTCACCCGTCTGCATGACGTGACGACGGAAACCCACGGAAGGAAGTGGCTTGTCCGGATAGCGCACACCTCTTTCGATGGTGTACGGGAAATGGAACATGCCCTCTGCCTCGTTGAAAAGGCCGATATCAAGAACTTGTGCGTCAAAGACCTCGTGCATCTTGGTGCCGAGGATCTCGTATATCGACTGGGGATCGACGTTGGTGGCCAACGCCGCCTGAAGGTTGTTGATGAAATCCAGCTCTGAGTTGCGTTCCTTTGCGTCGCTGAGCAACCGCTGTGTCTGGTCGAACAGACGCGCATTCTGGAGTGCGGCACCGACCGAATTGCCGACGATCTGCAGGAAGCGCAGATTATCATGATTGAAGGCGTGGGGTTCGTAGGATTGCACGGTGAGGACGCCGAGCACGCGCCCGCTGCCGATGATCGGAACGCCGATGTAGGATTGCGTGTCGTCTTCGGGGCCCTGCGTGATGGCGTCGAGCGCGTCCATTTCCGCTTGTGTACCGAACAGGCGCGGCTCGTTCGACGTTAGGATGATCGATGTCAGGCCGCGTCCTAGTTCAAAGGACTCGAATTCCTGATAGCCCTTGTAATACGAGTAGGCGACGTCGATCAGGCCGGTCGCGTCGTTGAGAAGCAGCATTTCAGTCGCCTCTGCGCGGAAATGGCCTCTGATCGTGTCACCGATGAGAAGGCAGAGACTGCCGATATCAAGCAGGCTCTCAAGCTTCTTTCCGATATTGACGATGGCTGACAGTTCTTCTGCCCGCATCTCAGCGGCGCTCAGCAACCCTTCGGTGCGACCAAGCAGGTCGCGGTAGCGCTCCTGCTCGGTAAGGAGGGCGATTTCAATGGATCGCAACTCGGTGATGTCGCTTACGGCTACGTAGATCTGCGACCAGTCGCTCTCATGGCCCTCGGCTATGCGGAAATCCTCGAGAACCACGAGGGTTTCGCCAGTTTTGGTGTAGTCCTTGGTTTCCTGTTTGTATCCCTGCTGCCCGTTCAGGAACGCTTGGCAGATCCGTGCCCATTCCCACCATGCCAAGTTGCGGCGGTCTTCGTGGCGGAAGAAATCGGCAAGTTCCGAAATTGATCTGAGATCGTAGAGTTGAAGGCCAGCCGCGTTCACCAGAATCCATTCAACCAGATGCGGAATCCGCGCTGCCTCATCCGGGTTATCCTGAAAATACGCGATCAGATTATCGACACCTCGGGCCTTGATGCCATCAATGTATATCTTGAGGCGTGACCAGTCCTCGACGAACAGGGGCTGTGGGCTGGCTTCGAAAAACGCCTTGTAGGGCGTTGCCTCTTGTTCCAGCGAACCCTTGCGAGGGCGGGACCCTGTTCCGGTCGTAGCGTCCCTCATGTCGCGCCCCATGTCGGCTGATGTTGTGTCATTTTAGCCCCAGGACCTTGGCCAAACCCCTGCGTCGCGATTTGGGAGCGAACTGGACCTCAAGATCAGCAGCCTCGCTCTTTGGCCCGACCACCAGAAGCCCCGCAAAGATCAGGGCCAGCGCAATCGACGCACCGCTCGTCATGCGCTCGCCAAGCAAAAGGATGCTCCAGAAGATGCCCGCCAGCGTCGTGACGTAGGCTGCCTGGCTGGCAAAGACCGCCCCGGCCACCAGCACCAACAACACATAAAGGATGTAATTGAACGCATCGATCACCGCGTTGAGCAATATCAGCCAGAAGGGCGTGCCCAGGTTGGGCGAGAGCATGAACATGTGACCTTGTGACAAGGCGATCGGAAGCGTCAGGGCTGCGGACAGAAGATACATGACCCCAAGCCCGGCAATCGGGTTCATCGTGCTTTGGGATTCGCGCGCCGCAATCAGGATGTCCGTGATTGCCCAGAGAACCGGAATTGAGATGGCGAACAGAACCCAGAGCCAAGGATTCATGCCTCCGGCCGTTTCGCGCACGGCAATCAGGACGACAGCACCCGCGAGCCCGATGAGCAAGCCCAAAAAGCGCCGCCAGGACGCGTCCTCCATCCGCAGGACGGCGGCGATCACAAAGACGCCCAGCCCCTGAAACGCGAGGGTGATGGAAAGTATGATCCCGCTGACCCGTCCCGTCGCCTCGAATAGGATGACAGAGGAAGCAACGTTAAGTACGGCCCAGACCAAGAGAAAGGCGAGGGTCTGCCGTGACAGGGTTCCCACCCGTCCCATGAGTGCCGCGCCGCCAAGGCACAGGATCCCGGGCAAAAGGTCGCCCCAGAACGACAGCCCGGTGGCCATGGGGATCTGGGCGAACAGCAAGGCTGACATCGGAACCATCAGGCCGCCCGTTACGCCCGCAAGAATAAGCAGCACGAACCCCTTGGCCGTCCGCACGCTTCTGATGAGCGCACGTTCACGATCATAGACCTGCAGCGCCATCTCGGAGAAGACGCGGGCCAGCCGGCCAACCGAGTCATGCCGAAGCGCGACGGCCTCCAGCCCAAGGTTCTTTGGATGGAATGCTTTTTCTTCCATCATGGCCGCGGCGGACGAGATGCGTTCCACCTGGGCCAGATAGTCGAGTTCAGCGTCGCGCAGCCGCTTTTTCTCGATGCAGGCCTCGACGCGGGCGCGAAAGATGACCGCGCTGAAATCTTTGGGCAGAAAGTCGGTAGCCCCCAAGTCGATGGCGCGGGCAACGCTGTCGGTGTCGCTGTCCATCCCCGAAATGACCAGGACCGGGACCGACGCGAGGCGCGCATCCGCACGCATTGCCTCGAGCACGCCGAAGCCGTCGAGGCCCGGCATCACGATGTCCAGAAGGACAAGATCCACATCATTGCCGCGCAGAAAGTCCAAGGCGGCTTCGCCACTGTCGACTTCGATCCACTCGTGCCCGAGGTTTCTGACGGCCATCGCAATCTTGCGCCGGCTCATGGTGTTATCATCGACAACAAGCACGCGACTGCTCGGAGTTTTAGGCGTGTCAGATGTGTTCAAGCCAATTCCTGCTTTGCCAATCGGTAATTCCCCGGGTGCAAGCCGTCGTGTTACGGCTTTGGGCGCTGTCGTCCAAAAGCAAGGCGCGGGCCACTGGATGCATCAAAACCTTTTACCCAATCTCAGGCGAAGCCTGCGTCCAGATCGGCACCCTTATTGCCAAGGGTGCCTTGGTTACTGAAACCGAAACCGCGCAGACCATTCATGGCGAACGGAAAGGCGGGTCGTCAATGCTGCTATGCCTGAGAGCGGCGTCCCTAGCGGAATCGCTGGTCAGCAGCCTGTCTCCAAAATGGCTGCCGGCGGTGATTGGTCGACCGTGCGCCCCTCAAAAAGCTTGACGTCGACGCATACCGCAACAACGGGATATCAGCGTCTCTCAAAGTTTCAGATTCTGGTCAGGTCGGGGAGGTGCCGCCAGAGATCGCCCCAGCGCGAAATGACGCGCTGGGGTAATGACGCGCTGCGGTAATCTTCCATCAACTCAGCAGGTGGGTGTCGGGGATCCCGTAGACCGGGGTCGCGATCCCTTCCATCCGGGCTTTCAGTTGCAGCGACAGGAACTGCGAATAGTGGCGCGACTGGTGCAGGTTGCCGCCATGAAACCATAGGCCGTCCTGTTTCGTGGGCTTCCACATGTTGCGCTGTTCGCCGACCCAAGGTCCGGGGTCCTTGGTGGTGTCAGACCCAAGACCCCAGCATTTGCCCACCTTGTCGGCCACATCGCGGCCGATCAGATCTGCCGCCCAGCCGTTCATCGACCCGTAGCCTGTGGCATAGACGATCACATCGGCCGGCAGCACCGTCCCGTCCTCCAGCACCACCGCATCTTCGGTGATCTCCTTCACGTTGCCATGCGCCAGCTTGATCTTGCCGTCGATGATCAACTGGCTGGCGCCGACGTCGATGTAGTAGCCCGATCCGCGCCGCAGATACTTCATGAAAAGGCCGGAGCCGTCATCACCCCAGTCCAGCCAGAACCCGGCCTTTTCCAGCCCGGCGTAGAACTCCGCGTCCTTCTCGCGCATTTGCTTGTAAAGCGGGATCTGGAATTCGTGCAGGATGCGGTAGGGCAGGCTGGCAAAGATCATGTCGGCCTTGTTGGTGGTCATGCCGCCCCGAACCGCCTGTTCGGAGTAGAGCCCGCCGAGGCCGATATCCATCAATGTGTCGGACCGCACGATATGGGTGGAAGACCGCTGAACCATCGTGACATCGACGTCATTTTCCCACAGCGCCGCGCAGATATCGTGGGCGGAGTTGTTCGACCCGATGACCACGGCGCGCTTGCCTTTGTAGGCATCGGGGCCGGGGTGTTTCGACGAATGGTGCTGGTCGCCCTTGAACCGGTCCATGCCCGGATAGGTCGGCATGTTCGCCTTGGCCGACATGCCGGTGGCCAGCACCAGCTGCTTCGGCTTCAGCGTGACCTCGGCTCCGTCGCGGTCGACCACGACCGTCCATTCCTGCGTGGCCTCGTCATAGGACGCGTGCTTGCAGGTGGTCTTGGTCCAGTAGTTCAGCTCCATGATCCGGGTGTACATTTCCAGCCAGTCGCCGATTTTGTCCTTCGGTGCGAAGACCGGCCAGTTCGGCGGGAAGGGCAGGTAGGGCAGGTGGTCATACCAGACCGGGTCATGCAGGCAGAGCGACTTGTAGCGGTTGCGCCAGCTGTCGCCGGGCCGGGCGTTCTTTTCCACGATGATCGTGGGCACGCCCAGTTGCCGCAGCCGCGCGCCCAAGGCGATGCCGCCCTGGCCGCCGCCGATGATCAGGACATAAGGCTGTTCGGTATAGCCCAACTCGCGCGCCTCGGCCTCGCGCTCTTCCGCCCAGGTCGGGCGGTGCTTGTCGGCCCCGTGCCTGGCCCCCAACGGCCGGTCGAACCCGAGCGGCTCTTCATGCCCCTTCAACTCCACCATCGAGGTGAGGAGCGTCCAGATCTTGCCGTCCTTCAGCCGGATCAACCCGTAGCCTCGGGCAACCGCCGTCTCGAAGCTGATCCAGGCGGTGGTCACGCCGCCGTCTTCAGACGCCGTCTCGCCCTCGGCGATCCGCCAGTTCGACGGCTTTGTCGCGGCAAGCTGATGGCGCAACATGTCGGCGACCTCTGCGCGGCCTTCGACGGTCTTGATGTTCCAGGTGAAGGTGACAAGGTCGCGCCAGTAGCAATCGTCCTGAAACATCGCTGCCGCGCGGTCTATGTCGCCCGCTGCAAGCGCATCGCCGAAATCCGACAGGAACGCCGAGACGTGATCTGTCGCTATTGAATCGAGCATGGGTGTCCTCCCTCAAGTTCTCCCACTTGCAACGTGGCGCACTTCGGCGGCAACACCAAAGGATATTGCATCGCCGGGTTGTCGGGCCGTCAAGAATCTCGGCCCTGCCGATAACCGGCAAGGCAGGTGCCAAACCGGCGGCCGCTGCCAACGCCCGCCGAAGGGAGGCTAGGAACGCGATCAAGGCAGGTCCTGTGCCGGTCTTTGCTAGCAGTGCCATGCGCGTCAGCGGCGCGCCGTGTTGCATGAGGCCGCCGCTTCAGCCCGGGTCATCCGGCGGTGTGGCACTGACTGGCATCGAGCGCATCCGAGCCACTGTCTCCGCCTCGGCGCGGCGGCAGGCCACGGGGGGCAGGTGGCGGGAGAGCAGGTCCATGTCTTCCAGCACCCGCGTCCCGATCTCGCGCAGGGCGAAGGTCAGTGCGCCTGCCCGGTGCGGCGAGAATAGCATGTTCGGCACCTTCCGGATCGGGTCGTCCTTAGGCAGGGGTTCCACAGGGAAGACATCCGTCGCCACCCGGATGCGACCGCTAGCCGCTGCCGCCGTCAGGGATGCAAAGTCCACCGCCGCAGCACGTGACATCAGCAGCAGCATTGCGCCGGGCTGCATCAGCCCCAGGGCGCGCGCGTCGATCATCCCGGCATTGTCGGTGGTGACCGTCGCCATCACGAAGACGAAGCGGTTCCCGGCCATTAGGGCGTCAAAGTCCACTGGCTCCACCCCCAGACGCTTCAGATGGCCGGGCGGGAGCCAGGGGTCGAAGACCTGGGTCCGGCAGCCGAAGGGCGCGAGAAGGCGAAAGAGCGACCGGCCCAGATCGCCGAAGCCGATGATCCCGACCGATGAGCCCGCCAAGAGTTCGGACTGCTTGTTACCCTCGAAGAGCCACTTCTCCTGCCCCGCCAGAAAGGCCGCATGTTCGCCATGAATGTTCCGCGCCAGCGACAGCGCCATTCCCAGTGCCATCTCTGCCACGGGGGCGGCAAAGACCGCGCCGGGGGCAAGCACATGGATGCCGCGCCGGAAGCATTCGGCATAGTCGACGTTCGGCAGGAAATTCGTCTCGACATTGAAGATCGCGCGCAGCTTTGGCGCCAGCGCCAGACGGTCGGCCGCCATCGGCTGCTGCGAGATCAGGATTTCTGTCTCTGGCAGGTGGCGGGCGTAGAAGCGGTCGCGATCCTCGCCCTGCCATTCGGTCACCTCATAGCGCGACCGCAGCAGGGCAAGCTCTTCCGGCGAGAAGATCTCAGCTGTCGCTCGGGGTTCGGGGTCGTAAAGCACGCGCATGGCTTTTCCTTTCAGTCGACGGTCCGGCCCTGATCGGGGCTGTCCGTGCCGACCCGCCAGCCTCAGACGAGGATGTGGTCCCCGGTGATCACGTCTTCGACGTCCTGGATCGACGAGGTCTTCGGGCTGAGATCGTCAGCGACCACCGTCCCCCGCCGCATCACCACCATCCGGTCCACGACTTGGAAGACGTGATGGATGTTGTGGGCGATGAAGATGCAGGAATGCCCGGTGTCGCGCGCCTCGCGGACAAAGCGAAGGACACCTTGCGTTTCAGCGACGCCAAGGTTGTTCGTCGGCTCGTCAAGGACGATCAGGTCACTGTCGAAATACATCGCCCGCGCGATGGCCACTGCCTGACGTTCCCCGCCTGACAACGACCCGATTGGCGTCGTCGGCGGGATGTTCTTCGAGATGCCGACGCGCTTCAGCAGATCCGCCGCGACCTCGTTCATCCGGTTCAGGTCCAGTCGCCCCAGACTGCCCGTCGTCAGTTCGCGCCCCAGAAACAGGTTTCGCGCGATGGACAGTTGCGGGACCAGTGCCGAGTCCTGATATATCGTCTCGATCCCCGCTTCGATGGCGTCGTTGGTCGAGGTCATCGTGACCGGCTTGCCCTTGATCCGGATCTCGCCCGAGGTATAGGGCACCGCCCCCGACAGCACCTTGATCAGCGTGGACTTGCCCGCGCCATTGTCGCCCAGAAGGCCCACGATCTCGCCTCGGCGGATCGTCAGGTTCACGTCATGCAGCGCCTGCACACGACCGTAGGACTTTTCGATGCGCCGCATCTCGACGAGGGGGGTATCGGTGGGAGAAACGGTCATGCTTAGGTCCCCGCGTTGTGCCGGCGCTCAAGCGCGGCATGCAGCGCCATCATTCCCAGGATGATCGCACCGATGAAGATGTTGTAGGCCAGGCCCGGCACCCCGATCAGCACGATCCCATTTCGCATCAGGCGCAGGATCAGCACGCCCAGCACCGTGCCGATGATCGTTCCGCGCCCGCCCGACAGGACCGTGCCGCCGATCACAACCATCGCGATGACCTCCAGTTCATACCCGCTGCCGGAGTTCGGGTTTGCCGCCGAGACCCGGATCGACGAGATGATCCCGGCAAAGGCCGCCATCGCCGCAGACAGCATGAAGAGGATCACCTTCACCCGCTGGATCGGAACGCCCCGGTTGCGCGCGGCGCCCGGGTTCCCGCCGGTGGCCTGAATCCAGTTCCCGAAGCGGGTGGACGTCAGCAGCAGGTGCAGGATCACCGCCAGAAGGATGAACCAGATCAGGCTCATGTAAACCCGCAGGCCGCCGATGTAGAAATCACCCACCAGAAGGGTGGCAAGCCACTGGTCGCCGGCATCCCAGGTGCGCTGCGGAAAGCCCGACGTCAGCCACAGCGCCGAGCCGCGCACGACCAGAAGCATTCCCAGCGTCACCAGAAAGGATGGGATGCCCAGTCGGGTGACAAAAAGCCCTGAGAACAGCCCGATTGCCAGCGCAAGCAGCATCGCCAGCACAAACGCCACCGGCAGCGGCATGAGCCCTGCGTTGAAAAGCGCCCACATCACCACTGGCGCGAAGCCGAAGACCGAGCCGACCGACAGGTCGAACTCTCCCGCCGTCATCAGAAGCGTCATCGCCAGCGCGATCAGCCCCAACTCGACCGTGAAGGTCAAGGCGTTTCCGATGTTGTTCAGCGACAGGAAGGCCGGGTTGATCGTGGTAAACACGACAAGCATCACCACCAGCAGGACAAGCGGCCCGAACTCGGGCTTGGCGATGAAGCGTTTCAAGGCCCCCGGCTCGGGAGGGTGCGCCGCGGACAGCGTGGACTGGTCGGACATTCTGGTTCCAGGAGAAAAGGGCGGGGGAGTTGGGACCGCCCGCATGACTGCGGACGGCCTCGTCTCGACAGGCGGGGTGGATCAGTTGCCGCCCATGATCTTGGAATAGACCGACGCAGTGTCCTTTTCGTACAACGCGCCGGTGATGATGTTGAAGCCCAGCGGGATGCCGTCCTTTTCCATCATCAGCGAAGACAGGCACAGGTACGAGGTCGCCTGCGGGTCTTGCCACATCCCTGCGTTGACATAGCCTTCCATCACGCCTTGCGTCGTATCGAGCGAGTTGCCCCAGCCGACCACGGGGATTTCACCGGGCTTCACGCCCGCCTGGTCCCAGACCCGCTTGACCGAGCCGGTCACCATGTCGCCCAGACCGATCATGGCCTTGATCTTGTCGCGGTTGGCCGTGATGTAGTCGGTCATCCGGGTAATCACCTCGGCCTGATCCAGCGTCGCGTCGGTGACTTCCCAGGTGATGCCCAGAGGCTCAAAGACTTCCTTGATCCCCTTTTCCTCCTCGACGCCGTAGGACGCGCCAGGCACCTCGACCGGCATCCAGACGAAATCGCCCTGCTTCACCAGCCCCTTGTCGACAAGGTACTGGGCCCAGGCCTTTCCGACGGCCTTGAGGTCGCCGCCCACATAGGCGTTCCAGTTCGGCGCGGAATCCGAGGTGTTGAAGTTGATGATCGGAATTCCCGCAGCCCGTGACTCGGCCACAACGTCAACCATCGAGCCGGGATCGGGGCTGGTCGAGCAGATGCCGTCGGCACCGGCCGCGATGGCTGCGCGGACAGCTTCCTGCTGACTGGGCACATCGCCGGAATGGAAGGATGTGTTGACCGTGTTGCCGGTCGTCTTGGCAAAGGCCTCTGCGCCTTGCAGGAAGTACGTCCAGACCGGATCGGCCGGACCGCCATGCGACACCCAGTAGAAGGTCTTGCCTTCGGCGGCTGCAAGGCCTGCGGTCAAGGCAACAGCGGCGGCGGCACCTAGCAACTTTTTGAACATGTGGGTTTCCTCCTTGATAACCCTTGGGTCTTGAGCGACCCGATTGACGGTCGAAGCCGGTCGTTTCCGGCAAACTACCGTTCTGGTCGCGATACGACGGCGACCCGATCCAGCCCCGTCGCCGCAAAGGTCGCGACGGGTGTCTGCCTCCCTCGAAGCTTTTCTTTCCTGTTCGGCAATCGGGCTGCATCCCTCCTTATGCAGCCGCATCTCCCCGTCGCACGTTGTCGCATGGGCAGCGCCGGACAGGTTCAGCTTGCGGGATGCGACAGAGTGCCACAACTTGAAATCACATCAGATTGCATCATCCTCTCGAGTGCTGCGGCGATGCCGAGATCATGATCGGAATGTAACGAGCAAAACCACGACTGTCGGTGTGGCGCATAAGGCGGGCGTACCGCCTTGCCACCGCCGACGGGCGCGGAGATTCGCGCACAAGGAAGAGGCGTGAGAGCAGGGCCTGAATCAGGGGAAACGTGGGCGCGCGCCTGAAACCTCAGCACCCTTGCCGCTGACCTGGGTCGTCGCACTGGCCGCCGCGATTAGTGCGGCCTTTGCCTTCCGCGCGCTGAAGGGTGGGCTCAAATCCGCCGTATCTGGCAAGGCGACTGGCTGGGCCGTCGCCCTTGTGGTGATCGGTGCGGCGCTGCTGTACCAGTCCATCGCCCGGCGCTCACCCGACTTATGCGCCGCGCCGCCATGGCCGTGATCGCGCTGGTGACCGCCAAGGTCTTTCTGGTCGACGCTGCCGGCTTCACCTGCCTGACCCGGGTCTTCAGCTTCCTCGGCCCTGGACTGTCACTGGCGGGCCTCGTCTGGCTGAACTGCCGGGCGGGTCCAGCCGCGCAAGGCCCGAAAGACCGGGTTGCATGATCCCTGGCATCGCTTGAGGCGCGGAGTTCACCGCAACCCCGCGCGGCCCGGTACACGGTCGAGAAGGACCGACAGCTGGCCTGCGAAGATCCGAGCGCCGACATCCAGCTTTGCGGCCCCCAAGGTTAGGGCGGCCTGCAAGAACGAGGGGTGCCGCGAACATCTCGCGCCACCCCAAGGGTTGCTTAAGGCTTACTTGCCCCAGATCGCGGCATAAGCCTCGCGGTAGCCGTTGTTGGGGTCGAAGGTATTGCCCTCGGTTTTGGCAAGCCCCTCTTCCGTTACCAGCGCAGGCGCGGTGATGTAGCCCGAGCAGGCCTCGCCCGAGATGGCCCGGTTCAGCTCGTCCACCAGCTGCCAGCCCTGCAGGTTCAGCGGCTCGGCAACGGTGACGGCCTGGTATTGACCGGTACGGATGCGCTGGAAGGCGGCCTCAGACCCGTCACCGGCAGATCCGGCCTTGGGCGCGCCCTTGCCGTCGATCCCGGCTGCGGCGAGCGACGGACCCATGAAGTCGAAGTAGAGGTCATTGATCGCCAGCGAGTGCGTCCAGGACGCCCCGTACTTTTGCAGCAGCGTGGTGGTCAACGGCCCCATCCGGGTGGACGTTTCGGCGATGGGGGTGTCGACATATTCCAAGACCGTGCCGCCCGCATCTTCGATCACCTTCTTCATCCGGTCGGCCTTGTCGATGGCGATCTGGTAGGTGCTGTCGGTGAAGATCACGACACCGGGCTTGCCGCCCGCATCATCAAGCGCCCATTTCGCGGCTACTTCCGAGACCTGCATCGCATCGGTGGACACGTTCGCGAAGATGCCGCCCGGCGCGTCGCAGCCGATCTTCGGGCCGGAGTGCCACGAGACGATCGGAATACCCGCCGCCGTGACACCTTCCAGCGCGGCCTGCTGTTCTGCGGCGTCAAAGCCGTTGACCACAAGGCCGGCCGGGTTCAGCGCAAGGGCCTGACCGACAGCAGCGGAACGGCTTTGTACCGAGCCCGCGCCGTCAAGCACCTTGACCTCCCAGCCGATCTTGGCAGCAGCTTCCTCGATGCCGTTGGTGACGCCAAGGATGCCGCCGTTCTTGAGGTCGGCCGCGAGGACGACGATGGTCTTGCCCTCGGCCGCCTTCGGGCCGGTGGTCGGGCCGTCAAAGGCTTCTTGCGCGAAGGCCGTCAGCCCGGTTGCGGCCAGGATCGTGCCGGCCATAAGTGTCTGTAGCAGGGTCCGTTTCAGCATGGTGGTTCCTCCCTAAGATGCTGTTATTTCGATTTCGCGCCCTTCTTGCGCTGCGCGTAGCCGGCGATGCCGATGGCGATCAGAAGGGTTGTGCCGTTGAACATCGGTTCGACCCAGAAGCTGCCGCCGAACTGCTGGATGCCGGATATGCCCACCGCAAGGATCATCACCCCGACGATGGTGCCCCAGACGTTGACGCGCCCCGGCTTGATCGTCGTTGACCCAAGGAAGGCCCCGACCAGCGCTGGCAGCAGGAACTCGAGGCCCACCGAGGCCTGCCCGATCCGAAGCTTCGATGCCAGCAGCACCCCCGCCAGCGCTGTGAGCAGGCCAGACGAAACAAAGGCGCCGATCACGAACTTGCGGGTCGGTATGCCGTTCAACTCGGCCGCGCGCTGGTTGGCGCCGATGGCGTAAAGGTAGCGGCCAGTTGGCGTATATTCCAGGATCACCCACAGGGCCAAGGTGATCGCCAGCACGTAGTAGGCCGTGATCGGCAAGCCAAATACGAAGGTGCCGTTGATGGCGAGGAACGCGTCTGGCAAGACGCCGACCATCTGCCGACCGCCGGTGTGCCACAGGGCCAGCGCATAAAGCACGGTTCCGGTGCCAAGCGTCGCGATAAAGCTGTCGATCCGCGCGACTTCGACCAGAAGGCCGTTCAGCGCCCCGGTGATGATCCCGAGGACCAGCACGATCCCGACCGCGACCGGCCAGGGCAGGCCGTAGACCGTCTGCAGGCTGATCGCCAGAATGTGCCACAGAACGATCGCGTAGCCGACGGTCAGGTCGATACGTCCCGCCACCATCGGGATCATCGCCGCCAGCGCAAGCAGCGCGATGATCGCTTTGTCGCTGAGGATCGACCGCAGGTTCAGCACCGTCGGAAAAGTGTTGGGCAGCAGAAGCGAGAACAGGATGATCAACCCGACCATCAGAATGACAAGCCCATAGGTCGGCGCCAGGCGCAGCGCCTTTTGCACCCCGGTCAGGCCCCGAAGCTCGTCCTTCGTTGGTTCAACTGCGTTCGATTCAATTCCCGGCATGCGTAAGTCCTCAGGCGGCTTCACCGGCCGATGCGGCCTGGATCAGCGATTCAGTGGAAAGCTCGACGCCGCTGAGTTCTGCCACGGGCAGACCCCGGCTGAACACGATGGCCCGATGGCAGATGGCGGCGATTTCCTCGAAGTCGGTCGAGACGACGAGAACTCCCATGCCGCTGGCAAGCGCCTCGTAAAGCAGGTGATAGATTTCGGCCTTGGCGCCGACATCGACGCCCGCTGTGGGGTCTTCGGTGATCAAGAGCCTGCGGCCCGAGTCCAACCAGCGCCCCACGACCACTTTCTGCTGGTTGCCGCCCGACAGCGCCTCGATTGCAAGCGTCGGGTCATTCGGTGACAGGCCTACACGGCGACCGATCGCTTCGGACAATGCTTCTTCCCGGCGCGACGACATGACGGACAGCATGCCGCGTCCGGTCGCCGAGGGGTTGAGGAACGCGTTCTCGCGGATCGCCAGACCGGGTGCGACGCTTTCGCCGATCCGGTCCCGGGCGACCAGACCGATGCCGGAGCGCATCGCGGACTGGGCCGTGGTCAGATCGGGCGCCTTGCCGTCAAGACTGACTTTGCCTGCATGGGGTATTACCCCAAACAGCGCCCGGCCAATGTCTTCGTGCCCTGCGCCGCGCAGACCAGCGAGGCCCAACAACTCTCCGCGACGGATGGCGAAATTTACGGGTCCTACGGCCGGGGTAGCCAGGCCAGTGACCGTCAGGATATCAGGCCCGTCCAGAACGGCTGGGCGCGCGATTTCCCGAGCCTTGCGACCGACGATCAGGCTGACCAGTTCCTCTGGTGTCGTGTGGTCAATCGGGCG
Source organism: Tabrizicola sp. BL-A-41-H6 (assembly GCF_050632395.1). Classification (GTDB taxonomy): domain Bacteria; phylum Pseudomonadota; class Alphaproteobacteria; order Rhodobacterales; family Rhodobacteraceae; genus JAUYQR01. The sequence continues at coordinate 1,220,227 of NZ_CP192600.1, forward strand.
CATCCCGACCATCTGCCCGTCACGCAACACGGCGACCCGGTCCGCAATTCGAAAGATTTCGTCCAGCCGGTGGCTGACGTAGATCATCCCCACGCCCTTCGCCTTCAGGGGACGCAATGCGGCGAACAGGCGCTCCACCTCGTCGGCGGGCAGGCTGGCGGTCGGCTCATCCAGAACCAGAAAGTCGCTGCTGGCTGCCAGGGCGCGTGCGATTGCGACAAGCGATTTTTCGGTCCGGGTCAGGCTGGATACCCGGGCCGTCGCGGGAAACTCGGCCTCGACCAGACGCAGGGCTGCATCGGCGGCCGCCTCGGTCGCGGTCCAGTCGATCCTGCGGCCGCGACGGACGTAACCGAGGGCCAACGCGATGTTTTCCGCCACGCTCATCCATTCGATCAGGCCAAGGTCCTGGTGGATGAATGCGACCTTCTGCCCGCCCGCCTTGCCCGCCTCATGGGCATAGGGCACGCCGTCGATCCGCACGCCGCCTTCGTCAGGCCGGTGGATGCCGCCCAGAACCTTGATCAGAGTGGATTTGCCTGCACCGTTCTCGCCCAGAAGGGCCACGATCTCGCCACGTCCAACCGTCAGAGACACACCCTTCAACGCTTGCGTACCGCCAAAGGATTTGACGACGCGGTCAAAGAAAAGGCCGTCAGTCGACGGTGGCATTGCGGATCCTCCCTAGACGTTTGCGGCGCGGCTGATCTTGCGTCAGGTTTACCGGTAACGTAGCCTAGGGTGGTCCTGCACCCCGTTTATGTCAAGAAGAAAGTTATCGATAACATGGCGTCGAGCACAACCGGGGAAGCGCGTCGTTGAAGGCCAATCTCGAAGATATCGCCAAGGCGGCCGGGGTGTCGAAGATGACGGTCAGCCGCGTCCTGCGCGGCGGAACAGGCTTTTCCGACGAAACGCGGGACCGGGTGGTCAAGGTCTCGAAAAGACTGGGGTATGTGCCGAACCGGCTGGCAGCGGCCTTTGGTGCCGACCAATCCGGGACGCTGGTCGGCATGTGCGTGCCAAGGCTGACCTCGGGCCTTTTCGGCCAGGTCCTGGACGGGGTCGACCGTGCGCTGTCGCGGCTGGGCTACCAGCTGATGATCGGCGCCAACAACCACTCTGTTGACGAGGAGGAGGCGTGGATCCGCCAGGTCATCGCCTGGCGCCCTGCCGGCCTGATTCTGTCAGGGCGCACCCACACGCCCGCGACGGTCGATCTGCTCCGCAGCGCAGCAGCCCCGGTGGTCGAGATCTGGGATCTGACGACCAGTCCGATCGACATGTCGGTGGGCTTTTCACATTTCGATTGCGGTGCCGAAATGGGGCAGTTCCTTCTGCGACGCGGACGGCGGCGGGCGGGCTATGTCGGCGCTTCGGCCCGGGCGGACGTGACGGGTGCAGCCCGGCTTGACGGTTTCGACGCAACGCTCTCCCGCGCCGGGCATCCGCTGGTCGCGTGCGAGATCCTTCATGACACGCCCGGCTTCTATGCCGGCTACTACGGTCTGGAAACACTGCTCAGCCGCCAGCCAGATCTGGATGTCGTCTACTTCCACAATGACGAGATGGCGATCGGCGGCATGGCTTACGCCCAATCCCGCGGGCTGCGGGTGCCAGAGGACCTTGGCATCGCCGGCTGGGGCGGGATGGAGGCCGCCTCGATCCTGCCGCGCCGGCTGACCACCACCATCGTCCCCACCACTGGCATCGGCAAGGCCGCCGCCGAAGCCCTTGTCGCGCGCCTGAAGGGCGAGCCGGGCCAGGACGTGACGGTGATCCCGACCCGGCTGGAACCGGGCGAGACGGGCTAGCCCCTCACGGCCACTGCGCGCCCCTGCGGTTCAGGATCACCGAATAGACGCTGGTCGTCGCGGTGATGAACAGGCGGTGCTTTGCCCGCCCACCGAAGCACAGGTTCGACACCAGCTCCGGCACAAGGATCTTTCCCATCAGATGCCCGTCCGGGGCGATGCAATGCACCCCATCAGCGGCCGAGGACCAGAGGTTCCCCTCGCTGTCACACCGTATGCCGTCAGCGGAGCCGGGACTGATCGTGTGGAATACCCGCCCATTCACCGGCCGCCCCGCGACCATGTCGTAGACGCGGATATGCTGTGGGTCCGCACTGTGCATCCGTCCGGTATCGGCCACGTAAAGGCGCGTTCCATCGGGACTGAACGCCAAGCCGTTCGGGCAGGCCATGTCCAGGATCATTGCCTCGATCCCGCCCGCCGCGTCCACCCGGTAGACCGCGCAAGGCAGTTCCTGCGCCGCGCGGAACCCTTCGTAATCGGTCATGATCCCGTAATGCGGATCGCTGAACCACAGGCTGCCGTCCGGGGCCGCGATCACGTCGTTCGGGCTGTTCAGACGCTTGCCGTCGAAGCTGTCGGCCACCACCGTCACCACCCCGTCCCATTCGGTCCGCGTCACCCGCCGCGTGCCGTGCTCGCAGCTGACCAGCCGACCTTGACGGTCACGGGTATGGCCGTTGGCATAGTTGGAAGGGACACGGAAGGTGCTGATGCCCTCTTCCGTCCAGCGCAGGATGCGGTTGTTCGGGATATCCGAGAACAGTAGGCAACCAAGGTCGCCGAACCACACCGGCCCTTCGACCCAGTCGAAACCGGTCGCCAGCCGCTTAACTGGTGCGTTGCCCAGTACATAGGCCCCGAGCGCCGGATCATGGACTTCGAAGAATGACATGACAGCCCTCTCTCTTTCCAGTATTTGTTATCGTTACCATATACGGCCGTCAAACCGAAAGGCCCCACCCATGCAGGTCACCAACCCGACCGAACGGCTGACCGATGCCGCACTTCTTGCCATGCTTCATGCGGCGGCGGACAAGGCGCAGGCTATGGGCCAACCCCAGTGCATCGTGATCGTCGATCCTTCGGCAGTCGACCTTGCGGTCCTGCGGATGACGGGGGCAAGGGTCCTGTCGCTGCGCTCGGCGCGGGCCAAGGCGCAGACGGCGGCTTCGACCGGCAAACCCTCGGCCGCGTTGCCCGAGGCGGTCCGCTCCGCCATCGCCGCCGCGACCGAAGGCACGATGACCGGCCTTCCCGGCGGGCTGCCGATCTGGCGAAACGGCGTCCTCCTTGGCGGCATCGGTGTCGGCTCAGGCTCTGGCGCACAGGATGTCGAGGTGGCCGAGGCCGCCCTTGCCGCCATCGGCGCGACCGCCCAGCCTTAAGCCGAAAACACGATCTGCGCCTTCATCGCCTGGCTTCGGTCGCTGGCAAGCCGGAACGCAGTCTCGGCCTCATCAAGGGCGACCGTGTGGGTGATCAGCGGCTTCACGTCGATTAGCCCCTTCTGCATCAGGCCGACCCCGACAGCGAATTCTGAGTGAAACCGGAACGACCCGCGCAGCTCCAGCTCCTTCGCGGTGATCGCCATCATTGGAAGGGTCATGTCGCCCCCAAGCCCAAGTTGCAGGATCACCCCACGTGGGCGCAAGGCCGCGATCCCGCCAGCCAGCGCTGCCGCCACCCCGGTGCATTCGTAAAGCACGTCGAAGTAGCCCTTTTCCGCACCATAGGCAGCCAGCGCGTCGGGGTCAGAGCCGGTGTTGATCACCCGGTCCGCGCCCACCTTGCACGCCAGCGACAGGGTGAAATCCGACAGGTCGGTCGCGACGATCTCTGCCGCCCCGGCCCGGCGGGCGGCCAGGATCGACAAGACCCCGATCGGCCCGCAGCCGGTGACCAGCACGCGCTTGCCCAGCATCTCGCCCGCGCGGCGGGTGGCGTGCAGCGTGACGGCCAGCGGCTCGCCCATCGCCGCCTCACCCGGGGTCAGGCCGGTGGCATCAACGCATTGGCTGGCATCGGCAACAAGGGTTTCGCGAAACGCGCCTTGAATATGCGGAAAAGGCATCGCGCTGCCGTAGAACCGCATGTTCAGGCATTGGTTGGGCAGGCCCTCCAGACAGAACCTGCAACCGCCGCACGGACGGCTGGGTGAGACCGCGACAAGCTGCCCCTTGGTGAAGGTCGTGTCGCCCGCGTCGTCGACATAGGCCGAAACCTCATGCCCAAGGATCATCGGTTCCTTGAGCCTGACGGCACCGAAACCCCCGTGGTTGTAGTAGTGCAGGTCCGACCCGCAGACACCTCCCGTCGCCAGCCGCAGGCGCAGTTGCCCCGGGCCGATGGCTTCCTCGGCCCGCTCCTCGATCCGCAGGTCACGGGCTGCATGAATGACAATCGCCCGCATCACAGCACCGGCGTCAGCAGCGGCTGCCCTGCAAAATGTGCACTCAGGTTGTCGCGCATCAATTTCCCCATCGCCTTGCGGGTATCGACGGTGCCCGAGCCGTGATGCGGCTGCAACAGTACGTTCGGAGCGGTCAGGAAGCGCGGGTTCAGGTTCGGTTCGCCCTCGAAAACGTCCAGCGCAGCGCCGGCGATCTTGCCGCCTTCCAGCGCATCCAGAAGGGCGGCCTCGTCGACGTTCGCGGCCCGGCTGATGTTGATCACCGTCCCCTCTGGCCCCAGCGCCTGCAGCACGCGGGCATTGACGATGTGACGGGTCTCGGCCGTTGCGGCAAGGGCCACGAACAGATGGTCCGACCGCTCGGCCAGCGCGACGGCATCGGGAACGAATGTCCAACCCTCGGCGCCTGGTTTCGGCGCTCTTGCGGAATAGGCGATCTCCATCCCGAACCCTTGCAAGCGCCGGGCAATCGCTGTGCCGATCCGCCCGAGCCCCAGAATCCCCGCCCGCGTGCCCGAGACCTTGCGCGTCAGCGGAAACATACCCTTTGCCGCCCAATCGCCGGAGCGGACCCAGGCTTCCGCAGGGCCGGTGCGCCTGACCAGCGCCAGAAGCATAGCCACGGCGATATCAGCCACATCCTCTGTTAGTACGTCGGGCGTATTGCTGACCTTGATCCCGCGTGCCTTGCAGCTTGCGAGGTGGACCGCGTCGTAGCCCACCCCGAAGACGCTGATCATTTTCAGGTTTGGGCAGGCCGCAATCATCGCTGCACTTGCCCCAAGATCGCCGCGCGTGGCAATCGCCTCGATATCGGGGCCAACTGTGGCCAGAAACGCGTCCTTGTCTGCGGCCTCCCACCAGCGGCGGACAGTATAGGCGGCATCCAGCGGCACTTGATCCCATTCCGGATAGGGGCCGACTTGCAGCACATGGGGCTTGGTCATCTGTGGTTTCCGATCCGGCTTGACAGGCGATGTTAACGATAACATAAACTGGAGAAACGGCGCTTGTCGAGAGCGAACTGAAAGGAAGCACACCTTGGGATACAGGCTTTTCGATCTGACAGGGCGGCGGGCGCTGGTGACCGGGTCTTCGCAAGGCATCGGCTTTGCCTTGGCCGAAGGTCTGGCCGCTGCTGGTGCGCAGGTGGTGCTGAACGGTCGGGATGCGGCCAAGCTTGCCGCCGCCGCCGCGCGCATTCCGGGGGCGGATGCGCTGGTCTTTGACGCGACCGACCACGACGGCGTCCGCGCCGCAGTGGATGCCTATGAGGCCACCGGCAAACCCATCGACATTCTGGTGAACAATGCAGGCATGCAGCACCGCGCGCCGTTGGAGGATTTCCCCGCCGACGCGTTCGAGCGGCTTTTGCAGACCAACATCGCCTCGGTCTTTCATGTCGGGCAGGCGGTCGCGCGCCACATGATCGCACGCGGGCGGGGCAAGATCATCAACATCGGCTCGGTGCAAACCGCCCTCGCACGTCCCTCCATCGCGCCTTATACGGCTACGAAAGGGGCCGTCGGCAACCTGACCAAAGGCATGGCGACGGACTGGGCGAAATACGGGCTGAACTGCAATGCCATTGCGCCCGGCTACTTCGATACACCGCTGAACGCTGCCCTTGTGGCCGACCCGACCTTTTCGGCATGGCTGGAAAAGCGCACCCCCGCCGGCCGCTGGGGTCGGGTGGAGGAGTTGCAGGGTGCGTGCATCTTTCTGGCATCGGACGCCGCCAGCTTCGTCAACGGCCATATTCTGTTTGTCGATGGCGGCATCACGGCCTCGCTATGACCCATCGCATCGTCGTGATGGGCGTGTCGGGGTGCGGCAAATCCTCGGTTGGCGAAGGGTTGGCGGCGCGCCTTGGCATTCCCTACCGCGATGGCGACGACCTGCATCCACCATCGAATGTCCAGAAGATGCGCGCCGGAGTGCCACTGACCGATGACGACCGCTGGCCGTGGCTTGACCGGGTGGCGCAGGTGCTGGCGACCGAGGCGCCCGTCATCGTCGGCTGCTCTGCCCTGCGCCGCACCTACCGCGACCGTCTGCGCGCCGGTGCGGGCGGGCCGATACGTTTCATCCACCTCACCGGCAGCCGTAATGTGATCGCAGGGCGTATGGCTGCCCGCACCGGCCATTACATGCCGCCCAGCCTGCTTGACAGCCAGTTCGCGGCCCTTGAGGTTCCGGGCCCCGACGAGGCGCTGGCCATCGACATTGACCAGCCGCTGGATGCCATCATCACCGCAGCCGCTGAAGGACTTACCTCATGACCGAAAAGATCGCCCTGATCGGTGCAGGCGCTATGGGCGGCGCGATTGGCGCACGTTTGGTTGCAACCGGAACCCAGCTTTCGGTCTTTGACCTCGACCCGGCCAAGGTCGCGCCCCTCGTCACCGCCGGGGCCAAAGCCGCACCCTCCGCCGCGGTAGCGGCAGCAGGCGTCCGCGCGGTCATCCTGTCGCTGAATGCCGCCCATATCGTCCGCGCCGCCGTTTTTGGCCCGGGCGGTGTTGCCGAGGGTGCCAGCCCCGGCACTCTGATAATCGACATGTCCTCGATCGACCCCGAGGCGACCAGGACGCTTGCCGCCGATGCCGCCGCAACGGGCCTGCATTGGGTGGACAGCCCCTTGTCCGGCGGCATCCCCAAGGCCGCGACGGGTGAGTTGACGCTGATGCAGGGCGGGACGCCCGAGGCTGTGGCCGTCGCGCAGGCGATCCTCGTACGCGTCGCCTCGAACCAGACGCGGATGGGTGGGCCGGGTGCCGGCCAGACCACCAAGCTGATCAATCAGGTGCTCTGCGGTCTTGGCTTTCTCGCCGTCGCCGAGGCGACCGCTTTGGCCGAGGCCGCCGGGGTGGACGTCTGCAGGATACCCCAGGCCCTCAAGGGTGGCCGCGCCGACAGCGCCATCTTGCAGGAATACATGCCCCGCTTCGCTGCCCGCGACTATCGCCGAACGGGACGGATCGACAACATGGTCAAGGACCTGAACGGCGCTGCCGATCTTGCCCGCCTGACCCACACGCCAATGCCCCTGACCGCCGTTTGTGCCGAGGTTCACCGGATGCTGACCGCCGCCGGGCTTGGCGGCGAGGATCAGGCCGCGCTGATGGAATTCTTCTCCGTCAAGAAAAGTATCTGAGGACCGTGAAAGGACCTTTCTGAATGATCACCCGTTATGCCCTTTTCGAAGGCACCGTCGCCCCCGGCCAGACCGAAGCCTTCCGCGCCGCTGTTCTGGCCGAGATTGTGCCGGTGTGGCGTCGCTTTCCCGGCGCGCTGGCTATCCACGTCACCTTCGCCGACGATCGTGACGCGGGCGCGCCGGAATATCCGCTGATTCTGGCCATCGACTGGCCCGACAGCGCCACCGTGAATGCCTTTCTCGATCACCCGATCCGCATGGAAGGCCGCGCTGCAACCGAAGGGGTCCTATCCCGCTTCTTTACCGGGCGCATCCACCACCACGTCACCACCGCCCTCAGCTTCGATCCAACCTGACCCCGCAAAGCTGGATTTCCATGCGCGGTAACGATAACAAGGGCCCATGAACACCGCCCGCAAGTCCCCGACTATGGCCGATGTCGCCCGCCTTGCCGGGGTCTCGCCAATGACGGTCAGCCGGGCCTTCAAGACCGACAGTTCAGTCAGCGAGGCCACCCGCGATGCCATCCTGAAGGCGGCAGACAACCTTGGCTATGTGTTCGACAGCACGGCTTCCAGCCTTCGCTCGCAGCGGACGGACTTCATTGCGGTCACCATCCCCTCGATCAACAACGCCAACTTCGCCGAAACCGTGCGCGGGCTTTCCGAGGGGTTGAAGCCGCGCGGGCTGCAAATCCTTCTGGGCTATACCGACTACGACATGGCCGAGGAGGAACGTCTGATCGAACAGTTCCTGCGCCGCCGCCCCGAGGCGATCGTCGTCACCGGTGGCCGGCACACCCCGCGCGCCCGGCGGATGCTGGAAAACGCAGGCATCCCGGTGATCGAGACCTGGGACCTGCCCGAGGACCCCATCGGCCATGTCATCGGCTTTTCCAATGCCAGCGCCGTGCGCGGCATGGTCGATCATTTTGTGGCCCGGGGGCTGAAGCGCATCGCCTTCATTGGCGGCGACACGACCCGTGACACCCGCGGCGCCGACCGCCGCGCGGGGTTCATCGCCGCGATGCAGGCGCATGGATTGGACGCGACCCGGTTGATCGCTGCGGGCGTGCCTCCCATCTCCATGCGGGAAGGGGCGGGGGCGATGGGCCGTCTCCTTGAAACCCTCCCAGATACCCAGGCGGTCATCTGCGTCTCCGACCTATCAGCCTTCGGTGCCCTGACCGAATGCCAAAGACGCGGAGTCGATGTTCCAGGACGAATATGGATCGCAGGCTTTGGAGATTACGAGATCGCCGGCATCGCCGTCCCTGCGCTGACCACGATCAATCCCTTCCCACGCGACATCGGCACACGCACGGCCGAACTTATCCTTGATGTGCTGAATGGCCGCCAGAACAAGCCTGGTCGTATTGCCATTTCGCCAGAGCTCCTGATCCGGCAATCCACCGGCTGACCAGATTAGTGTCGGATCTGCGAACCTGACAAATCCAAGTGGACGCCGAACGACCGTTCTCCGCCGCCGCGATGACAATCATCTGGACGCCACAACGGGCAGTTTCGAATAACCAGTACTGTATTTCGTCGTTGTCGCGGCAGCGGTGATGAAGACCTTTAGCGGACGGAAGCGGTTGAATCTCGTGGGATGAAAACCGAGCTGAACTTCTGGCGAGGCTCTGGGACGGGCTTTCCCTTGAGCCGCAGGATAAGCGCTTCGGCAGCACATTGGCCCTGATGCATGCCATCGACGCGCACTGTCGTCAGCGGTGGGGCGACATAGCCTGCAAAGGGCAGATCGTCGAAGCCGACAACCGAGACATTCCGCGGAACCGACAAGCCAAGGCTGGCAAGTGCGCCGATCACGCCCAAAGCGATCGTGTCGTTTCCGGCGAAGATTGCCGTGATGTCAGGGCGGGCAGCCATCAGTGCGACCGTGGCCTTGAACCCGCTTTCGGCGCTGAAATCGCCCGACACGATTGCAGTGTCGTCAAGCGCGATGCCGTCATCGGCAAGAAAGCTCCGCAACTCGGACAAGCGCATGTCGGCCGCCGAAAACCCGGGCGGCGAGAACGGGATGCTTCCGATCCTGCGGTGGCCCAGAGCCACGACATGCGCGACAGCGTCGCGAAGGCCTTCGGTGCTGGGCGTATCGACCGAGATCTCCCTCGGATGGCCGATTGACCCCAAAAGAACAATGGGGAAATCGGATTCGATCAGCTCGATCAGGTTGGCATCGTCCTTGCGCGGGCTGAGCAGCAGAAGGCCGTCGATGCGGCGGGATTCCACAAGGTCAGTGTATGGGTTCTTGCCCCGGGTGCGCGACAGGGTTTCCAGCAAAAGGTGATAGCCCTTGCGCCGCAGCACGCTGCCCACGCCGTTGAAGAGAAGCGGAATATACCCGTCAACTGACAGCGACCGGCTTTCCGTCACCACCAGCCCGACGGTTTCGGTGACCCCGCTTTTCAGCATCCGGGCGGCCGAATTGGGGCGGTAGCCAAGATCGGCGGCGACGGCCTCGACCCGCTTGCGCGTGTCTTCGCCGATCACGGCAGAATTCGACCGGTTCAGGACGATCGACACGGTCGTGCGCGACACACCGGCCGCGCGGGCAACGTCATGGCTTGTCACCCTGCTTCGTGTCATGCTGCCTGCCCTTTACGTCACTAACACGATTAGCCTTTGAAGAATCTGTTGACAAGCGTCGCCCCGCGCGTCTAGCTGAAACGATTACTAACACGTGTTAGTTAAGTCCGCCACAAGGTCGGACGCCTGGGAGGGCAAGGATGCAAAAGCTGGTTAGACCGCCTTCGGCGGGTCAAAGGCGCCTGTCGATGCGCCAGCGCGAGGCGTTGATGGGCTATGCCTTCATCGCTCCGGCGCTAATCGGTCTGGCTGTGTTCTATGTCCTGCCTACCCTGCGCGCCGCCGAAATCAGCCTGACCGACTGGAACCTTTTGCGTGAGCCGCGCTTTGTGGGGCTGTCCAATTACACACAACTCTGGTCCGACGGCACCTTTTGGGAAAGCCTGCGGCTGACGCTGGTTTACGTGGTTTACAACATCCCTGTGCAGACGGGACTGGCGCTTTTCATTGCGGTGCTGGCCGACCGTCTGGCGCGGCAGGTCTGGGTGCGGGCGGTGATCATTGCGCCCTATCTGATTTCCAACGTGGTGGCAGCACTGATCTGGCTGTTGATGCTTGATCCGCTGATCGGGATGACGAATGTCTTTCTGGAAGCCATCGGGGTGGCCAAGCAGTCTTTCCTTGCGTCAGCCGATCAAGCCCTGATCTCGGTTGCCGGAATCAACATCTGGCGGCACGTGGGGTTCACAGCGCTTCTCTTCTATGCCGGGCTACAGGCAATCCCTCGCGATCTTTATGAGGCCGCACGGCTGGACGGCGCGCGGGAATGGCAGATGTTCCGCACGATCACACTGCCGCTTTTGCGCCCGGTGATGGTCTTTGTGCTGGTCACCTCGGTCATCGGGTCATTCCAGATCTTTGACACCATCGCCGTCACAACGGCCGGCGGGCCTGCCGGATCGACCAAGGTGGTGATGTTCTACATCTACGAGACGGCTTTCAAGTTCTCGAAGATGGGCCTCGCCTCGGCGATGTCGATGGTGCTGTTCTTCATCCTGATCGCGGTAACGCTTGTGCAGATGCGCGTGATGCGATCCGGCCAGTCGGACCTTGGGTGATGGCGATGGCAAGACCGTCCCTCTCTCGCATTGCCGGATATGCAGCCCTTCTGGTCCTGGCCGCCATTTCGCTGCTGCCGGTCTGGGTCGCGCTGAAAACCGCGTTGACCCTGCCGAACGACTTTTTCGCCAGCGCCTCGTCGCTCGTGCCGCCTAGCTTTACCTTGCAGAACTTCGCACGCGTCCTAGGGTTCAAGACGGATATCGTCCTGAACTCAGCGCAGGCGGCCCCCATCGACTTTGCGCTCGCGCTGCGCAATTCGGTGATCTACGCGGGACTTCTGGTCACGGGGCAGCTGTTCTTTTCCGCCCTAGCCGCCTATGCCTTTGCGCGGCTGCGCTTTCCGGGGCGCGATGTGCTGTTCGTGGCCTTCCTTTCGGCCACGATGATCCCGTCGATCGTGCTATTCATCCCGAATTTCGTGCTGATCCGCGAGCTTGGGCTGATCAACACTTTTGCAGGCATGGTGGCACCCAATATCCTGATGGTGCCCTTTGCCGTGTTTTTCCTGCGGCAGTTCTTCATCTCCAGCCCGAAAGAACTGGAAGAGGCCGCGCGGCTGGAGGGCCTGTCGCATTTCCAGATCTTCTGGCACATCGCCCTCCCGTTGCAGCGCGGGCCGATGGCGACGCTGGCGATCCTTTTGTCGATCAACGCGTGGAATGATTTCTTCTGGCCCTTCCTTGTCGGTCGCGACGAGAGCGTACGCCCGCTTGCGGTGGCACTGGCCGAGTTTCAGTCGCAGACCGGGCAAGCGCAGCCCGATTGGACCGGGCTGATGGCAGCGGTGATGCTGTCGATCATCCCCATACTGTTCCTGCTCGCCTTCTTTGGCCGGCGGATCGTGGAGTCGCTGCAGACCAGCGGCATGAAATGAGAACCCTGAAAAACCTGTGGAGGAGTTGACGATGGGACTGAAGACAATGAAATGGGCGCTTCTGGCCGGAACCGCGATTGCGGCTCCCGCCCAGGCGCAAGAGATCACCTACTGGATGTGGGACGGCAATCAGGCGCCGGTCTACCAGCAATGCGCAGATGCCTTCGCCGCGCAGAACCCCGGCATGAGTGTGAAGATCACGCAGGACGGCTGGGACAATTACTGGACCACACTGACCACCGGTTTCGTTTCGGGCACCGCGCCGGACGTCTTCGTGAACCACGTCAGCCGCTACCCGGAGTTCCTCGTCAATGGCGTGATGGAAGACCTGACCCCCCGCATCGCAGCTGACAGCTATGACATGTCGGGCTTCCTGCCTGGTCTGGCGCAGACCTGGAACAAGGACGAAAAGCAGTGGGGCATGCCCAAGGACTGGGACACCGTCGCCATCGTCTACAACGCTGACAAGCTGGCCGAAGCGGGCATGACGCCGGCTGATCTGGAGAACCTGACCTGGAACCCGCAGGATGGCGGCACCTGGGAAGAGACGATAGCCAAGCTGACTGTCGACAAGGCCGGCAAGCGCGGAAACGAAGAGGGTTTCGACAAGGCCAATGTCGCGAGCTACGGCTATGTCTCGTCGCCTCTGTCGGCATTCGGGCAGACCGAATGGTCATATCTCGCCGTGTCGAACGGCTTCAAATACATTGATCAGGCTTGGGGGTCGAAGTATTTCATAGACGATCCGAAACTGGCCGAAGCGATCAACTGGCTGCAGGACCTGTCCCTCGACAAGGGGCTGATGCCGTCGCAGGAAATGGTTGGCAAGCTGAACGCCTCGGGTCTGTTCTCGGCGGGTCAGGGCGCGATGGCGACCGACGGGTCGTGGATGATCGGGTCCTACCTCGACAACGCCAATTTCAAGGTCGGCTTCGCCCCGCTGCCCGCTGGCCCTGAAGGCCGCAAGTCGATGTTCAACGGTCTGGCAGATTCGATCTGGGCCGGTTCGCCGAACAAGGACGCCGCCTGGCAGTGGGTGAAGTTCCTCGGCTCGTCGGAGTGCCAAAGCATCGTCGGCAAGGCTGGCGTCGTATTCCCCGCACGGCCCGAAGCGGTTGAGCTTGCCATCGAAGCGCACAAGGCGCGCGGCGTGGACGTGTCGGCCTTCACCAAAGTGGCAGTCGCGGAATCGACCTTCTCCTTCCCGATGACCGAACGCGGCAACGAGGTGGACTCCCTCCTGAAAACCGCGCTCGACAAGGTGATGCTCGGCCAGGGTGAACCTGCCGAGATCCTGCCGGCTGTGAACGAAGAGATCAACGCGCTCTTCCAGTAACGACCGACAAAGGGGCGCAGGTGAATTGGTTTCCTCCCAGAATTCCTGTGCCCCGACTTCTCTTTCAATGCTCCCTCTCTGACTGACCAAAGGACCCTGCCATGTTTGCGCCCAAGATCACGCTTATCGGTGCCGGAAGCACCGTTTTCGCCAAGAACCTGATCGGTGACATCCTCAGCTATCCCGAGCTGGCGCAGGCACGTTTCAGCCTGTTCGACATCGACGCCAAGCGGCTTGCCGAATCCGAGATCATCGCCCGCCGGATCAACCAGGCCTTGGGCACCAGTGCGGTGATCGAGGCCACGACCGACCGCGCCCGCGCGCTGGATGGTGCCGATTTTGCCATCAACATGATCCAGGTCGGCGGCTACAAACCCGGCACCACGACCGATTTCGCCCTGCCCAAATCGGCCGGGCTAGAGCAGACGATTGCCGATACGCTGGGCATCGGCGGCATCATGCGCGGCTTGCGCACGATCCCGGTCCTCCTCGACATGGCGCATGACATGGAGCGGCTTTGCCCCGATGTCTGGCATCTGAACTACGTCAACCCAATGGCAATGAACTGCATGGGTCTGGCGCGCGGATCGAAGATCAAGACCGTCGGCCTGTGCCATTCCGTCCGCCACACCGCCGAGGAATTGTCGCGCGATATCGGCGTGCCGGTCGAGGATATCGACTATCAAGTCGCGGGCGTGAACCACGTGGCCTTCTACCTGAAATTCCGCCACCGCGATGGCACCGACCTTTACCCGCTGATCCGTCAGGTCATCGACGAGGACCGGATCCCCAACACCAACCGCGTGCGCTATGACGTCTTCAAGCGTTTCGGCTATTTCGTCACCGAAAGTTCTGAGCATTTCGCTGAATATGTGCCGTGGTACATCAAGAGCCACCGCCCCGACCTGATCCAGAAATTCAACATCCCGCTGGATGAATACCCGCGCCGCTGCGAAAGCCAGATCGTTGATTGGGCAACCATGTCGGCAGACCTTAAAGACACCTCCAAGCCGCTGGAGGTGCGCCGGTCGCCGGAATACGGGTCGGAGATCATCCATTCCATCGTGACGGGCACCCCGCGCGTGATCTACGGCAACATGCCCAACAACGGCTCTATCACCAACTTGCCGGCAGATGCCTGTGTCGAGGTGCCCTGTCTGGTAGACCGCCAAGGCGTGCAGCCGACCGTGGTGGGCGACATTCCGCTGCAACTGGCCTGCCTGATGCAGACCCAGATCAATGTGCAAAAGCTGACGGTCGAAGCCGTTCTTACCGGACGGCGCGACCATGTTCTGCATGCCGCGCTGCTTGATCCCCATACGGCGGCCGAGCTTGACACTCAGCAGATCGCCGAACTGGTCGAACGCCTGCTCGACGCGCATGGGGCTTTCATCCCGCAATCCTTGCGCGCAGCATGAGACAAGGGACATGACCGGACTCGACCTGAAGGACATCTCCAAGCGCTTCGGCGACACCTCTGTGATCCAAGGTGTGAACCTGACCGTCGAGCCCGGTGAGTTTTGTGTGTTCGTCGGCCCGTCGGGCTGCGGCAAATCCACCCTCTTGCGGATGATCGCGGGGCTGGAAGAGACGAGTTCAGGCACTATCGACATCGGCGGGCGGGACATGACACGTGTCGACCCCGCCGACCGCGGGGTGGCGATGGTGTTTCAATCCTACGCGCTTTACCCCCACCTGACAGTGGCCGAGAACATGGGCTATTCGCTGCGGATCGCCCGCAAGCCCAAGGCCGAGATCCGCGCCGCCGTGGATGAGGTGGCCGAAATACTAGAGCTTTCGGCTCTGCTTGACCGCAAGCCGCGCGCGCTGTCGGGCGGTCAGCGGCAGCGCGTTGCTATCGGGCGGGCTATCCTGCGCCAGCCTAGCCTTTTTCTCTTCGACGAGCCCTTGTCAAACCTCGACGCCGAGTTGCGCGTGTCGATGCGTGTCGAGATCGCCAAGCTGCACCGCCACCTTGGTGCAACGATGATCTATGTGACCCATGATCAGGTCGAAGCCATGACTTTGGCCGACCGGCTGGTCCTTCTGCGGGCAGGGCGGATCGAACAGCAGGGAAGGCCGCTCGATCTTTACAACGATCCCGACAACAGTTTTGTCGCAGGATTTTTGGGCAATCCACGGATGAATTTCCTGCCCGGCAAGATCATTGACCGTCGTCCTGACGGGGTTGTGGTTGAACTGAAGGACGCCGAGCAACCTTTCGACATACCCGTCGCCAAAACGGCGGCTAGCCAGGCGGCTCAGGTGGAAATCGGTATTCGTCCAGACTGGTTCACCTTGGCCGACGACGGAGAAGTCGAGCTTTTCGTGCGAGCGATCGAGAACCTTGGTTCAGAACAGGTGATCCACGCGCAGAGCCTCTCTGGCGTTGCGGTGACCGTAGTCTTGCATGACAGTTCTGAAACCAGAATAGGGTCCGGCCACAAGATCCGCGTGACATTCGATGCAGCTAAAGCTCTGCTTTTCAATCTCAACGGCGACAGATTGCGGTGACGCCAGCCAAGTTGCGGTTTCGCGGTTTTCTTCGCAAGCACCTGCCGACCTTTTTGATCGAAGCAAAAGCGTTCGGCATGCCGTCCTTGAACGACCGCTAATGAAATGTGCCGACTGCTTCATCGGCGGTGGTAGCCTTCAAGGCTTCCACTGCCCAGAAGGAGAAGCACCATGACTTCCAAGATCAGACAGGATTCTGTCGCTGCAAGTGTTATCGGGATCGACATCGGCAAGTAGGTTTTCCACCTCGTCGGTTTCAGCGCCGATGGCCGACTGGTTCTGCGACAGAAGATCAAGCGCCTTGCCCTTGAGGCGACTTTCAATAAGCTCCCACCGTGCTTCGTCGGGATGGAAGCGTGTCTCAGCGCGCATTTTGTCAGCCGAACCCTGCGGGGCATGGGCTTCGAGCCGAGGATTATTCCAGCGATCTACGTGAAGCCTTTCAACAAGGGCCAGAAGAACGATTACAATGACGCGGAGGCAATCGCAGAAGCAGCGTTGCGTCCGAACCTGCGCACCGTGTCAGAAAAGAGCCATGACCAGCTGGACCTGCAGGCACTGCACCGCGTCCGGTCGCGGCTGGTGTCTCGCCGCACGGCAACCATCAATCAGATCAGAGCCTTTCTGATCGAACAAGGCATCACGATCCGGAAGGGTCTGCGCGCCGTTCAGAACTCGCTTCTGGCTCTTCTGGACGAACGCCGGGACGAGATCTCACCGAGGATGAGAGACATCATCCTTGATATGCATGACGACTGGATGCGCCTCGATACCCGGATCGAAGCGATCTCCCAGGAAATCGCAGAGATCGGGCAAGGCGAGGCCCACTGCCGGGCGTTGAGGACCATTCACGGCGTGGGCCCGGTGATCTCCACAGCCCTTGTCGCTGCGGTTGGTCAGGGCGAAGCCTTCGATCATGGAAGAGATATGGCGGCCTGGGTCGGGTTGGTGCCCCGACAATACAGCACAGGAGGGCGCACGACGCTTGGCCGGATCTCGAAACGGGGAAGCCGATATCTGCGAACACTCCTCATCCAGGCTGCCAAGATCATCCTGATGCGTCCGAAGAAATGGCCAGAATTGAGCTTTGGGGCGTGGCTGGCCGAAGCCGACCAGCGCATGCATAGGAACAAGTTGGCTGTGGCTCTGGCCAACAAACTGGTCCGCATCGCCTGGGCGGTCCTACGCTATGGACGGGGCTTCGATGCCCCAAGAGATACGGTTGCCGAAGCGATCTGACGCCAGGCAATCGCACAGAGGTTCGCGAGGGAGCAAAGCATGGGACGGATGAATTACGCACCGGGAATCTGAGGGCGGAAATGGCTCATCGTCAGCCTGTCCGCTAATGAGATCAATGTGCGTGCGTATATCCAACAAGGTCACGGCCCGTGCGCCGAAACGCAGACCGGATACATATCAGCGATATCTGCAACCACGCCAAAAGCTCTTGCGAACAGCAGTCGGCACATACATTCCGCCCAAAGCATAAGTCAGGGCGGTTACGGCCAAAAGCGGTCACTCGAAATGCTTGAAACGACGCCAGACCTCGTGAGTTGAGCAGTTGCTGGTCAATTGTGCAGCACATCGTCCCGAAGTTGTCTCGACTGGGGGCGAATGTGTTGGTCAAATTTCTCGGTCTGATACTGCTTTGTGCGTCGCTCGGTATCTTCCGGGCCTGATCCTTAACCGCTGGTAGAACGCGTCCGAGAAGTGCGCCGTGCTTCTGTAGCCACTGGCGTCGCTGATGTCGGACAGCTGGCGCGATGTTGACCGCAACAGACCTGCCGCATGGTCCAGCCTGATCCGCGCGGACAGCTTACCTGGCGCGCAGTTGAACGCGGCATGTGTCAGTCGCGACAAGGTCCTCGGCGACACGGCGATGCCGGCGCAGACCATGGGCAACGGGCGGGGGGTGGATAGGGTCTGCTCGATCACCTGGATGTAGCGGACAAGCCGCGGGTCAAGGTCTTCGATCGACCCCTGCAACCCGATAGAGGCAATGAACGTCTCGGAGCGTTCGGGTTTTAGCAGGACATGACGACGGACATTCTGGGCGATGGCCGGATCAACAGGCATGCGACAACAGGTCCAGCATCAGATCGGTGACGGCATCGCCACCGACGCAGGTGACGACCCGCTGGTCGGTCACGAAGGGCTGCAACGTGAAGTCGGTGTCGGGGAAGGCCGTCTGCACTGCGGAAAGTTGCGCCGGATGCGCCGTGGCCCGTCGCGCCGCAAGCAGGCCCGCCTTACCAAGCGTGAAGACACTGGTGCCCAACCCGATCACCCAGCCGCCGTGCTGGTGGCAGGATCTGAAATGTTTCAGCAGACTGGGGGAGACCGCCGCCGGGCGAGGATTTGGGCCCCGCAGGAACTTTGGACCAGGCCAGAGGCAGCGGCGGCAGTCACCGCCTC
The DNA here is from genome assembly GCF_050632395.1 of Tabrizicola sp. BL-A-41-H6. Lineage (GTDB taxonomy): Bacteria > Pseudomonadota > Alphaproteobacteria > Rhodobacterales > Rhodobacteraceae > JAUYQR01. The sequence continues at coordinate 1,238,421 of NZ_CP192600.1, forward strand.
GACCTGAACGGCGCTTCCGGTGTCATGGGCCATGCGGATCAGGTCGCGCGCGATGCCGTAGCCGAACAGCGAAAAGCAATTTTGAACGACAATACGGCACGCGGCCGGTGCGACATTGGCAAGATTCCGCATCTTGTTGGCAAAATAGCATATGGCCGGCGATGCGTGATCTGCAAGTCTTTGGCTGGCGTCCAAAGGAGGGTTTCTGGAACATACGGCGCATTCTGGGGTGGGACGGATATGGCAAGGGGCTGCGGCGCGCCTTTGAAAGCTTTACCAGCGACACCGGCATTGCCGTGTCATTCCACAGCGTCCGCAATCAGGACGAGATGCACCACGTGGCCGGGACCGAGGCCTTCAATGTCGCTTGCCCGACGACCGACAGGCTGGCCAGCTGGCTGGACAGCAGCCTGATCGCCCCGCTGGACGAAGACCGCATTGGCTTTTCCCGGATCGACCCTACCTTTCACGCCGACGCGCAGACGGTCATTCATGAAAGGCGCTATGGCTCGCCGAACATCTGGGGGGGGGTGCCGGGATTGGGCACCATACGGACAGCGCCCCGCTGGACCCTGCCGGGGTCGGCCTGATGACCCTGTTCGATCCGGCCTATGCCGGTCGTCTGGCGTTGCGCGAGGACACGGCTTTTGTCGCTGCAGGCCGGGCGCTTGAGGCGTCAGGGCGGCTGCCTTTCCCGTTCGACGACTCTTATCGCTCCGAACACAGGATGATCGCCAACCACGACTTCATTGGCGCGTTTCTAGCCGATCACGCGGCCCATGTCGCCCGGTTCTGGTTCAGCGAGGATGAAGGGATGGAGGCATTCTGGTCTGCCCCCTGAAAAGTGGTCCTCCCTGAGGTATGGCTTACGAGCCATTTGGAGGATGCAGGAATGCCCCAGAAGAAGCACAAGCCGGAGGAGATCGTCGCAAAGCTGCGGCAGGTCGACGTGTTGGTGTCGCAAGGCCATTCGGTTTCCGAAGCCGTGCGCTCGATCGGCGTGACGCAGTTCACCTACTATCGGTGGCGCAAGGAGTTCGGCGGGCTGAAGAATCACCAGGTGAAGCGGCTGAAGGAGCTCGAGAAGGATCGAGCCATTGAGGCGCCATTGGTTCGAGCCCAATGGCGAGGGAGCGACTTCGGAAGGCGGTCTCCGACCTGACGCTCGAGAAGCTCATCCTGCGGGAGGCAGCATCGGGAACCGAAGGTCCGCGTAGCGAAACTACTGAGCCCCGCCCTCCGCCGTGCTTGCATCGAACATGTCAGGCAGAAGTTCCGGATCTCGGAACGGTTCGCCTGTCGTGTCCTCGGGCAGCATCGCTCGACACAGCGGAAGATGCCGCAGGGCCGGGCCGACGAGGAGGCTCTCACCGCGGACATCATCGCGCTCGCCAGCCAGTTTGGTCGCTACGGCTACCGCCGGATCACGGCTCTTCTACGCGAGGCGGGCTGGGCGGTGAATGTGAAGCGGGTCGAGCGCATCTGGCGGCGGGAGGGGCTGAAGGTGCCTGCAAAACAACCGAAGAAGGGCCGGCTCTGGCTGAATGATGGGTCCTGCATCCGTCTTCGGCCAGAGCGTCCGAACCACGTCTGGTCCTACGACTTCGTTGAAAGCCGAACTCATGATGGAAGGAAGTTCCGCATGCTCAACCTCATCGACGAGTTCACCCGGGAGTGCCTGGCAATCCGGATCGACAGGAGGCTCCGATCGACCGACGTCATCGACGTCTTGTCCGATCTCTTCATCCTGCGCGGCGTGCCGGATCACATACGGTCCGACAACGGCCCGGAGTTCATTGCCAAAGCTGTAAGGGACTGGACGCCGCCGTCGGCGCAAAGACCGCCTATATCGAGCCTGGCAGCCCTTGGGAGAACGGCATCTGCGAGAGCTTCAACTCGAAACTCAGGGACGAGCTGCTCAACGGGGAGATCTTCCACAGCCTCGCCGAGGCGAAGATCATCATCGAAAGCTGGCGCCGCCACTACAACACAAAGCGCCCGCACTCATCACTGGGGTATCGCCCGCCAGCTCCCGAGGTCATCCAATGGCCGGCTTCGCCATCCGGAGCCGCTCCGCCGGCCACCCCGGCTGTAGCGCCAAGACCCGTCATGCACTAAGACTGTAACCGGACCACTCGATCGGGGCAGGCCAGCTCAAGATCTTGCTTTGGCCAGGATTTAATTCAGTTTCGGGCGCAAAACTGCGTCCACTTGACCAGGTATCGTTCAGACATCCGCTCAGTTCGCTTGATGCCCTGAACGCATCAATCGTTCGCAGGCGGTCACTTATGATACAGTTCGCCATAGATACGATTTTCGGCGTCGCGCAGGGCCTGCCGAGGTTGTTTTCCGTTGAAGACAGCGTCGTGAATTTCCGTTCCCAAGACCGTCTCGATGTAGCTGAATTCCTTGATCGGCGGCCGGGCCCAGGTGACGAGTTGGTTCCTGCGGGCAAGTTGATCGACCATGCTGACAATTGGCGACGAGGCCAGCGCTTCGGGGTCTGCGCAGACCGAAAAGCGCGGCGCCACGGGAAATCCGTTCTTAACATGCGCCTTCATTGCCTCGGGTGAAACCATCCAGGCAAGTGCGTTCATGATCTGGCGCTGCCGGGCCGGTGGAACACGGGCGGGAATGGTCATGAGGAAACCCCCGACGGGTGCTGCGACCTGATGCATCCTTCGGGACGGTGGCGGAAGATATGCGACGCGGCGCGCCACTTGCGAGCTGAGTTCGTGTTCGAAGCGCGCGGCACGCATCGTCCAGCAATAGGCCAGCCCGACCTGGCCATACATGAAGTAGCTCAGCCCGCGTTCCCAATCCACCTTGGCGATGTCAGGCGGCGAAACCTCGGCCAGTTGCTTCATGTATTCAATGACATCGAGCGAATCGTCAGTGTTGATCTGCAGCTTAAGTTTTTCGAAGCGGTCGAAGGTCCAGCTTTCCCGATTGTGCATCGGGATGTCGATGATGGTCTTCTGGCAGGCGGCCAGAAAGAACATGAAGGAATTGGCGATGGGCATCCCGCGCTGGCCGTTCCAGGCAATACCGTAGAATTCGTTCGCCGGGCGGTGCAGGGCGCGGGCGGCGGCGATGGTTTCATCGAAAGTGCGGGGATAGGTCAGGCTGCGATCTTCAAAGAGGTCGCGGCGGGCGGCCAGGATTTCGATCGTGCAATAAAGCGGGATTCCGTACTGGGTACCCTTCCAGTTTCCGGTGCCCCAGACCGAAGGATGGAAATCCAGCGGATTGATCGCAGCGTCGTTCAGCAGTTCATCCAAGGGGGCCAGGCAGCCTTTTTCGGCGAATTCGCCAAGCCAGGGCATGTTGAGGGCCACGACGTCATGGTCCGGTATTGGTGCTGCAAATGCCTTGTGGGCATTTGTGTAGAGGTCGGGTAGCCGGTGCAGCTGAAAGCTGCTTTTGCGGCTGAGGTCGTTCCTGAAATCAGACCACATGTTTCGCATTGCGGAAAAGTAGTTGTCGTCGTTCAGAAGGAACCGGATGTCGCCCGGCACCTTGACGGCAATATCGTCGCCCCGGACGGGAGAGATGATCTGTGCGGCAAAGTAGCTGCCGCCGAAGTAGTATTCGTTCGCCTCCGTCCCCTTGCGCAGCCCGAAGGTCTTGGCGAGGTGGCCTTTTACATGGGTGGCATAGTCCATGAAGCTGTGCAGCAAGGCATCGGTCGGTTCAAGAAAGTGGGTCTTGAGACCGCCCCCACGCGGCACCTGACGGATCTGATCGTCGGCGATCATCTTGGTAATCATCCGGTTCCCGGTGCTGTAGGGCACGCCTGCCAGCGTCACCAGACCGGATTTGTCGATCGGTCGGCGGTGCAGGTGGGCATCGACCAGTTCCAGCACGATGTTCCAGAACACATCCTTCGTCGCCCCCGGCACGCCGACGTCGAAGGGTGCGCGCAGCTTGCGCAGGAAATCGACGATGCGCGAAAGCTCGTGGCTGGTGAGCTCGGAAACGGGGGCGCTGGACGTGGTCATCTGTTGCACGGACGAAACCCTGCTAGGCCGAGATGTCGGCCTGCCATTTCACCAAAGCGAAGAAATCCTGATTGCGCAACCCTGAATTGGCGGCGGCACGATAGAGTTCAAGGATCAGCCCGGCCGTCAAAAGCGGCACGCCATTCGCGCGTCCTGCATCGCTGATCAGGCTGAAATCCTTGATCATCTGTTCGATCGTGAACGCCGGGCTGTAATCTGCTCTGACCACCGCGTCGGCCTTGTATTTGAAAAGGGGGGACGCGACGGCGCTTTCGCAGATCACCTCCATCATGCTGGAACGAGAAAGCCCGCCGCTTTCACCCAAGGCCACTGCCTCGGCCAGAATGGCGGAACTGGCGCCCACAAGGGTGTTGATCACCAATTTCATGTAACGGGCCTCTTCGCCCGCACCAAGGTAGAATTGCCGTGCCGACAGCAACCGGATGGTCGGCAGGACGTTCCCCCAAGCCTGTTCATCGCCCGAGGCAAGCACCGTAAGGGCGGCTTTTTCTGCAAGGGCGGTGCTGCCGGAAAGGGGTGCCCGTAGATAGGCGATCCCGCAATCGTTGAGCGCAGTGGCGATTTCGGCCGAACACTCGGGCGATACGGTGCTCATCTCGACGAAGATCGAGCCGCGCGTCATGTGATGGACGAGACCTGTTGTGCCGGGTGCGCCAAGCACGACCTCGCGCAGCACCTTGTCGTTGGGCAGAGTGGAGAAGACGATGCCATTCTGGCTGTGCAGATCAAGCGTGCTTGCGTTGACCGCACCGGCGCGTTCGAGGCCGGAGACGGCCTGTGTGTCAGGTTCAGTGACGGCAACCGTGAGTCCTGCTGCCAGAAGGTTGCGGATCATCGGCGCGCCCATCTTGCCAGCTCCGATCCAACCGATTCCCCGACCACCCGATTGCGCGCGCGTTGTTTGTGCCGAGTTCGCTTGCATGCCGAATTCCACCCCTCGCTCCGCCACCGACTGTAAATCGCCGGAGCGGTGGTGGTTGGGGTAATTTATTCGGATCGGCTAAATTTCATCAGACCGGTGGGTGGGGATTTGGTAGCGATCGAAGCGGGGGTGAGTCGTCGGCACGGTCGTTGCAAGTGGGCTGCCCGCATTGGGTTGCGGAGTAAAGGTGTTTCTTGCTCGCTGCTGTTCGGCTGACCTGCGGCGGAAATGACGGTGCCGTGGCGGGGACCACGGGTCTGAGGGAGGACGACAGGATGAGAGCAGTTCGGTTCCACGGGGCCAAGGACATCAGGGTGGAGGACGTCGCAGAGCCGTCGGGGCAGCTTGCGCCTGATGATGTGCTGATCGCCCCTGCCGTCGCTGGCATCTGCGGCACCGACCTGCACGAATACATTGCGGGGCCGATCGTGACGCCGAAAGAACCGCATGTGTTTACCGGGGCCAGCAATCCGCAGATCCTGGGGCATGAGTTTTCCGCACGTGTTCTGTCGGTTGGGGGCGCGGTCAGCCATGTGAAGGCGGGGGACCGCATCTCGATCCAGCCGCTGTTGTCACCGCGCAACGACTATTACGGCAAGCGTGGCCTTTATCATCTATCGCCGAAGATGGGCTGCGTGGGCCTGAGCTGGGCTTGGGGCGGGATGGCCGAGAAGGCCGTGGTCAAGGATTACAACGCCCAGCCGGTGCCAGACGGCATCACCGACGATCAGGCTGCGATGATCGAGCCTGCTGCGGTGGCGCTGTACGGGGTGGATCGCGGTGGGATCACGGCGGGATCGACGGTGTTAGTCTCGGGTGCTGGGCCGATCGGGGCGCTGACCATCCTTGCGGCCAAGGCGGCGGGTGCGTCGACGATCATCGTGTCCGAACCGAACCCGAACCGGCGGCGCATCATTGCCGAGATTGCGCCTTACGCGCATGTCGTTGACCCGCGCGATGGCACGCTGTCGCAGATCGTGGGCGACCTGACCGAGGAAGGCGTGGGCGTTGATGTGGCGCTGGAATGTGTCGGGCTGGAAGCGTCGCTGAATGCCTGCGTGCAGGCGGTGCGGCGGCAGGGCAAGGTCGTGCAGGTGGGGTTGCACATGAAGCCTGCCAGTATTGATGCAATGCTATGGGCCTTGAAGGACATCACGGTCGAGGCGACCTGGTGCTACCCGACGCAGATCTGGCCACGCATTGCCCGTATGATCGCGGCAGGCACTTTCCCGGTGGAAAAGGTGATCACCGCCCGCATCGACGCGCGCGACGTGGTTGCCAAAGGGTTTGAGGCGCTGCTCGACCCCGCAGGCGAGCATCTGAAGATTTTGGTCACGACCTGACCATTCGACCAACAAACAGAAAGACAACAATAATGACTGAAAACAACGTCGCTCTTATCGTCGGTGCCACGGGACTGTCCGGCAGCTACACCGGAAAGCTGTTGAAGGAACAGGGCTGGACGGTTGTGACGCTGTCGCGCGGTGCGGCAGATCTTGAGTTCTCTGACCGGCATATCGCGGCTGATCTGCAAGATGCGGCGGCAAGTGCGGCTGCGCTGCAGGCGGCGGCTGACGTGACGCATGTGTTCTTTTGCACCTGGTCCCGGCAGGCGAACGAGGCGGAGAATGTCCGCGTAAATGCCATGATGATCCGCAACCTGTTTGACGGGCTGGCCGGCGCGCCGATCCGGCACGCGGCGCTGGTCACCGGGCTGAAGCACTACCTCGGGTCGTTCGACGACTATGCGAAGGTAAAGCCCTACACCCCGTTCCTGGAAAGCAGCCCGCGTCTGCCGGGCCTGAACTTCTATTACGCGCAGGAAGATGTGCTGTTCGAGATGGCCGAAAAGCGCGGGTTCACCTGGTCGGTGCATCGCCCGCACACAATGATCGGCTTTGTGATCGGCAATGCGATGAACATGGCGGTAACGCTGGCGGTCTATGCCAGCATTTGCAAGCACACCGGGCGGCCGTTCGTCTATCCGGGATCGCCGGAGCAACTGAACGCCGTCACCGATGTGACCGATGCGCGCATTTTGGCCAAGCAGTTGCTGTGGGCCGCCACGACGCCTGCGGCTGCAAACATGCCTTTCAACACCTCGAACGGCGACGTGTTCCGCTGGACGTGGCTGTGGCGGCAGATTGCCGACTATTTCGGCATCGAAGCCGCGCCCTATCCGGGCCAGCCGACGCCGCTGGAAGGTCAGATGGCCGACGCGCAAACCGTCTGGTCCGAGATCGTGGCGAAGCATGGTTTGCAGGACATTCCGGTGTCGAAGCTCGCCTCGTGGTGGCACAGCGATGCCGACCTTGGCCGCACGCTGGAATGTTTCACCGACATGACCAACAGCCGGACGCTGGGTTTCGACGCCTATCAGTCGACCCGCAGCAGCTTCACCGACGTGTTCGATGAGCTGCGCGCGCGCCGCATCATCCCGGCTTGAGGAGTCACCCATGCACTATGTCGTTCACTGCCTAGACCATGAGGGCGCCGTTGAAAAACGGCTTGCGAATTATGATGCGCACAAGGCCTATCTGGCTGCCGCAACGGTGAAAACCGTGATCTCCGGCCCGCTTCTGGCCGATGACGAGCAGACGATGATCGGAAGCTGTTTTGTGCTGGAGGCGGACAGCCTTGCCGAGGTCGAGGCGTTCAACAGGAATGACCCCTTTGCCAAGGTTGGCCTTTGGAAAACCGTGTCGATCCGTCCGTTCTCCAAGCGCGTGGACAACCGCTGATGGCACGTCCTGTGAATATCGCACTGGTCGGCATGGGCTGGTGGGGCCAGAAGATGCTTTCGGTCCTGCAATCCGCACCGGACGACATCAAGGTGGTGCGCGCGGTAGAGCCGAACGTGGACACCGTGCGCCAGCTTTGCGCCGACAAAGGCATTGCGCTTTCGGCGGACTATGCCGATGCGCTGAACGATCCAGAGGTCGAGGCGGTGGTTCTGGCCACGCCCCATTCGCTGCACACCGATCAGATCGCAGCGGCGGTTGCGGCGGGCAAGCATATCTTTTGCGAAAAGCCGCTGGCGCTGACCAAGGCCGAGGCGGAACGCTCGGTCGCCCTTTGCCGCGACGCGGGCATTGTGCTGGGCATGGGGCACGAACGCCGGTTTGAACCTCCGGTGGCGGAAATGCTGGCGATGGCAGATGCGGGAACGCTTGGCCGCATCCACCAGATCGAGGCCAACTTCAGCCATGACAAGTTCCTTACGCTCGCCCGCGACAATTGGCGGTTGAAGGCCGATCAGGCCCCGGCGGGTGGGATGACGGCGACGGGCATTCACCTTCTGGACCTGTCGGTGCGGTTGCTTGGAGCGGCGGAAAGCGTGCTGTGCATCTGCGAGCAGTTGTCGTCAGACCTGCCGCAGGGCGATACGGTGGCGGCCTTCGTGAAGTTCAAGGGCGGCGGCACCTCCTACGTTTCAGCCTCGCTCGCCAACCCGTTCATCTCGCGTTTTGCGGTGTTCGGATCGAAAGGTTGGGTCGACATTCGCGACAAGGCCCATGTCGAGGCCCCGGATGGCTGGATCGTCACGTCTGCCATGGCGGGCGGGCCGATCCTCACCCGCGAAATCGGCAAGGCAGAGCCGGTGAAGGACAATCTGGTCGCCTTTGCCCGTGCGGTGCGTGGCGGGACCTACCCGATAACCGCCGACCACCTGGTCAACAATATTGCCCTGCTTGAGGCAGTTTTCGCTTCGGCCAAGAGCGGCCGCATCGAAACCGTGGCCTGAATCCTGCACCCTGCCCGACACACACTGGGAGACCCGAGATGAAAGCGCTGATTTTCGATCAACCGAACAAGCCCGTCGTCACCGATATCCAGATGCCAAGCATCGGCGAAAACGAGGTGATGGTCCGGTCACGCCGGGTGGGCATCTGCCATTCAGATTACGAACTTCTGTCTGGCAACTACATAATCCCGATTTCTTACCCCGTGACCCCCGGCCATGAATGGGTAGGCGAGATTGTCGAGGTGGGCCGCAACGTCAAAGGGCTGGTGCGCGGGGACCGTGTGGTGGGGGAATGCGTGATCCGCACACCCGAACGCATCCACCATTTCGGCTTTTCGATGGACGGTGCCAACCGCGAGTTCTTTGCGGCGCGGCCCGAATGGCTGCACAAGTTGCCCGATGGGGTGGATGACGCGAAGGGAGCGCTGATCGAGCCCTTTACTTGCGGCTACTATGCCGTGCTGCGGCATGGCGGGGTGGATGCGTCGCAAACCGTAGTCGTTTCGGGCGGCGGGACCATTGGTTTGGTGTCGGCGGCGGCGGCCATCGGGATGGGGGCGCAGGTGATCGTGGTAGATCCTGTGCCGCTGCGGCGCGAGATCGCGATGAAGCTGGGCGCGGTGGGCACGGTTGACCCGTCTGCCGGCAACCCGGTCGAGGCGGTGACCGAGATGACCAAGGGCGGCGCCGATCTGGTGATCGAGGCGGCGGGACATCCGTCGTCCTTGGCCAATGTGTTCGACTATGCCCGGCCCGAGGGGTTCGTGTCGATGGTGGGGATCAGCATCGGCCAGACGATCCCGGTCGAACTGGGCAAGATCCAGATCAAGGATCTGACGGTGCGTGGATGCATCGGGTCGCCCGGTGTCTGGCCTGCGGCGATCCGGTTTCTGGAGCGGACGGGGATCGACCTGTCGCCGATCCAGACCCACAGCTTTGGGCTGGACGATGCGATCACGGCCTTTGACCTCGGCAAAGACCCGACCAAGGCAGTGAAGATCACGCTGGAAATCGCCTGACGCCTTGGCGCGCAAACGGGGGGGAGGGATCATGGCAAACTACCAACAGACAGCGGGGCAGGATGGCCTTGCGTTTGATCTGCGATCCCTGAAACCCGCGCGCGGTTTCGTGACGGTCGTGATCTCGACACTCGCGCTGATCGTGGTCTGCGCAATCTTCGCGCCGTCTGCCATTTCGGCGGGCGGTCTTGCGGGCAGCCTGCCGTTTGCCGCGATCATCGCGATTGTGGGCCTTGGGCAGATGCTGGTCGTGCAGCAGGGCGGGTTCGACCTGTCGCTTGCGGGAGGTGTATCGCTGGCGGTGGTGATCACCACGCACATGTCGGGCGGCAGTGATGCCCAGCTGTTTACGTCCATCGCCTTTGCCCTGGCCTGTGCGGTGGTCGCAGGGGTGGTGAACGGCATCCTTGTAGGGGTGCTGCGCCTGAATGCGATCGTTGCGACCATCGGGATGAATGCGCTGCTTTACGGTGCGGTTTTTGCGGTATCGGGTGGCGTGCCGCGGATCACCACACCCTTGATGGCGCAGATCGCGGGCGGCAAGACTCTGGGTATCCCGAACTCGGTCCTTTTCGCGCTGGCAATCATGCTGATCGTCAGTTTCGTGCTGAAGAAGACCATCATCGGGCGGCGGTTCGAGGCGATTGGTGCCAACCCGGCTGCTGCCCATGCGGCTGGCCTGAAGGTGCAGCTGTACCAAGCGATGGCCTACGTCTTTGCCCAGCTTCATTACTGCGTGGCGGGCATCCTGATTTCGGGGATCACCCGGGAACCAACCGCCTTTCAGGGCGACAGCCTGCTTCTGCCATCGGTGGCAGTGGTAGTGCTGGCGGGAACTTCCCTTCTGGGCGGGCGCGGGTTTCCCGTCTCGACCTTGATCGCCGCGTTCTTTCTGAACCAGCTCAGCCAGTTCGCGCTGGCGGTCGGCGTGCCCTTCTCGGCCCAGACGATCATCCAGGCCTTGGCACTGGTGTTCGGGATCGGCGTCTATTCGCTGCGCTGGAAACAGTCAGCAACCAAACGTGCACTAAAGTCCAAAATGGAGGAAACGGACAATGTTTAAGGCAAAGACGATGACTGCCGCCTGTGCGGTGGCGACACTGACCATGGGGTTTGCTGCCACCACAGCACTGGCGGAAACCCCGTCCTGGTGCGGGCCGAACGAGGCGTCGCTGGCGCTGCTGGATGGCTTTGGCGGCAACAGCTGGCGTCTGGTCACCACGGCATCGGGCGCGGAAGAGGCCGCAAAGTGCCCCAGCATCACCCAGTATGAATATGCCGACGGTCAGGGCGACACCCAGAAGGCCATTTCGGACATCAACTCAATGGCCGCGCGCGGGATCAAGGCGATGGTCGTGTTTGGCGACGCAGGCCCGGCTGTTCTGCCGGCCCTGACCAACGCGCACCGCGCAGGCACCATCGTCGTGCCTTACCGTGTGAACGTAGGTGGCGTTGAAGGCGAAAACTACGCCAAATTCATCGGTTCGTCCTTTGTCGAGGATGGCGTCAGCTGGGGGAACTGGATCAAGGAAGTGCTGCCCGAAGGCGGCAATGTCCTGTTTCTCAGCGGCCCGGCCGGCAACAGCCAGGGCACGGACGAACTCGCCGGGATGAAGTCGGTGCTGGATGACAAGTATGTCTTCATCAACCCCGAGCCCTTCGCCGTCACCAACTGGGACCCGTCGCTGACCCAGCAGGTTCTGTCGGCCGAGATCGCCAAGAACGACAAGATAGACGTGATCGTGTCGGACTTCGGCCCGTCGCTGGTGGGCGCGCTGCCGGTTTTCAAGGAGTTCGGCCGGTCGATCCCGGCGCTGGCCACCTCTGACGGCAACTCGCTTTCGTGCTTCTACGAAGAGAACAAGGACGCCAACCCGGACTTCAAACTGTTCACCGTTGCCACCGGCAACGACAACGTCCGCCTGGCAGTGCAGTGGGCTGTCGCCTTGGCCACCGGGGGCACGCCGCCCACCGACGAGATCTTCAAGGCGCCGGTCTATGAAAACTCGGTCTCAGGTACGCCGAACCCGGTGACCTGCCGCCCCGATCTGCCCGGCTCGATCTACCTGTCGGCGGAAATGGCGGATGACGCGCAGGCGAAAGCTGTCGGCCAGTAATCTGGTCGCGGCCCCGGGCAGAAGCCCGGGGCCGCACCCTTCTAACTCCCCGCAGGGATGGCAGGACGTGATATGGCCAAGGTTGCAGCGATGAAGCTCGTGGATAAGGAACATTTGAACCGCGCGCCTGAGGCGGCGCCGACGATCCGGCTGTCCAATATCACCAAGGTGTTTTCCGGCGTCGTCGCGCTGTCTGACGTGTCGGTGGATATCCATCCGGGCGAGGTTCACGCCATCCTGGGCGAAAATGGCGCGGGCAAATCGACGCTGATGAACGTCATCTCGGGTGTCTTGCAGCCCGAAATCGGTGTGATCGAGTTCAACGGCGAAGTCATTTCTCCGATGACGCCGGAACGGTCCGCCGCGCTGGGCGTGTCGATCTCCTATCAGCATCCGGCAGTGCTGGATGACCTTTCGGTTCTGGAAAACCTGCGCGTGGCGCTGCCGGACCGCATCTTTGACGCCGGCAATCCGGCCGAGATTGCCCGTGCAATGCTGGATGATGTGGGCCTGCATGTTCCGTTGGCGGCGCGGGCCGACAGTCTGACCGTGGCGCAGAAGCACCTCCTTGAGATTGCCAAGGCACTTGCCACCCACCCACCTGTGCTGATCCTGGACGAGCCGACGGCGGCGTTGGATCAGGACGCGACCGAAATGCTGTTCGCGCGCATCCGCAGCATCGTAGCGCAGGGCACCGCCGTCATCTACATCACCCACCGTCTGGCCGAGTTGCGCCAGATCGCCCACCGGGTGACGGTGCTTCGCGACGGTCAGTTCGCCGGTGCGGCACTGGTAAGCGATGTGACGGACGAAGACCTGCTTGCCATGATCGTCGGGCGCAGCCTTGCGTCGGCGTTTCCGCCGAAGTCGGGCGAGGCGGCCCCCGAAATCAACTTTACCGTCAAGGGACTGTCCGGCCGCAAGTTCCACGATATCAGCTTTGCCGTCGGGCGCGGGCAGATCATTGGCATTGCCGGGGTGGAAGGCAACGGCCAGTCCGGAGTGATGCGTGCGCTTGCCGGGTTGGAGCCGTGGAAGGGCGAGGTTCACTTGAAGGGCGCCTCGCTTTCCGCCGCCGAGGTGAAGGCCAATTCGGCCTATATGCCGTCCGACCGGCACGAAGAAGGGATCATCGCCGACCTGACGGTGCGCGAGAACGCGACCTTCTCGGCCCTGGATCAGTTCAGCAACCTAGGGATACTTAGCCGTCGCAAGGAGCTGGGTGAAGTGGGCCGCGTGTTCGGTTCGCTTGCGGTAAAGACGCCGGGGCTGGACGCGGGTATCCTGTCTCTGTCGGGCGGCAACCAGCAGAAGGTGGTGATGGCGCGTGCGCTGATGTCACGACCGGGCTTCATTCTGGCGGACGAACCGACGCAGGGCGTGGATGTGGGAGCGCGGTTCGAGATTTACCGCATCCTGCGCGAGGTGTCGCAGTCGGGGACGCCCGTCATCGTGAATTCGTCGGACGCGGCCGAGTTGGAGGGCTTGTGCGACGTGGTGATCGTCATGTCGCGGGGGCGGGTCGCCGAAACCCTGCGCGGCGAGGATGTCACCGAAGGCCGCATCGTCGCGGCTGCGGTCAAGGCGCAGTCGCATGTCGCGGGTGTGGGCGAGGCGACCAAGGCCGCGAAAACCGCCACCAGCGGACTGCGCCAATTCATCCAGAGCGACAATGCCACTGTCGTGCCGCTGGCCGCCGTGGTGGTTCTGCTGGGTCTTTATGTTTTTGGGCAGAATGAAAATTACCTGTCTGCCTTCAACATCTCGAACATCCTGCTGCTGGCAACGGCGCTAGGGTTCATCGCGCTGGGTCAGACAATTGCCCTGTTGATGGGCGGAATCGACCTTTCGGTTGGGCCACTGGCCGGGTTTCTGGTGGTTGTCGCGTCATTCTTCATTAATGACGGGCAATCGGCGCAGACCATCGCGTTGGGGTTTGCGCTGATGTTTCTGGCCGCGCTGGCGGTGGGGACGATCAATGGCTGTCTGATCCGATTTGCCAACTTCACTCCGATCGCAGCGACCTTGGCCATGTATATCGGCTTGCAGGGCCTGAGCTTTGTTTTGCGGGACGGGCCGGGCGGCTACATCAACTTTGCGGTTATGGACACCATCGGCTGGAAGCTGGGGCCTTTGCCGGTGGCGTTCCTTGTGCTGGTGGTCGTGGCGCTGCTGGCGGAATACGTGCTGCGCAAGCGCCGCCTTGGGTGGCAGTTCCGCGCCGTCGGGTCGCACGAGGAATCGGCACGGCGGATGGGCATCCGCGTCAACCGGGTGATCATCGGCGGCTATATCGCGGTGTCGCTGTTCACGGCGCTGGGGGCGGTCATGCTGATGGTGCAGATCGGCGTGGGCGACCCGGCGCAAGGTGTGAATTACACGCTGGCCAGCATCACGGCGGTGGTCCTGGGCGGCACCAGCCTGCGCGGCGGGCGGGGCACTTTTGTGGGCACCGTGATGGGCGCGGTCCTGTTGACCGAAGTGCTTAACGCGGTGTCATTCCTTGGGCTGTCGCAAACGTATCAGTATGTCTTCCAAGGCGCGCTGATTTTGGCTGCGGCGCTGATCTACTCGACAGCGCGGCGGCAAGCGGGCAGCAGATGATGAAGGGCGCGTTCCTCTATCAGTCGCCGCCACTGCGGGTACGGTTCGGGGCGGGTACGCTGCACCATGTGAGTGACGAGATTGACGCAATCGGCGGCAGCCGGGCGCTGATCCTTGCGACGCCGTTCCAGAAGGACGATGCCGACGGGCTTGCAGCCCGGATCGGCGCACGGGCGGTGGGCGTCTTTGCCGAGGCGCGGATGCATACCCCAGTTGAAGTGACGACGCGCGCGTTGCAAGCCTATGCCGACAGCGGCGCTGATTGCATTGTATCTTATGGCGGCGGATCGACGATCGGACTGGGCAAGGCGATTGCCTGGCGGAATGACGCGCCGCATCTGGTCGTGGCCACCACCTATGCCGGGTCCGAAGTGACCGACATCCTTGGCGAGACCGAGGCCCGGGTCAAGACAACCCGCCGCGATCCGCGCATCCGGCCCGAGGCGGTGATCTATGATCCCGAACTGACGCCGGGCCTGCCAGTGGCGATGAGTGTCGCCAGCGGGCTGAACGCAATGGCCCATGCGATTGAGGGGCTTTATGCCACTGACGCCAATCCCGTGACGTCCATGATGGCGGTCGAGGGGATTGCCGCCTTGCAGAACGCGCTTCCCGGCATCTGCCGCGACCCTGCCGATATGAGCGCGCGCAGCGAGGCGCTTTATGGATCGTGGCTTTGCGGCACGGTGCTGGGTGCGGTTGCGATGGCGCTGCATCACAAGCTTTGCCACACGCTGGGTGGTGCGCTTGATCTGCCCCATGCGGAAACGCACGCAATCCTTCTGCCGCACACCACGGCCTTCAACGCGGCAGCGGCGGCGGACGCGCTGCAACCGGCAGCGCGGCTGTTTGGCGGCAATCTGGGCGGTGGGCTTTACGATCTGGCCCGCTCGCTTGGCGCGCCAATTGCGTTGCGGGACTTCGGTGTAATCCGCGACGATCTTGGCCGCATCGCGGACATGGCCGTCAAGAACCCCTACGCCAACCCGCGCGAGGTGACGCGCGACGGCATCCTCGCGCTTCTGGAGGCCGCCTGGGCGGGTGCCCGGCCGTCACCGATCTCACCTGAAAGGACAAGACCATGACAGCGCAAGCCGCCATTGATTATTTCACTGAAAGCCATTCGGTCGAGGCCGTGAACGGACGGATGGGCAAGGACACCGATCCGCGGCTGGCGCATGTGATGGCCCGGCTGGTGACGCATCTGCATGCCTTCATAAAGGATGTCGAACTGACGCAAGCCGAGTGGGCGGCGGCAATCGATTTCCTGACCCGAACAGGCCAAATTTGCGATGGCAACCGGCAGGAGTATATCCTTCTGTCGGATGTGCTGGGCGTGTCGATGCTTGTCGATGCGATCAACAACCGCCGCCCGACAGGGGCCACGGAAAACACCGTGCTGGGCCCGTTCCATGTGGACGGCGTGCCGGAATATCCGATGGGGGCCAATATCTCGCAGGATGGCGGAAAGGAGACCTGTCTGTTCGAGGGCCGCGTGACCGACCTTGACGGCACCCCACTGGAAGGGGTGCGGATCGACGTCTGGTCCGACAACGAGGATGGTTTTTATGACGTGCAGCAGCCCGGGGTGCAGCCGCGCCACAACAACCGGGGTGTGTTCGTCACCGGGCCGGATGGGCGCTACTGGTTCAAGGGGATCAAGCCGGTGTCCTATCCCATTCCGGATGATGGCCCGGTGGGGCAGATGCTGGGTCATCTTGGCCGTCACCCCTACCGACCGGCTCACATGCACTTCATCGTCAGCCGCGAAGGCTTTGAAACCGTGGTGACGCATACCTTTGTAAAGGGCGATGACTATCTGCAATCGGATGCCGTCTTTGGTGTGAAGCAATCGCTGATAGCACCCTTCGAGCCTGTGGCGGGGGGCGATACGAAATGGCGGTCGCCCTTCGATTTCGTCCTGAACAAGGTCGCCGCAGCATGACGCCGGATCGCAAAAGCCCGCGCATTGCGTTTCTGGGGACCGGGGCGCAGGGGGCCTCCATCGCTGCCGATTTCGCGCTGGCGGGCCTGGATGTCACCTTCATCGACCAGTGGCCCGCCCATATCGAGGCGATCCGCGCGAATGGCATCACGGTCAACCTGCCCACGCGGCAGATCAACGCGCGCGTGCCGGCCCTGCATTTGTGTCAGGTGGCGGAGATCAAAGAGCCTTTCGATCTGATCTTTCTGGTGGTGAAGGCCTATGACACGACCTGGGCCACCCAGCTGATCAAACCGGTTCTGGCCGACGATGGCTTCGTTATCGGTCTGCAAAACGGCATGACGCACGAGGATATCGCCGCAGTGGTGGGCCGCCACCGCACCATCGGCGCGGTGATCGAGATTGCGTCGAACATGTGGGTGCCGGGCGTCACCAACCGCCAGAATGACCATGACGAATCCTGGTTTGCGATGGGCGCGCTGGATCCCGCCCAACAGCACCGGGTCGAAGCTGTGGCCGAGCTCTTGCGCCATTCCGGTCGTGTCGAGGTAACGGATGACATCCGGTCTGCCAAGTGGATGAAACTGGTGGTCAATGCCGCCGAACTGATCCCCTCGGCCATCATCGACACTGCCTTGAATGATGCCGCCCGCGCGCCGGGGATGCTCGAGGTGATGCGCGAAGCCGGGTATGAGGCGATGCAGGCGGCACTGGCCGATGGGGCGACGATCATGCCGATCATCGGGATGCCGCCCAGCATGAGCAACGATCCCGAACGCTATGTCGATGAAATCTTTGACGAGGTGCTGCGGACCTTTTCGCGCGAGGATACGCTGACCACGTCCTTGCAGGATTGGCGCAAGGGCCGCCGGGCCGAGGTGGAAGAGGTGAACGGCTGGGTCGTCAACACCCTGCGCGCGCATGGTCGCGACGCGCCGGTCAATCAGCGCGTGGTCGAGATTGCCTTGCAGATCGAGGCAGGCAAGCTGGCACCTCGGCCTGAAAATGTTCACCTGCTGACAGAACACTGATCGGGGGGAACGGTGCCAAACGTCAAAATATACGTCGACGAAGCGATCTACGCAGGATGTCGCGACCGGCTGTCAGGCGCGCTTCGCCCGATCCGCGACATGCTGTGCGAGGACCTGACAGTCGATGCGCCGGCTTGCCAGTTTGCGGTGATCCCAGTGCTTGCGATGCCCGATCTGCCCCCGGTCAATGTCGAAATTGCGATCATGCCGCGCCCGGAACGCACGCGGCAGGTCCTGCTCGCCGTCTGCGCCAAGCTACGCGAGTTGGTGGGCGCCGCCACGGGTGCCCACGTCGCGATACGGGTCACCACGCTGGATCCAGAAACGTACATCGCCCTGAAATAGGAACACACCGAATGGACAAGACCCTTCCCGATCTGAAGGTCGCCGTCGCCGGGATTGCCGACGGGATGACGGTGATGATCGGCGGCTTCGGGGGATCAGGCGCGCCGATCGAGCTGATCCACGCGCTGATCGACCGCTTTCTTGCCACCGGGCACCCGAAAGGCCTGACCATCGTCAACAACAACGCCGGCAACGGCCATGTCGGTCTCGCCGCGCTGATCGAAACCGGAATGGTGGCCAAGCTGATCTGCTCCTTCCCGCGCTCTGCTGATCCGGTGGTGTTCACCGAACGCTACCTTGCCGGGCAGATCGAACTTGAACTGGTGCCGCAAGGCACCTTGGCCGAACGCATCCGCGCCGGCGGGGCGGGTATCCCGGCCTTCTACACGCCGACCAGCTTTGGCACCGATCTCGCCAAGGGAAAGCCGGTCGAGGTGTTCGACGGGCGGCCCTATGTGCAGGAACGCTGGCTGAAAGCCGACTACGCGCTGGTAAAGGCGCATCTGGGCGACCGGCTGGGCAACCTCGTCTACCGGATGGCGGCGCGGAACTTCAATCCGCTGATGTGCATGGCGGCGGCGACTACCATCGTGCAGGTCAGCCGCATCTTGGACCCCGGCGGGATTGACCCCGAGGCCGTCGTGACACCCGGCATCTTCGTGCAGGGGCTGGTCGAAGTGGCGAACCCCGCGCAGGAAGAAGACCTGAACCGGGCCAACGCCCGCTATCCCGAAGGTTCTGCATGACTTTGAAACTCACCCCGACGCAGATGGCATGGCGCGCCGCGCAGGACATTGCTGATGGCGCCTATGTCAACCTTGGCATCGGCTTTCCCGAACTGGTGGCGAAATTCCAGCCCCCCGGACGCGAGGCGATCTTTCACACCGAAAACGGCATCCTCGGCTTCGGACAAGCCCCCGCACCGGGGGACGAGGACTGGGATCTGATCAACGCCGGGAAGAAGGCGGTCACGCTTAAGCCGGGAACCGCGTTCTTCCACCATGCCGACAGCTTTGCAATGGTGCGCGGCGGGCATCTGGATGTGGCGATCCTTGGCGCCTACGAGGTGGCTGAAACCGGCGATCTGGCGAACTGGTCCACCGGCCCGAAGGGTGTGCCAGCCGTGGGCGGGGCAATGGACCTTGTCCACGGCGCCAAGACCGTGGCGGTCATGACCGACCATGTCACCAAGGACGGCAAGCCGAAACTTTTGGAACGCTGTACCCTGCCGCTGACCGGGGTTGGCTGCGTGACACGGGTCTACACGAACCTTGCCGTGATCGACATTACCGCAGGCAAGTTCATCCTGCGCGAGAAACTGGCCTCCATTCCATTCGACGATCTTCAGGCCCTGACCGGGGCCCGACTGCACACTCCCGGCCCCGTGGCCGACCTTGCCGTTCCGGAGCTTTGACATGACCGACGTGTTCATCTGCGACTACATCCGCACACCGATCGGACGGTTCGGCGGCAGCCTGTCCTCGGTCCGCGCTGATGATCTGGGGGCGGTGCCTCTGCGCGCGCTGATGGCGCGCAATGCCGGGGTCGATTGGGAAGCCGTCGATGACGCGATCTTCGGATGCGCCAATCAGGCGGGCGAGGACAATCGCAACGTCGCCCGCATGTCGGCCCTTCTGGCCGGCCTGCCGGTCGGCGTTACGGGCACCACAATCAACCGGCTATGCGGGTCGGGGATGGATGCGGTGCTGGTGGCGGCGCGGCAGATCAAGGCTGGCGAGGCGGATCTGATGATCGCGGGCGGTGTGGAAAGCATGTCGCGCGCGCCCTTCGTCATGCCAAAGGCCGACACGGCGTTCAGTCGCAATGCCGAGATTTACGACACCACCATCGGCTGGCGGTTCGTCAATCCGCTGATGAAGGCGCAATACGGCGTCGATTCCATGCCCGAAACCGGCGAGAACGTGGCCGAAGACTTCGCCATCTCGCGTGCCGATCAGGATGCCTTTGCGTTGCGCTCGCAGGCCAAGGCATCGGCGGCGCAGGCCAACGGGCGGCTGGCGGCAGAAATCACGCCGGTTACCACCCAGCAGCGCAAGGGCGATGCGCTGATGGTCGACCGCGACGAACACCCGCGCGCCACGACGATGGAGGCGCTGAGCAAGCTTGGCACGCCCTTCCGCAAGGGCGGGTCGGTGACGGCTGGCAATGCGAGCGGGGTCAATGACGGGGCGGCCGCACTGATCCTTGCCTCGACTTCGGCGGCGCGGAAATACGGGCTGACGCCCATCGCGCGGGTGCTGGGCGGGGCCACGGCGGGCGTTGCACCGCGGATCATGGGCTTTGGCCCGGCACCGGCAAGCGAACGGCTGATGGCGCGGCTTGGGCTTAGTCAGGCGGATTTCGACGTCATCGAATTGAACGAGGCGTTTGCATCGCAAGGGTTGGCCACCCTGCGCGCCTTGGGGATTGCCGACGACGACGCCCGCGTGAACCCGAACGGCGGGGCCATTGCGCTTGGTCATCCGTTAGGAATGTCCGGCGCGCGGATCGCCGGGACCGCCGCGCTGCAACTCGCTCTGACCGGGGGCAAACGGTCCCTGTCGACCATGTGCATCGGCGTGGGCCAAGGCATCGCCATTGCGCTCGAACGGGTGTGAGAGAACGTCTGAACCGACTGCAACACGAGGGAGATGGATCATGGCTGAACGCGTCTACGGCATGCACCACATCGGCATCACGGTGCCGGACATCAACGAAGGCATCGCCTTCTTTAAGGCGGTTTTCGGGGCGGTCGAAGTGTTCCGCACCGGTGCCTTCGATGTGGACGAAGCGTTCATGGAACGTCGGCTGGGAACACCGGCGCATATGCGCATCCGCGACCTGGTTTTCCTGCGGTGTGGCGCCGGCACCAATGTCGAACTTTTCGAATACAGCGGCGAAGACGCGGCAGCACGGCCAAGGCGCAATTCCGAGATCGGCGGAACACACCTGTGCTTCGAGGTTGAAGACGTGTTCGCATCGGTCGAACGGCTGCGTGCGCAGGGCATCGAATTTCTGGACGGTCCCAATACCGTGACAGACGGGCCACTGGCCGGTTTCAACTGGATCTACTTCTACGCACCGTGGGGGCAGTCTCTGGAAATCGCCAGTTTTTCCAATCTGGGGTATGAAAAGGATACGACAGAGCGCATCTGGCGGGCAAAGCCTGTCGATTGACGTCAAATTGAGCCGCACCTGAGGTTGGCTGACGCGGGCGCGTCGCTGACTGCGCTTCTATCGGCCTTTTACTCCTGTACGTCCATGGAGGAGCGCAGTTCCGCTGCCTTCAATGCCCAATGACGACCCGGATCAGACCAAGGATCGGATCAATGCCGAGGAGCGCCTTGCCCAAAAGCTCAAATCCGACGATCAAAAGGGCCCAGGTTATCACTTTGTAGAACGTTGCCTCGCTGACCATGCCGACCGTCTTCTTTCCGACGTAAACACCGACGACCGCTGGCACCAGCAAATAGGCCGCTGTTTCCAGACTGCCAAGGTTGACCTGCCCGGTCATCCAATACGGGCCAAGCTTGGCAAGATTGATGATGGCGAAAAGGATTGTCGTGGTGCCTGCATAACTCAGCCGATCAAGCCGCAGCGGCTGCACGAAGGTCTGGTAGGGGGGCGCGCCTGCGTGACTT
The DNA here is from genome assembly GCF_050632395.1 of Tabrizicola sp. BL-A-41-H6. Lineage (GTDB taxonomy): Bacteria > Pseudomonadota > Alphaproteobacteria > Rhodobacterales > Rhodobacteraceae > JAUYQR01. The sequence goes on from NZ_CP192600.1 coordinate 1,259,812, forward strand.
ATATAGCTGGTGAATCCAGCAAGGCTTCCCCAGAACAGGCCGGGAATGACCTTGGGCTTTCGAGCCGGGCCAGTGCGCCCATGGCCCGTTAACATGTATATCGCGAAGATTATTCCGATGGCACCAACCAGTCCCGTGATGATCCTGCCACCGCCCGAAAGGTTCGCATTGATCCACGGAATGATCGCCCATCCAGCCGCAATTCCAAGCAATCCAGCCGGAATCATGATCGCCAGAACACGTCGATCATAAGAGTGCCGATAGGCCCACAGCCCGAAGCCGTCACTGATCAGGTAGACCGGCAGCAGCAATCCCGCCGCCGTGAGCGGGTCAACCGTCAGGCTGAGGAGGGGCACGCTCAGGTTGCCTATCGCCGACCAACCGCCTTTGGAAAAGCCTACGATCAACGCAACCAGAACGGCCACGCACCAGAATTCCCAGCCCTGCAAGATATGCCCTCGTTGCCTGTGTGGCGCGACTGTCCATGATGGCGCGCCACGGGCGACCCTATTGTGGGCCGCGACGAAATGTCCAGAATGCTTGAGAGGATGCCGCGACCCTGAGAACTGTCCGTTCTTTGGTATTTGCCTGTACGGCTAGTCTGGACCGCAGGGCGCCAAGGCCAGATGCGTCAGCTTCCTGAATTTAGACTCATGGCATTTCTTCACCGGCGATGCGCTCATTTTGTACCATCTCGCCACTGACGCCCCGGATGCAGGTTCGAAATCCACACGCGGACCTTCGGCGCTAAGCCCCCAGATTGGCCCCCGCCCCAAGCTGGCGCGAGATGCGGTCGGCGAGGGCGAGAAGTTCGGTCCGCGCTTCGTCAAGGGGGACGGTGGTGGTGCCGGACAAGCGGCGAACGTAGGGGATGGTGATGGCAGCAATCACGCGGCCGGAAATGTCACGCACTGGGGCCGAGATGTTGATGACCCCGGCGATGGTGAAAGAATCGTTTTCGGCGTAGCCGGTTTCGCGCACGCGCTGCAGGTCGGCGATGAAGACGGCGCGGCGTTCATCGGTGCCGTCACCCGCGCTGGCAAGCAGGGTTTCCAAGGCGTCATCGTCCATCCACGCGGCAAGGACACGGCCCGAGGAGGTGTCGAACACCGGGATCTGCGCGCCAAGGCGCACGGCGGTGATATTGTTGTCGTTGCAGTCCACCTGCGCGATCACCAGAACCCGGCCCGAATGCAGGATGGCCAGGTGCATCGACTGGTTGATGCGGTTGGCCAGCTTCTGCATCGCCGCGCCGGCTACGCTGGTCAGGCGGCGAATGGGCGGGTGGCGGTGGGCGATTTCAAACATCTTGGTGGTCAGGGAGTAGCGGTCATCCTCCTCGTTCAGCTGAACGTAGTCGCGCTGGCGCAGGACCATCAGCATTCGGAAGATTTCCGAAGTGGTGCGGCCAAGGGTCTTGGCGATCTCGGCCTGGGTCTTGCCTTCGGGGGCAGAGGCGAGGTGCTCCAGAATGTCGAGGCCTTTGGACAATGCGGGGGCGCGGTACTTCTCACCCTTGTCGTCGCTGTCATCCGTTTCGTCCCGGTCTTCGTCAAAACTCATAGGATGCGCCTCCAGGCGTTTCGCCCTTGATAACATGCTGTCACATCTGAAATCAAAGGCTCAGAGAGTTTGAGATGTAAAAATAAGTTTTGCATATAAACTATGGATGGGTAAAAATGGAGGATGTGAAGGGAACCAGGATGACCCAGACTATCGAACTCCGCGGCATGACGTGGTCTGACCCGCGAGGGTATGACCCGGTGGTGGCTGCGGCCAAGGAATTTTCCCGGATCGTGCCCGGGGTGCGCATCCTGTGGGACAAGCGGTCGTTGCAGGGGTTTGAATCGACGCCGGTGGAAGAACTCGCGGCGACCTATGACTTGATGGTGATCGACCACCCGCATGTGGGCGCTGTGGTGCGCGAGGGGTGCCTGCTGCCCCTGGACCTGCACGCAGGGCCGTATGATCTGGTCCGGTTGCAGGGCGAGACGGTCGGCAAAAGCTACGCCTCCTACACGTTGGAGGGGCGGCAGTGGGCGCTGCCGATCGACACGGCGACGCAGGTGCAGGCGGTGCGGCCTGACCTTCAGCCGGTTCCGCTGCGGGGTTGGGATGAGGTGATGCATGCGGCGCGTGACGGGGCGGTGATCTGGCCCCTGCGCCCGCCGCATGTGTTGATGAGCTTCTTCACACTGGCCGCCAATCTGGGGGAACCCTGCGCGGTGACGCCGGGGCCATTGGTGCCGCGCCACACCGGGCGGCAGGTGCTGGCAGCGATGCAGGCTCTGGCCGATATGGTGGACCCGGCCTGCCGGCAGATGGACCCGATTGCCGCGTTGGATGCCCTGGCCGACAGCAAGACGCACCGGGCTGTTCCGCTGACCTATCTTTATGCGCCCTACGGGCGTGAGGGGTATCGCGCGCAGCGTATCAGCTTTCACGATATTCCGGCCATCGGGCAGGGGGGGGCGATCGGATCGGCGCTTGGCGGCACTGGGATCGCGGTTTCGGCGCGCACCGCGCAGCCGGAGATCTGCACGCGGTTTGCCATCTGGCTGGCCTCGGCCGACGTGCAGCGCGGGCTTTATGCGGCGCATAACGGGCAGCCCGGCAATGCGCGGGCCTGGGGGGATGCGCTGGTGAATGCGGCGGTGGGCGGCGCCTATCACAACACCCGGATGACGCATGAGGCGGCCTGGCTGCGGCCAAGGCACGCCGGCTACATGGCCTTTCAGGAGGCGGCCAGCCATATCGTGCTGGATGCCCTGACCGGCCGCACCGCCCATGACGTGGCCCTTGATGCCCTTGACCTGCGCTTTGACGAAAGCTTTGCCCCATGACCCTGCTCTTGCCGCTGGAGGGCCTGCGCGTCCTTGATTTCAGCCAGTTTCTGGCTGGCCCCTATGCTGCGCTGAAGCTGGCCGATCTGGGGGCCGATGTGGTGAAGGTGGAACGCGCGGGGTCGGGTGATCTGTCTCGGCAACTTTACCTGACCGACACCCGGATTGGCGGGGAAAGCACGATCTTCCACGCCATCAACCGCAACAAGCGGTCCGTCGCGGTGGACATGAAGAATGAGGCGGACCGGGCGGCGCTGTGTGGGTTGATCAAGGGCGCCGACGTGGTGTTGCAGAACTTTCGCCCTGGCGTGATGGACCGCTTGGGCTTTGGCTATGACGCGGTGCGGGCGATCAACCCGCGCATCGTCTATGGGTCGGTCACGGGCTATGGCACCGAAGGGCCGTGGGTCGATCTGCCGGGGCAGGACCTGCTGGCGCAGGCGCGGTCCGGGATGATGTGGCTGACCGGCGGGGCCGAGGATGGGCCGGTGGCCGTTGGCCTGCCGATCGGCGACATTCTGGCCGGGGCAGCACTGGCGCATGGGGTTCTGGCGCTGCTTTTCCGGCGGGAACGGCAGGGCGTGGGCGGGCTGGTCGAGACCTCTTTGATGGAAGTGCTGGCCGACTTGCAGTTTGAACTGCTGACGACATGGCTGAACGACGGCGGGCGGATGCCGAAGAGGTCAGCCCAGAACCCGGCCCACGCCTATCTGGCGGCACCTTACGGGGTCTATGCCACGGCAGACGGGCATGTGGCGATTGCGATGGGTAAGCTGGACCTGCTGGCTGAGATCACGGGGCTGGATGCGGCCACGGCGGGGCTGGATGCCTTTGCTGCGCGTGACGTTATCAAGGCCGGGCTGGCCGTGCGGTTGGCCGAACAGCCGACCGACCACTGGATGGCAGCCTTCATTGCCGCCGATATCTGGGCCGCACCAGTGCTGGACTGGCAGGGCTTTGCCGCATCCGGCATGTTTGAAACGCTGGACATGCTGCATGAGGTGCAGCGCGGCGACGTGAAGCTGCGCACCACGCGGTTGCCGATCAAGATCGACGGCCAGCGCCCGGCCAGCGACCGGGCCGCGCCCGCGCTTGGCGATGCCAATGGCCTGCTTGCAAAGGGATGGGGGTAACATATGGCCGAAATCGGCGTTCATGCCCGGGGGTTGCCGGGATTGCCGGAAGACCACGCCCGGATTCCGGTCTGGAATTCCGAGAACTGGTATTTTGAGGATTTCGCTATTGGCGACAAGATCCGGTCGATCCGCCGGACCATCGCCGAGGGCGAGTCGATGATGTTCAACAGCCTGGTGATGGATCACCATCCTTACGTCAGCGACGAGCTATTCGCGCGGGACGAAGGGGTGTTCGGGCGCAGGTTGGTGGCGGGGGCGTTCGTGTTCTCGTTGGGGTTGGGGCTGGCGGCGACGAACTGTCTGAACTCGTTTTCCTACGGCTATGACCGGCTCCGGTTCATCAAGCCGGTGTTCATCGGCGACACGATCTACACGATCCGCGAGAACCTATCGAAAGAGGTCCACAACGAGACGATGGGCAAGTTGCGAGTCAGCTATTCGGTCTGCAAGGGCGAAGGCGAGCTAGTGCTTTACGCCGAGCATCTCTTGACCGCGCTTTACCGCGACCCGGCGCCGTTTCTGGATGAGGCGCGGGCGAAGATGGCGGCGAAGGCAACGGCGAAGGGCTGACGCTTACGTCGTCCAGCCGCCGTCGATGACGTGTTCGGTGCCGGTGGTAAAGGCGGCCTCGTCCGACGCAAGATAGCAGACCAGTGCGGCGATCTCATCCGCGCTACCAAGGCGGCCCATGGCTTGGCGGGCGATGAAGGCCTTCAGTGCGGCGTCATAGTCGCCGGTGGCGCGCAGGCGTTCGTGCAGAGACGGGCTGTCCACCGTGCCGGGGCAGATGGCGTTGCAGCGGATGCCTTGGGTGACGTAATCGGCCGCGACGGAACGTGTCAGCCCCACGACGGCAGATTTCGAGGCAGAGTAGACCGCGCGGTTGATTGGCCCCTTCTTCGGCCCCGCGACCGACGACATGTTGATGATCGACCCCGCCCCCTTGGCTAGCATCCCGGGCAAAAAGGCGCGGATCATGCGGAACTGGGCCTTGGCGTTCAGATCAAAGGCGAAGTCCCATTCCGCCTCGGTCGCCGCTAACACGGTGCCCGCATGGACGACGCCAGCGCAGTTGAAAAGAATGTCTATCGGGCCGACCTCATTCGCCAAAGCGGTGATCGCGGCGCCGTCCAGCACATTCAGCCGCCGTGTGATGATGCCCGGCATTTGCGCCAGTTCGGCAAGGGCTGCATCGTTCACGTCCGTGGCGATGACTTTTGCCCCTTCGCGCGCCATGCGTTCGGCGCTGGCGCGGCCGATCCCTTGGGCGGCGGCGGTGATGAGGGCGGTCTTGTCCGTCAGGCGTTCCATTTGATGTCCTTATGCCATGCCCGGCAGGCAGGCCGGGCCGATGGGCTCAAAGCTTTTGTAGGTCAGGATGAATTCGCGGTGGCCAAGGTCTTCTGACGCGGTCTGCTGGCCAGAGGCAACGGCGACCACCAGATCCCGGATTTCGTGGCCGACCTGATCAATCGTGCGGCGGCCTTCGATGATGTCGCCTGCGTTCACGTCCATATCCTCGGCCAGCGCGCGGAAGGTGTCGGGGTTGGCGCATATCTTGATGACCGGGGAAATGGCGCTGCCGACGACCGACCCGCGCCCGGTGACGAAAAGCGTCAGATGCGCGCCGGATGCGATCATCTCGACGATTTCAGCGTTGTCGCTGATGTTGGGAAAGCCGAAGCGCACTTCGCCGTCAGGGACCACGTCCATCAGGTAAAGGCCGCCCTTGGGGGGAATGTCGCCTGGCTTGATCAGGCCGGAAATCGGGCTGTCGCCGGATTTGACATAAGCGCCGAGGGATTTCTCCTCGATCGTGGAAAGCCCGCCTGCGGCGTTGCCGGCGGCAAAGCTGCCGTAGCCAAGGGTGGCGTAGTAGCGTTCGGCCTTTTGCACGCTGTCGCGCAGAAGCTGGCCCAGTTCGGGGGTGACGGCGCGCGCGACCATGATGTCTTCGCAGCCGATCAGCTCGCCGGTTTCTTCAAAAATGCAGGTGGCACCTTCGGCGATCAGCAGGTCGAAGGCCCGGCCGGCCGCCGGGTTGCCCGAGATGCCGCTGGTACCGTCCGATCCCCCGCACACGGTGCCGATCACCAGATCGCTGACCGCCATCTCCACGCGGTGCACGGTTGCGACGGAGTCAAGCGCGCCTTCCAGCCAAGTTTGCCCGGCCTTGACGGTGGACCGGGTGCCGCCAGACTTCTGAATGACCAACGTCTTGACCGGCCGCCCTGAGGTCTGCACGGCAGCCGAGGCGCGGACCTTGTCAAAGCTTTCGCAGCCAAGCGACACGAAAAGGACCGCGCCGACGTTGGGGTGGGTACACAGACGTTCCATCATCCGGGCGGCATATTCGTTGGGAAAGCAGCCGGGAAAACCGATCAGCTGCACGTCGCGGCCCCGAAAGCCTGCCACGATCTCGGACGCGACGAAATGCGCGCATTCCACCAGATAGGCGACCACAACCGTGTTGCGGATGCCCTTGCGCCCATCGGCGCGCAGCCAACCTTCCATCATCCGGCCCTTCCGTCGGCGTCTTGCAGAATCACGCTGGGGGTATAGCCAGAGCGGATGTTGTGGACATGGACATGTGCGCCGGGCGCGATGTCGGTGGTGGCGATGCCGATGGGCATGCCGTATTTACGGATGGTTTCCCCTGCAGCAATGGCGCGGCGGGAAATCTTGTGGGCCATTGGAATGGCTGCGGTCAGTCGCACGGCGACGCCGTCCAGCGCGACCATTGTGCCCTCGGCGGCGGTGGCGCGGGCGACAAGCACGTTGTCATCGGCATGCAGTAGCAGGAAGGGGCCGGTCATGGGCGGCGCTCCACCATGTAGATGTGGTCAGCGACCAGCACCGTATCATTGTGCTGGTTGGTGACCGTCAGACGTTCGGTGACGCGGCCAAAGCCGGGGCGCTTTTCCATCGGCTCGGCCGCGATGATTTCCACGCGGGATCGGATGGTGTCGCCGATGAACACGGGTTTGACAAAGCGCAGCCGGTCATAGCCGTAGGAAAAGGCTACAGGGTTGATGATCGTGGCCGTCAGCCCGACGCCGATGGTGAAGACCATTGTGCCATGCGCGATGCGTTGGCCAAAGGGCAGGGTCTTGCAGAACTCGGCATCCAGATGGTGCGGGAAGAAATCGCCGGAATGGCCGGCGTGCATCACGAAATCGGTCTCGGTGATGGTGCGGCCAACGGTCTGGCGGCCATCGCCCAGGTGGAAGTCTTCGTAGTATTTGATCTGCTCAAGCATCGGGGGCCGCCTTTATCGGGTGCGCAGGTTTGGCCGAGCTTTCGTAAGCCGCCTCAACCAGTGACATAGTGTGCCAGGCGTCTTCGGCGCTGCCGGCGAGGGTGGCATCCTCTCCAACGGCAAAGCGCATGACCTGGGTGAAACGGCCAAGGAAGGCTTCGATGAACCAGTTGCCTTGCAGCGGGATCTGGGCCCAGTCGCTGCCGGTGTTCAGCCACAGTTCGTCCGGTTCACCCTTTGGATAATCAAGGTTGACGCCCAGCTTTATATACGCCGCGCCCTTTGTGCCGCAGATACGGAACTCACACGCCTGAAACTTGCGGCCAAAGCTGTGGTTGTGGTTGATCGACAGGGCGCAACGAACATGGGCGCCATAATCAAGGATCATCGCGCTGCGGGTGTTCGACACGGTTGATGAGGGGTGGCCGATGGTCTTGGCGTGCACGCCCAAGGGGTTGCCCAGAATATCGCGGATCATGTCGAGGTAGTGGATCGAGTGAAGCAGGATTTCCACCCGCGGCAGGTTTGCAAGGAAGGCCCAGAGGTGCCAGGGCGTGTTCACCGCCAGAAGGCCGTCGATATCCACGATCTGCCCAAGATCGCCCCTGTCGATGGCGTCCTTCAGCGCCAGAAGGGCGGGGGCAAAGCGTAACTGGAAGTTGACCGCCGCATTCAGCCCTTTGCGGCGACAAATGCGGATGATCTGGTCCGCCGCCGCCAGGTCAGAGCCCATCGGCTTTTGCATGATCGTCACCGCGCCAACGGGCAGCGCCTCCAGCAAGGCGGGATGCGCGGCAGGCGGTACGGCAAGGTCATAGACCGCGCCCAGCCCAAGTGCCGTGGCCTCGGCCACGCTGGGATAGGCGCGGGTGCCAAAGCGGGCAGCGACAGCGGCGGCCTTGGCCTGATCGGGGTCGTAGATTCCGGCCACTGTGAACCCCAGCCGGGCATAGGCCGGCAGATGCGCATCCGTGACGATAGAGCCTGCGCCAAAGATCACCACGGGCAGGGAAGTACGTGGCAGGGGCAGGGATTGGCGCAGATCAGTCGACATGGAAGATCTCGGTCAGCCCAGCCCACCATTCGCCATCCTTGCGGGTGTCCAGCGGGCGTTGCAGCGGCATGTTGATGGCCCACCAGCGTTGGGTTTCGGGATCGTCGGCCATCTTCGCCATGTCGGCGTCAAAATCGGTGCCGACATATTCGAAATACGAGAACATCAGATTCTCGGGTTCCTTCAGAAAGATCGAATAGTTGCGGATGTTGCACTCGGCGATCTTGGCCAGAACGCCGGGCCACACGGCGGCGTGCAGGCGGCGGTATTCGGCCTTGCCCTCTTCGGAAAGGCCGATGACGGAACCATGGCGGGTCATTTTGTCACCTCAAACTGGCTGCCCGGCGCTCGACGGGCGATAAGCGCGTCTTCATCCCAGTCTATGCCAAGTCCGGGCGTTGTGGGGGCAATTGCGATGCCGCCGTCCCGGGCCATCGGGGCTGCGATGTCGTCAAGCTGGGGGATGTATTCCAGCCAGGGGGCATTGGGTACGGCGCAGACCAGGCTGACGTGGATTTCCATCAGGAAATGCGGGCAGATCGACAGGTTGTGCGCCTCGGCCATGTGGGCGACCTTCAGCCAAGGTGTGATGCCACCGATCCGTGCTACGTCGGCCTGAACGATGCCGCAGGCACCGGCGGCGATGTAATCGGCGAACTGGCCGGGGGAATAAAGGCTTTCGCCCACGGCAATCGGCACCCGGCTTTGGCGTGCAAGGCGGGCGTGGCCAGCGATGTCGTCGGCTGGCAGGGGCTCTTCGAACCAGCCGATGTTCAGCGATTCCAGCAAGGGCAGGCGGCGGGTGGCCTCGGGCCCTGTCATCGACTGGTTGGCGTCGGTCATGATCTCGTAATCCGGCCCAAGCGCCGCGCGCACGGCAGTCAGGCGGGCGGCGTCACCGGCGACGGTAGGTTTGCCGATCTTGATCTTGGACCCAAGGAAACCGGCCTGCCGCATGGCAAGCGCATCGTCTACAAGGGCGGCGGGTTCGATGTGCAGCCAGCCGCCCTCGGTGGAATACATCGGCACCCGGGTCTTTGCGCCCCCAGCCAGAAGGTGCAGCGGCAGGCCGGCGCGTTTGCCGCGCAGATCCCACAGGGCCGTGTCAATGGCGGCAAGGGCCAGCGACATGATCGGCCCTACGGCGGTGGCGTGGCTGGTGAACAGAAGATCGCGCCAGATCGCCTCGATCGCCTCGGCTTCGCGCCACATCAGGGCGGGAAGGAGGGTGTGGCGCAGAAGGGCAAGGATAGAAGGGCCGCCATCACCGATGGTGTAGGAATAGCCCCGCCCGCTGGCGCCTTCGGCATCGGTCAGGGTGACGAAAATGGTTTCCTGGCTTTTGAAGCTTTGGATGGCGTCGGTGCGGCGGACCTTGGGCACCAGATCGACAAGGAAGGCTTCGGCCTTTTCGATGCGTGGCATGTCAGATCCTTAGGGTGGCGCCGGTCGCGGCGTCGAACAGGTGGCATTTGTCCAGCGCGATGCCGAAGCGCAGGCGTTCGCCCATCGCGACGGGGCGGGGGTTCAGCATCTTGGCCTGCACCTCAACCCCGGACAAGGTGGCGAACAGCAGCGTTTCGGTGCCAAGGGGTTCGGTCAGGGTCACGGGCATGTCCACATAGGCCATATGCGCGGTGGGCGGCATCGAATGGCCTTCTGGCATGATGTTGTCGGCGCGCACGCCGAAGTGGACGGCTTGCCCGTCGACCACCTTGGCACTGGGCGGCAGCGGAATCTGCGTGCCGTCGGACAGGCTGACCTGCCCGTTGCTGACAGTGCCCGGCAAAAGGTTCATGGGCGGCGAGCCGATGAAGGTGGCCACGAACGAATTCACGGGTCGTTCGAACACGTCAAGCGGGGTGCCGATCTGGACGATATGGCCATCGCGCATGATCACGATGCGGTCGGCCAGGGTCATCGCCTCGATCTGGTCATGGGTGACGTAGATGATCGTGGTGCCGACCTTCTGGTGCAGACGCTTGATTTCCACCCGCATCTGGGTGCGGAGTTTGGCGTCAAGGTTGGACAGCGGTTCATCGAACAGGAACACGTCGGGGTGGCGCACGATGGCGCGGCCCATCGCGACGCGCTGCCGCTGGCCGCCGGAAAGCTGGCCGGGCTTACGGGCCAGAAGCGGGGTCAGCGACAGGATTTCCGCCGCCTCGGCCACTGCCTTTTCGATCTCCGCCTTCGACCGCTTGGCAATGTGCAGCGAAAAGCCAAGGTTCTCGGCCACCGTCATGTGCGGGTAAAGCGCGTAGTTCTGGAACACCATGGAGATGTTGCGATCGCGCGGTGGCAGGTCGTTGACCACCCGGTTGCCGATCTGGACGGTGCCGTCCGAGATATCTTCCAGCCCGGCGATCATGCGCAGGGTGGTTGACTTGCCGCAGCCGGAAGGCCCGACCAGCACCACGAATTCGCCATGTGCGATATCAAGGTTGATCGCGTGGACGACTGGCAGCGCCCCGTAATTCTTGACGACGTCCCGCAGGACCACTTCAGCCATGTCTTATCCTTTCACGCCGCCAAAGGTCAGCCCGGCGATGAGGTGTTTCTGCACAAGGAAGGTCAGCAAGAGCGCAGGGATGATCATCAAGACCGCCAGCGCACACATGCCCCCCCAGTTGAGGGTGAATTGCGACGTGAAATCCATCAGCCCGACTGGCATGGTTTTCGAATTGAGCGAGCGGGTCAGCTGGCTGGCCAGAGCGTATTCGTTCCAGCTGGTCAGGAAGGCGAATATGCCGGCGCTGGCGATGCCGGCGCGGGCGACCGGAAACTCCACCTTCCAGAACGCCTGCCAGCGGGTGCATCCGTCAATCTCGGCCGCCTCGGCCAATTCCTTGGGCACTTGCCGGAAGAAGCCGTCGATCAGCCAGATGGTGAAGGGGATATTCAGCGCGACATAGATCAGGATCATGCCGAAATGGGTGTCGATGATCCCCAAACGTCCGTAAAGGATGAAGAGCGGCAGCGACAGCGCCACGCCGGGCACGGCGCGGGTAACCATAAGGCCGACGAAGATCGCCGATTTGCCCGGGATGCAGTAGCGCGCGAAGGCATACCCCCCGGCCATTCCGATCAGCAGCGCGATGACGGTCGAGGTCAGCGAGATGATCAGCGAGTTCCAGAAGTAGGTCAGCACCGGCACGCCGCCCGACCCGGCCCCGGCGAACATTGCGCGGTAGTGGTCAAGGTTCAGCTCGTTCGGGATCCAGACCGGTGGCTTGGCCATGATCTCGACCGTGGGGCGGAAGCTGTTCAGCACCACCCATAGGCCGGGCAGGCAGATCACGGTCATTGCAAGAAAAAGGCCGATGAAGTGGCTTGTCTTCAGCAGACGGCGGCGGATGCGGTGGTTGCGGCCCTGGTCCATGGCGTCAATCCCCCATGCCAAGCGAGTTCCGCGCCGTGGTCAGCTTGCGGAAGAAATAGACTGTGAAGGCGATGGCAAGGAGGATCGAGATGTAGCCCATGGCATTGGCGTAGCCCATCCGGGCATCGACATAGCCGGTACGGCCGATCAGCGTCCACAACAGTTCGGTCCGCCTTGCGGGGCCGCCTGCGGTCATCACCTGCACGATGTCATAGGCGCGCGCCACGTCCAGAGACCGGATTGCCATTGCGATGTAGATGAAGGGCATCAGGAACGGCAGCGTCACATAGCGGAACGTCTGCCACGGGGTGCAGCCATCGACGCGGGCGGCCTCGACCGGGTCTTGCGGGGTGGCAAAAAGGCCCGCCAGGATCAGGATCGCGAAGACCGAGGTTGAACTCCACACCTCGGCCACGACGATCGAGATGAAGGCAAGGTTGGCGTCCACCAGCCACGGAATTGCGACGTCGGTCAGGCCCAGCGATTGCAGCGCGTTGTTCAAGAGGCCCACGTTGTCGTTGAATATGAACTTGAACTGAAAACCCACGAGAATGGGCGAAAACATCATCGGAAACATCATCATGGTGCGCAAAAGGCGTTGCCCGCGCGTGACCTTGGCCACCATCAGCGCAAGGCCAAGGCCCAGCAGCATTTCAAGGTTCAAGGCGACGGTGAGAAGCAGCACGGTGCGCCCGAAGGCGGCCCAGAAGTTCGCGTCACCGATGGCCTTTGCGTAGTTGGCGGTGCCGACCCATCTGGTGATCGTTTCCGGCCGCGTCAGGTGAAAGGCGGTGAAGCTGGAATACAGGCTGAGGACGAGGGGAACAACGATGACCGCAGCCAAGATCACGAAGGCCGGCATCAAAAGCAGCAGCCAGGGGGGAAGGCGCAAGCGATACATCAGGGGTCTTTCCGCAGGATAGGGAGAAGCGGCGCCGGGGAGAAGGCGCCGCTTCCGATGCGTCATAGAAGGATCAGTAGACCCCGTTCTCGCGCATCAGTTGGTCCACCGCATCCGACGCGGTTTGCAGCGCCTCATCCACCGTCTTGTCACCCAGAATTGCTGCCTGAAGCTCCGGGTAGATCAGGTTCGTCGCCTCGATCCAGTAGGGGGTCTTCGGCACCGGGAACGCGGTCTTGGCGGTTTCCTGGAAGGCGGCCAGAACCTCGGCCTTGTAAGGGTCTGATGCAGCTTGGGAGATCACATAATCCCAGACCGCGGTGCGGGTAGGCAGGGGACCGGCGCTGGATTCCAGCTTTTGGCTGTCCTCATTGGTCAGGAAATCGACCAGCGAGGCGGCTGCTTCCTTGTGGGCGCAGGCTTCGGTGACGGAAAAGCCATGGAAGCCTGACCAGCCGGTGCGCACGCCTGCCGACCCTTTGGGTGCAGGGGCCACGCCCACGTTGCCGGCAGCCTTGGAGGCCGCAGGATCGTTGAAGAAACCCGACCATCCGGGCCAATCAAGGTTCAGCGCAATGGTGCCGGAAGCAAAGCCGTTGCCAAGGTCATCCCACAGATAGTTCGTCGTGCCGGGCGGAACCGCACCAGCCTTGTAGAGATCGACAAACCATTGCAGCGCTGCCTTGCCCGCATCCGAGTTGAACGCCGGAGAGAAGTCATCGTTGAACATCGCGCCGCCGTTGGCGACGATCAGTTCATAGAAGCGGCCGGCGATGCCTTCTTCCTTGCCCGCATACTGCGTGCCGTAGAAGTTCGGCGGATCGGCAAAGAAGATCGCCTGATCGCGGAACTGGTCCCACGTTTCCGGCACGGCAAGGTCGTAGCCATACTTGGCCTTGAACGCCTCGGCCTTGGCGGGGTCGGCGTAAAGCGACTTCTGGTAATACAGTGCCGAGACGTCGAACTGGGCGCGCGGCAGCATCACCAGTTTGCCGTCCAGCGTGGCGGCGGCGATGTTGGCCGGCACGAAGCCCGCCACGGTTTCCGCCGGGACAAGCGCCGTCAGGTCGGCGTAAAGGGCCGGGTATTGCGGTGCGAAGGACGAATGGTTCGACCCGACGCACCAGGTGATCGCACCGGCCGCGATGTCGGCCTTGAATTCCTTGTCCAGCTCGAAGTGGTTCTTCTGGCTGACGATGTTCACCTTGGCGCCGGTGGCGGCTTCCCATTCGGCGATGCGGCCGTAAAGTGCCTCATACTGCTGGCCGCCGATCAGTTTGGCGTCGATCGTGATGCCGGCAAACTCGCCCTCCGCCAGTGCTGCGGTGGCAAGCCCAAGTCCTGCTGCAAGTGCAAGCACGCTGCTGGCCGTGAATTTCCTCATCTTCCTCTCCTCCCGTTGGTTCTGTCTGTCATGGGCCTGGGTCTGCCGGGCCTGCCGTAGTGCTTTCATATTCGGAACTGTCATTCATAGATAAACTTGACAGCTTGCCCGAGTCAAGTTCGACTGCATGGACAAAGAGTTTGTCGATGAAGGACGGGAATCATGATCTTTGACACGCACCTGCATCTGATCGACCGCGCCCGGCTAAGCTATCCTTGGCTTGCGGGCCTGCCGCCTCTGGACCGGGACTGGGATTTCGACAGCTATTGTCAGACGGCGGCGCGGCTGGGCATAACGGACGTGCTGCACATGGAAGTGGATGTGGCCGAGGCGGATATCGACGCCGAAACCCTCAAGATCGCCGAGTTGATGGCCCGCCCCGGCAGCCCCCTGCGCGGCGCGATCAGCGCGGCCCGGCCCGAGGGCGCAGGTTTTGAGAGCTGGCTGGAGCGGGTGGACCACAGCACCGTCAAGGGCGTGCGGCGAGTGCTGCATGTGGTTCCGGATGAGGTGTCGCAGACGCAGCTTTTCCGGCAGAACGTCCGCCGGCTTGGGCTGGCGGGCTTGCCCTTCGACATCTGCATGTTGGAACGGCAGCTGCCGCTAGCCGCCGATCTGGTGGATGCCTGCACTGACACCACCTTCGTGCTGGACCATTGCGGTGTTCCGGCTATAGGGGGGGGTGACTTTGCCCATTGGGCGGCGCAGGTCACCGACCTTGCCCGCCGCCCCAATCTGAATGCCAAGGTTTCAGGCATCACTGCCTATGGGCCAGCCGACTGGACGGCTGAAACCCTGCGGCCCTACGTCCGGCATGTGATCGAAAGCTTTGGGCCGGCGCGCGTGGTCTGGGGGTCTGACAGCCCGGTCTGCACGCTGCAATCTTCGCTGCCGGAATGGGTGGCGGTAACGTATCTGCTGCTGGCCGAACTGACTGCCGACGAACGCGCGGGCATCCTGCACCGCAATGCCCGCCGGCTGTGGCTGGGGCGCTAGGTCCCGAATGAGGTGAACACTTCACGGGTGCCTGGGTTGTTCGTCGCGGCCGAGCGCCGAAGCATCGAGACCGCAGACACCTGTGCCGACCTGCTTCTGGACCGGATTCTGGAAGAACTGCCCGCGTCCGAAGGCGACGAGGTGGCGCTACTCGTCAACTCGCTGGGAAGTATCCCGAATTCGGAACTCTACATCCTGCACCGCCGTGTCCGACAGCGCATGAAGGCCCGGGGAATCCGGGTCCACCACAGTCTTGTCGGCCCCTACTACACGTCGCTGGACATGGTCGGCGTTTCCCTGTCGGTGCTGCATCTCGACAGTGAGTTGAAGGGGTTGCTGGACGACCCCTGCGTCTCGGCGGCACTGACGTTTCAGGCCTGACGACCCTCTGCCGCGGCAGACCATATGCCACGGACCAGGACGCCGGCCTTCAGGCCATGCCAAGGATCGCGTCGGCCAGCCGTTGGGCTGACGGTGTCAGTCGGGTGCCAATGCGCGTGACAAGGCTGAAGGGTGCTACCGTCATGCCAAGGTCGAGGGGCAGCGTCACGAACGGCACCGAGGGGTTGCCGGAAAAGCTGGTGGCGACGGGCGTGGCCAGGGGGGCGATGGCGTCGGTCTGGTTCAGAAGCGCCAGGGTGAACAGGAAGGACGACGTGGAAATGCGCCGCAATGGTGCGGGCGCGTGCAGGTCTGCAAGCCGGGCCATCACAGTCTGGGTCAGCAGCGTCTCGTCGTCACCCATCACCCATTCGTAGCGCAGAAGGTCGTCGAGGGTGATGTTCGGCAACACCACCAGCGGATGGCCGCGCCGCACCACCAGTGACAGCGGCTCTCCGGCGATGCGGTGGGCGTCAAGCTGGGTTTCGCCAAGGCTGAGACGGGCGAGCGCGAAATCCAAATGACCGGCGCGCAACTGTTCGCACAGATGGACCGATGTGGCGACGGTGACCTCAGCGCGAAACTCCGGGTAGAGCCGCTGGAACTCGGTCAGGGCAGGAAGCACGAGGCTCAGCGCCGGGCCGGTGACCGCGCCCACACGCACCACGCCGGACCGGCCGGTGGCGGCTTCGGAGATGTCGCGGGCGGCATCGGCCAGTTCGATCTGGATGCGCGCGGCGCGCCGGGCCAGCGCCTCGCCAACCGGGGTCAGGGTCAGGCCGCGCCCCTGCCGTTCGTGCAGCGCCAGACCCAAAAGCGCCTCCATCTCGGCCATGTGGCGCGAGGCGGCGGGTTGCGCGATGCCGACCCGTGCCGCCGCGACGCCAAGCGCCTGGCTGTTGTTCAGCTCGGCCAGCAGCCGCAACTGGACGGGCTTCAACTGGCGCAGAAGCGTGGCGAGGGGCTGGGCTGTCGTATTCATGGCATATCCGTCATGTCTTGAACCACAACCGGCATTTGACAGGTATGTGTCTTCAACGCAATCTCTGCCGCGTACGTGAGCACCGGACGTCAATGCGTGCTCAGTGCGGAACACCAGATTTCATCGGGAGGAAACAGATGAATTTGACCCGCCGCGGGCTTATCGCCCTTGCCGGTACGACCGCCGCCCTGTCGGCGCTGCCCGCATTCGCCCAGGACAAGGGAGCCGTCGGTATCGCGATGCCGACCAAATCCTCGTCGCGTTGGATTTCGGACGGCGAGTCGATGGTGAAAGCATTCACCGAGGCCGGCTATACGGTCGACCTGCAGTATGCCGAGGACGACATCCCGACGCAGCTGAGCCAGATCGAGAACATGATCACCTCGGGCGTGAAAGCGCTGGTGATCGCGGCTATCGACGGCACCACGCTGTCGAACGCGCTGGACAACGCCGCCGCGCAAGGCATCAAGATCATCGCCTATGACCGCCTGATCCGCGACAGCGGCTCGGTCGATTATTACGCGACCTTCGACAACTTCAAAGTGGGCGTGCAGCAGGCGGAATCGCTGGTTGCCGGCCTGAAGGAGCGGTTCGGCGACGTTAAGCCGTGGAACGTGGAACTGTTCGGCGGCTCGCCCGACGACAACAACGCGTTCTTCTTCTACGACGGCGCGATGAGCGTTCTGCAGCCGATGATCGACGCGGGCGACATCGCAATTCCGTCGGGCCAGATGGGCATGGACGTGGTCGGCACGCTGCGCTGGGATGGCGCGGTGGCGCAGGCGCGGATGGACAACCTTTTGTCGTCGAACTACGGCGACAAGCAGTTGCATGGCGCGCTGTCGCCGTATGACGGGCTTTCCATCGGCATCATCTCGTCGCTCAAGGGCGTCGGCTACGGGTCTGGCGACATGAAGATGCCGATCGTCACCGGGCAGGACGCTGAAATCCCGTCGGTGAAGTCGATGATCGCGGGCGAGCAGTATTCGACCGTGTTCAAGGACACCCGCGAACTGGCGAAAGTGACCGTGAAGATGGTCGACGCCGTGCTTGCCGGCGGCGAGCCGGAAATCAACGACACCGAAACCTACAACAACGGCGTGAAGGTCGTGCCATCGTATCTGCTGGAGCCGGTGTCGGTGAACCTGTCGAACTACGAGGAAATCCTTGTCGGTTCGGGCTACTATACCGCAGACCAGCTGAAGTAAGCTGATCTTGACGGGCCTGCCTGCGCTCTGATCGCGCAGGCAGGTTCCCTTGCGGGGAGGGGACATGTCGACACTTCTGGAAATGCGGGAGATCTCGATGGTCTTCCCGGGCGTGAAAGCGCTTGACCGGGTCAGCCTTACGGTCGAAGCCGGGGAAATCCACGCGATCTGCGGCGAAAACGGCGCGGGCAAATCGACGCTTATGAAGGTGCTGTCGGGTGTCTACCCGCACGGCAGTTTCGAGGGCGAAATCATCTACGACGGCAAGCCTTTGCACAATCGCGGCATCCGCGATTCCGAAGCGAAGGGCATCATCATCATTCACCAGGAACTTGCGCTGATCCCGCTGTTGTCGATCGCCGAGAACCTGTTCATGGGCAACGAGGTGGCGACCAACGGCGTCATCTCGTGGCCATTGGCGTTTCAGAAAACGGGCGAGCTTTTGCGCCGGGTGGGCCTGAACGAACCCCCCAGCGCCGTCGTCGGCAAGCTGGGCGTCGGCAAGCAGCAATTGATCGAGATCGCGAAAGCGCTGTCGAAGAACGTGCGCCTGCTGATCCTTGACGAACCGACCGCCGCCTTGCAGGAAGCCGACGCTGACCGCCTTCTGGACCTGATGCTGGAATTGAAGGCGCAGGGTGTGACGCAGATCATCATCAGCCACAAGCTGAACGAGATTTCCCGCGTGGCCGACCGGATCACCGTAATCCGGGATGGGGCGGCGGTATCGACGCTGACGAAGGCCGAAATATCCGAAGACCGGATCATCCGCGACATGGTGGGCCGTGACATGGCGCACCGCTACCCCGAACGGGAAAGCCACCCCGGAGAGGTGTTGTTCGAGATAGAGGGCTGGTCCTGCTGGCACCCCGAACAGGCCGGGCGGCAGATCATCAAGAACGTCTCGCTGAACGTCCGCAAGGGCGAGATCGTCGGAATCGCCGGGCTGATGGGCACCGGGCGCACCGAGCTTGCGATGTCGATCTTCGGTCGCAGCTATGGGAAGGGCCATCAGGGCGCGGTAAAGATGCACGGCAGGCCGGTGGACGTGTCGACCGTGTCAAAGGCGATTGCGGCGGGGATTTCCTACGTGACCGAGGACCGCAAGGCGCTGGGCCTGATCCTTGATGAACCGATCCTGCGCAATATCAGCCTTGCCAACCTTGCCGGCATTGCGACGCGCTCGATCCTCGACAAACGCCGCGAGGCGCAGGTGGCGGAAGGCTACCGCAAGCAGTTGGCGATCCGCACGCCCGGCGTGCAGCAGAAGGTGGTTAACCTGTCGGGCGGCAACCAGCAGAAGGTGGTGCTGTCGAAGTGGCTGTTCACCGACCCAGCCCTTCTGATCCTTGATGAACCGACGCGCGGCATCGACGTGGGTGCGAAATTCGAGATCTACACGATCATGAAGGAACTGGCCGAACAGGGCCGCGGCATCCTGATGATCAGCTCGGAAATGCCGGAACTTCTGGGGATGTGCGAC
The DNA here is from genome assembly GCF_050632395.1 of Tabrizicola sp. BL-A-41-H6. Lineage (GTDB taxonomy): Bacteria > Pseudomonadota > Alphaproteobacteria > Rhodobacterales > Rhodobacteraceae > JAUYQR01. The sequence continues at coordinate 1,278,821 of NZ_CP192600.1, forward strand.
CGGATCTACGTGATGAACGAAGGCCGGATCGTGGGCGAACTGTCGCGCGACGAGGCAAGCCAGGAAAAGATCATGGCGCTGATCGTCAAGGATGTGGGGAGGGTGGCCTAATGTCGGAACCAAAGCAAAGCGCACTGGGGGGACACCTGCGCGAAAACGGGATGCTTCTGGCGCTGGTCGCCATCGTGGTCCTGTTCTCGATCCTGGTGTCGGCTCAGGGCAAGCCGATGTTCCTGCAGGCGCCGAACATCACCAACATCTTCTTGCAGAACGGACATGTCATCATCCTGGCGCTTGGGATGCTGTTGATCATCGTGTCGGGGCATATCGACCTGTCGGTGGGGTCGGTTGCGGCGTTCACCGGGGCTGTGGCGGCGTGGCTGACGGTGGATCTGGACCTGCCGGTGCCGGTGGTGATCGTGCTGACGCTGATCGTTGGCGGGGCGATCGGGGCGGCGCAGGGCTATTGGGTGGCGTTCTGGCGCATCCCGTCGTTCATCGTGACGCTGGCGGGGATGATGGTGTTTCGCGGCGCCACGATGCTGATGCTGGGCGGGCAGAACATCGGGCCTTTTCCAAAGGCGTTTCAGGCGATGTCGTCGGGGTTCATCCCCGATCCGACCGGGCTGATGAAGCCGCATGGGCTGACGCTGATCATCACGGCGCTGGCGATTGCCGCGGTGATCTGGATCGGCGTGCGGGCGCGGGCGCGTGATGCCGAATTCGGCGTGACACCGGAACCGGCGGGCCTTTTCTGGGGCCGCACGGCGGTGATCGCGGCGGCGACGGCGTTTGTGGGCTACCAGCTTGCCTCGTTCCGGGGGCTGCCGAACGTGCTGATCGTGCTGACGGTGCTGATCGTCCTTTATGCGTTCTTCACCGAAAACACCGTTCAGGGGCGGCGCATCTACGCCACCGGCGGCAATGAAAAGGCGGCCAAGCTGTCGGGCGTCCGCACCGAACGGCTGGTGTTCTTCTGCTTTGTCAACATGGGCGTCCTTGCGGCGCTGGCCGGCATGATGGTGACCGCGCGCCTGAATTCGGCCACGCCGAAGGCCGGCACCGGGTTCGAACTTGACGCCATTGCCGCCGTGTTCATCGGCGGGGCCGCGATGGCAGGCGGGTCGGGCAAGATCGTCGGCGTGGTGATCGGTGCCTTGATCATGGGCGTGATGAACATGGGCATGTCGATCCTTGGCGTCGGCATCGACTACCAGCAGATGATCAAGGGGCTGGTGCTGCTGGCCGCCGTGATCTTCGACGTCTACAACAAGAACAAGTGAGGCAGGACATGCATTTATCCACTGTCAAGGGCGCGGGCGTCGTGGCTCGGACGGGGGCCGAGGCGCGGCGGGTGCAACGCACGGCGTCGGTCTACGAACTGGCCACGGCGGCGATTGCGGCGGGGCATGGGCTGGCGGAAGAAGTGGCGCGCCGGGGTCTGGGCGACGTGGTGGACCTGACCCGCGCCACCTTCGAATTGCCGGTCAGCCACCCCGATCCGGCGCACCTGCACCTGACGGGCACGGGGCTGACACACCTTGGCTCGGCCTCGGCCCGCGATGCGATGCACGCAAAGCTGGAAGGGGCCGAGACGCTGACCGACAGCATGAAGATGTTCCGCATGGGGCTGGAAGCCGGGCGTCCCGCCAAGGGCGAGGTCGGCGCCCAGCCAGAGTGGTTCTACAAGGGCAACGGCCATGCCGCCGTCGCCCCCGGTGCCGCGCTGGAAGCCCCCGGCTTTGCCGAGGATGGCGGCGAAGAGCCGGAGGTTGCGGGCGTCTACCTGATCGGCCCGAACGGCGCGCCCTACCGGATCGGCTGGGCCTTGGGCAACGAGTTTTCCGACCATGTCACCGAACGGGTGAACTACCTGTGGCTGGCCCATTCCAAGCTGCGCGTCGCGTCTTACGGCCCGGAAATCCTCGTGGGCGACTTGCCTAATGATGTGCGCGGCACCAGCCGCATCCTGCGCGGTGGCAAGACGCTGTGGGAAAAGCCGTTCCTCAGCGGCGAGGCGAACATGTCGCACACGCTGGCCAACCTTGAACATCACCATTTCAAGTACGGCATCTTCTGCCAGCCGGGCGATCTGCATGTGCATTTCTTCGGCACAGCCACACTGTCCTACGCCGACGGGATCAAGACCGAACCCGGCGATGTGTTCGAGATCGAGGCCCCCGCCTTCGGCCAACCGCTGCGCAACCCGCTGTCGTTTGCCCCCAAGACCGAAGGCGCGACCTCAGTCCTGCCACTTTGACCACCGAATTCGAGGCCAACATGCTGACCGGAAAACACCTGATCGCCGGCGAATGGGTCGGTAATACTCCGACATTCGCCTCGTCGCCCGCGCATGGGCCGTCGCATGACTTTTCGGTCGGCACGCCCGCGCATGTCGCCGCCGCGTGTGAGGCGGCAGAGGCGGCCTTTCCGGTCTATGCGGCGACGGCGCGGGCCGATCGCGCCGCGTTCCTGACCCGCATCGCCGATGAGATCGACGCGCGAGGGGCCGAGATCACCGAAATCGGCACCCAGGAAACCGGCCTTCCGGTCGCACGGTTGGAGGGGGAGCGGGGGCGCACCACCGGCCAGCTTCGCCTCTTCGCCGCGCATATCCTGAAGGACGGCTGGCTTGACCGCCGCCATGACGCGGCCATTCCGGACCGCCAACCCGCGCCGCGCCCGGACCTGAAGCTGATCCAGCGGCCTATCGGCCCGGTCGCCGTGTTCGGCGCATCCAACTTTCCGCTGGCGTTCTCGGTTGCGGGCGGCGACACCGCGTCGGCGCTGGCGGCGGGCTGTCCGGTGGTGGTGAAGGGGCATTCAGCCCACCCCGGAACCGGCGAGATCGTGGCGCAAGCGATCGACGCTGCGATCAGGGCCTGTGGGATGCCTGCGGGCACCTTCAGCCTGGTGCAGGGCGGCAAGCGCGACGTAGGCGAGGCACTGGTCCAGCATCCGCTGATAAAGGCGGTAGGATTTACCGGCTCGCTTGCTGGGGGGCGCGCGCTTTTCAATTTGTGCGCCGCACGGCCAGAACCGATCCCGTTCTTTGGCGAACTCGGGTCGGTCAACCCGATGTTCCTGCTGCCCGCCGCCATTGCCGCACGGGGCGACGCCATCGCCAAAGGCTGGGCCGCCTCGCTTACGCTTGGCGCGGGGCAGTTCTGTACCAACCCCGGGATCGCGGTGGTGATCGACGGCCCCGAGGCGGATGCCTTTGTGGATACCGCCAAGACGGCGGTCGCGGGTGTTGGCCCTCAGACCATGCTGACCGACGGGATTGCCGAAGCCTTCCGTGCCGGGCGCGACCGGGTTGCCGCTGGCAGCGGGGTGCGCGCGCTTCTGACCACGACCTGTGACCATCGCAACGCCACACCCTACCTGTTCGAAGTGGCGGGGTCCGACTGGCTGGCCGACCACAGCCTTTCGGACGAGGTGTTCGGCCCGCTAGGCCTGATCGTCCGGGTGCGCCACGCAGCCGAGTTGCAGGACATCGCCCGCAGCCTGCAGGGCCAGTTGACCTGCACGCTGCACCTTGATGACGCTGACCTTGATCTGGCCCGCGCTCTTGTGCCGATCCTGGAGCGCAAGGCGGGCCGGGTGCTGGCCAACGGCTTTCCGACCGGGGTTGAGGTGGTTGACGCGCAGGTGCACGGCGGCCCTTACCCGGCCTCGACCAACTTCGGCGCCACCTCGGTTGGAACCCTGTCGATCCGCCGCTGGGTGCGGCCCGTCGCCTATCAGAACATGCCGGCGGCCCTGCTTCCGGAAGACTGGGCGGATTAGCGCACAAGGGGCCGCAGATGGCTGACGTGACGATCATCGGGCAGATCGACGGCCGCGATATCAAAGCCGCGACGCTGTTCGGCCCCGGTGGCCTGCGCGTCGTGCTGCTGACATACGGCGCGCGGCTTGCCGAGCTTTGGGTGCCCGACCGCGACGGCAGCCTTGCCGATATCGTGCTGGGGCATGATGATTTGCAGGATTGGCGCACCCAGGGCGGATATCTTGGCGCCACCTGCGGGCGCTATTCCAACCGCATTGCCGACGGCCGGTTTGTGCTGGATGGCCGCGCGATCAAGGTTGACCAGAACGAAGGCAACCAGCACCTGCACGGTGGGCGCGACGGCTTTGACCGTAAGCTCTGGACCATCGACAGCCACTCCGCTCAGCACGTCACCTTTGCCGCAGCGTCGCCCGACGGCGAAATGGGCTATCCCGGCGCGGTCACGATGCGAACGACCTACCGGATCGACGCGGCTGGTGGCCTCGTGATCGAGATGACAGCCAAGACTAACACGGCGACCGTCATCAACATGGTCAACCACGCTTACTTCAACCTTGCGGGGCAGGGTGCGGGCGACGTGATGGGGCAGCTTCTGTCCGTCTGTGCCGGGTTCTACCTCCCGGTCGACGACCGCCTGATCCCGACCGGCGAAGTGCGCCCAGTCACCGGCACCGCGTTCGATTTTCGCGCGCTGCGCCCGATCGGCGCGCTGTTGCCCGGTCCGGGCGGGTTCGACCACAACCTCTGCCTGTCGGCCCCGGTCGCTGCCGACGGCCTGCGCCCCTGCCTGCAGGCGCTGGACCCGGTGTCGGGACGGCGGATCACGATGTCGACCACGGAGCCCGGTGTGCAGCTTTACACCGGCGCGCATTTTGACGCCACGCCCGGCAAGGCCGGCCAGCGTTACGCGCGGTTTGCCGGGTTCGCGGTCGAGACCCAGCGCTTTCCCGATTCGCCGAATAACCCGCATTTCCCCTCTGCCCGTCTGGCACCGGGCGAAACCTACCGCCACGTCATGCGGTTCGACTTTTGCCCAGCGCCGCGCTGAAACGCGCCACAAAAGCCGGTCACCCAGCCTGCACGCTTGCTTTCCGAAAGGCTGCTCCTTAGGAAACGGCTTTGGCATTTGACCGAGCCGTGCGGTATGGTTCCCGGCATGCCCGACTTGAACCGGCGGACCTCGGATTCCGTCTTTGAGGTCACCCGTTCCACGCGGCCCGCGTGTCGCATTACCAGAGGCAACCAGCCGGACAATGATCAGCTTTCTGAAGGCCCGCCTGGCAGGGAAGATTCGGCACTTGTCGGAGACCAGCCTGCTTGGCCGGCTGCTGCTGGAAAACCTGCCGGAACACAGCGGGCGCTATTTCGTGGCGATCCTTGCAATGGTCGTCGTCGCTGTCACGACCGCGGCCACCGCATGGATCATGGGCGCGATCGTCGACACGATGACCAACCCCGAACAGCGCGGAATGGTCATCGTCGTGGCGGGCGCTGTGGCGGGCATCTTCATCGTGCGCGGTCTTGCGTCCTATGCCCAGATGGTACTGATGGCGCGGGCCGGCAACCGGATCGTGGCGCAGAAGCAGGCCGAACTTTACCGCAAACTGCTGCAACAGGACGTCGCCTTCTTTTCGCGCACGGAATCGTCGGATGTTTTGGTCCGCGTCACGCAAAGCGCGCAGATGGCCCGCAACGTGATCGATACCATCGTCACCGGGTTTGTCCGCGATCTTCTGACCCTGATCGGTCTGGTGGCGGTGATGTTCTGGCAGCAACCGTTCCTGTCGCTGGTCTGTCTGGTGATCGGCCCCTTGGCGATCTGGGGGGTGCGGCGAATTCTGACCCGGGTGCGCGAGGTGATGTCGCAGGAGATGGCGGGCATCGCGGAAATCTTCCGCGTGGTGCAGGAAACCTCGACCGGCACGCGGGTGATCAAGGCCTTCGCACTGGAAGGCCTGATGATCGAACGGATGGATGCGGCGGTTCGCTCGGTGGAAAAGCGCGCCAACAAGATGGTCCGGCTGGAGGCGGCAACGACGCCGCTGATGGACACTATCGCCGGCGTGGCGATCGGTTCGATCGTCCTGCTGAGCACGGTCAGTTTCTTTGGCCACGCTGCCGGCACGCCGGGGCAATTGATGTCGTTCGTCACCGCCTTTCTGATGGCCTACGAGCCGGCAAAGCGGCTGTCGCGGATGCGGGTCGTCATAGAAGGTGGCATGGTTGGGGTGCGGATGATGTATGACCTGATCGACCGCCCGCGCGGCATGACAGAGGCCGCCGATCCGGTCGATCTGCCGGTGGGGCCGGGAATCATCAAGATCGAAAACGTCAGCTTCGGCTATGGCGGCGGACGTCGGGTAATCGAAGGGCTGACCCTCGATCTGCCGCAGGGTGGGACCACCGCGCTGGTCGGGCCGTCGGGCAGCGGCAAGTCGACGGTTCTGAACCTTCTGTTGCGGCTTTACGACCCGGACGAAGGCCGCATCGTGATTGACGGGGCCGACCTGCGTCAGGTGCGCTTTGCAGCACTGCGTCGCAAGATGTCCTACGTCGGACAGGACACGTTCCTGTTTTCCGGCACGGTGCGCGAAAACCTGCGGCTGGTCCGGCCCGAGGCGGACGATGCCGAAATCATCGAGGCCGCGCGGGTGGCCCATGCCGATGAATTCATCGCAGCCCTTCCCAAGGGCTATGACACCACCATCGGCCAGAACGGGCTGTTCCTCTCGGGCGGCCAAAGGCAGCGGTTGGCGATTGCGCGTGCGGTGTTGCGACGGCCGGAAATCCTGCTTCTGGACGAGGCGACGAGTGCTCTCGACACCCATTCCGAAGAACTGGTGCGCGACGCCCTGCTGCGCGTGACGCAAGGCGTGACCACTGTGGTCGTCGCGCACCGTCTGTCGACCGTCCTGCGCGCCGACCTGATCTGCTATCTGGAAAACGGCAAGCTGGTGGAATCCGGTCGGTTCACCGACCTGATGGCCAAGGGCGGCAAGTTCCGCGATCTTTACGAACGGCAATTCTCCACCGGGATGGAGCTTGCCGGGGCTGAATGAGAATGGCCCCCTTTGCACGCTGGACCAGATGACCCTTGCAGGGCCGCTCGTTGGCGTGAACTTAAACGCAACGTGAACAGCGGGTTCGCGGCTGGTTAAACAACATTGTTGCAGGATAAAGGCGTGGTGAGTCGGAATTTTGCCAGAATTCAGGCGGGTTCGACCGGGGGAAGGGGGCTGAACATGCTGCGATCGACGAATGATCATGATCGTCTCTATCTGACAGCGGACCTCTGGCCAAAAGAACCACGGTCACCGAAGGCGGCAACGGCAGGTCTTGCGCTTTTTGCCGGGCAATTCAGTCGCTTCCCGCCTGTCGAAGACGTGGTGGTCGCCCTCGACCGGATCGCATCGCGCACCATCGCCGCCTGATCGGCACATTCGTTTCAAAACGCAAGGCCACCCGGAACTGGGTGGCCTTTTTCATTTCATCTGCCTCCGGACCGCAAAAAAACTGCACCGGAAGGGGACATCCGGTGCAGTTCTTGCAGTCCTGAATGCTGGTCAGAGACCAAGCAGTTTCTTGACTGCGGCTTCCACTTCGTCGGTCACCGGCTTGTTGGCCGCTGCCTCCAGAAGCGAACGCTCGACCGCGGGCTGATCGGCGACCTGCTGTTCCAGATCGGCAACCTCGCCGGACAGGGTGTCGTAGGCGACCGTATCCGAACGCTCGCCTTCCAGCGCAGCCTTGTCCGCTTCAGCGGTTTCGATTTCGCCGGTCAGGGTGTCGATCTGCTCCTGAATGTCGGCGTCGTTGGCGCCGCCAAGCTGCTCGGTCAGGTCGGCGATCTCGGTGGTCTTGGTCGAGATCGTGGTATCAAGCGCTGCCAGTTCGCTGTCGATTTCCTCGACCGTGCGGGTCGGTTCCGGCAGAGCCGCCAGTTCCGCAGCCTTGGTGTCCAGCTCTTCCTGAATCGCTTGCCCAGCAAGGACCGAGTCGCGATAGGCCGCGATCCGGCCGACGCGCGAATTGGGCGACGCGTTCTTCAGCGCGTTGGGATTGGCGTGGGCCGCGTTCAGCGCGCCAAGGTCAGACGCGCTGACGCCAAGCTCGGACGCGAGGTCCTTCTTCTTCGACTTCTTGGCCGAGGACTTTTCGCTTTTCGCCGTCGACTTGGCCTCGGAGCCGCCCCCGGATTTCTTGGAACTGCTTTCGGACTTTGCGCTGGAACCGCCGCCACCGTTGCCATTCCCGCCGCCGTTACCATTCCCGCCGCCGTTACCATTGCCCCCACCATTGCCATTGCCGTTCTTGGCATAGGCTGCGTCGGGCATCGACACGGTGGTCACTATGGCGGCCGACCCTAGAAGGGCGATCGTCAAGGAACAGGCTTTCAGGATCTGTTTGGTCGAAATCATCATGGTCTGCCTCTGCGCGTTCTGCAGGAACCTTTCGGCACCTACGGTTGTTTCACTTCCTGCGTCGACATGTGCAAGTTGCAGCCGCCGAGTCGCAGGTCTGTGCAACGCTTAGACAACAGCCCGGTTAAACCTGCAGCGAACCGATTGTTCATCGCCAGTTCACGTCGCGCTTGATAGAAAAGTTGCATGAAACACCCTGCGGTCCTCCTGCTTCTGGCAAGCCTGGCCTTTTCGGCGCCGGCGTTTGGGTCGACCGTGCGCGAGGTCGCGGCCGCGGAACTGCGCAGCATCGTCAATGCGGGCGATGCGATCAGCATGAAGCGCGTGATCGACAGGGTCGCCAAGGCAAGCGGCGGCCAGCCGATCGAGGCGCGGGCCTTCGCAGGCGATGATATCTTCTACAGGATCGTGCTGAAGAAAAGCGACGGGTCGCTGGTCAGCGTGATCATCAATGCAAGAACTGGCGAGCAAGTCACGAAGAACTCCGAAATTGGCCGGATGGTCACCTCTGCGGCCAAGTCCGGGGCAGGCAAGGCCAATGGCCAAGGCAAGCCCGCTTCTGCGGCCAACGCAGGCAGCAAGGGCGGCGGCAACGGCGGCGGAAATGCTGGCGGCAACGGCAACAACAACGGTGGTGGAAACGGCAACGGTGGCGGCAATGGCGGTGGTGGCGGCAACGGTGGTGGCGGCAACGGCGGCGGCAATGGCAACGGTGGCGGCAATGGCAACGGCAAGAATTAACCACCTTAATTGTTGCCAAGTTCGCGTATAGTCTCGGTCGAATGAGAATATTGCTTGCAGAAGACGAACCGGTCCTGTGCGACCAGATCAAGCGCCTCCTCGTCGCGGAAGGCAGGGTTGTCGACATCGCACGCGACGGTCAGGAAGCCTGCTTTCTTGGGTCCACCGAACCTTATGACATGATCATCCTCGACATTGGCCTGCCGTTGCGTGACGGCACGTCGGTGCTGAAGGAATGGCGGGCCAAGGGGATCGCGACGCCCGTACTCATCCTGACGGCACGCGACGGCTGGTCTGACCGCGTCGATGGGCTGGATGCCGGGGCCGATGACTACATGACCAAGCCCTTCCACCTGCCCGAACTTGCCGCCCGGGTGCGCGCGACGCTGCGGCGCAGTTCCGGGCGCACCAACCCGCTGGTTGAAAAGAACGGCGTGGTGTTCGACACGCGCACCGGCCGCGCCACGGTACACGGCGTTCCGGTCGACCTGACGGCGCAGGAGGTGGCGGTGCTGTCCTACCTCATGCACAACACCGGGCGGCTGATTTCGCGCACCGAACTGTCAGAGCATATCTACGAATACGACGGTGACCGAGATTCAAACACGATCGCGGTGTTCATCAACCGTTTGCGGAAAAAGCTGGGGCCGGATCTCATCCAGACCATGCGCGGGCGCGGATACATGATCGATCAGGGCTGATGCTGTCGCTGCGCAAAAGAGCGTGGATAAGCGGCAGCCTGTCGGCGCTGGTCGCGATGATGGCCGGCATGTTCCTGCTCTATTCCTACCTGAACCTGAAGGTGCTGGAGCGGTTCGACGCGACGCTCACCGAACACCACACTCGCATCGTGGCCGCGCTGAACAATGTCGGCGACGATCCGGCGCGTCTGGGCGAGCTGATCTTCGATCCCGAATACCAGACGCCCTATTCCGGCAAATACTGGCAGGTGACGGGGCAGAACGGGCAGATCTACAGCTCCGCCTCGTTGTTCGAGAGCACTTTGCCAAGGCCGGTCGATCTGTCGAACCGGCTGCTGATCGGCAACGTCGTCGGCCCTGAACACGAGACCTTGCGCGCGGCCTACCAGATCATCACGCTTGAAGATGGCAGCGTCTGGACTGTTGCGGTGGGGCAAAGCCGGGCAGGCCTCAATGCCGAACGCGAAGAGATGCGGCGTAGCCTGCTTCTTGCCTTTGCGCTGGTGGCGGGGATGGGTCTGGTCAGCGTGCTGGCCCAGACGGCCGCGATCCTGCGCCCGCTGGAAAAGCTGCGCGAGGATGTGGCGCACCGCTGGGAACGCGACGAAGCCCTCAGCGAGGCGGATTATCCCGAGGAAGTGGCGCCCCTTGTCACCGACATAAACTCGCTTCTGGAACGCAACCGCGACATCGTCGGTCGGGCGCGGCGGCAGGCTGCCGATCTGGCCCACGCGCTGAAGACGCCAAGCGCGATCCTGCGCAACGAGTTGATGGCGCTCAGGGAAAAGCGGGCCAAGGTCGACAAGGCGCTGGATGCGCTTGACCGGCTGGACGCCCAGCTTGGCCGCTCTCTGGCGCGGATCAGGATGTCGAACACCGGCGAATCCACGGCGGCACGCACCGACCTCAGCCATTCGATCAACCGGTTTTCGCGGCTGTTCAGCGCAATGGCCGCGCGTGATGGCAAGGCGCTGACCACCGCTTGCGACCCGGACCTGACCATCCGGGTCGATGCGCAGGACATCGAAGAGGTGATCGGTAATGTGCTGGATAACGCCTTGAAATGGTGCGTCCGGGCAATCGCGCTTTCGGCGCGGCGGGTGGGCGATACGGTCGAAATCCGGATCGAGGATGACGGACCCGGCATCCCCGAGGCCGACCGCGCCGAGGCGCTGCGGTCGGGTGGGCGGCTTGATACTTCAAAGCCCGGCACCGGGCTGGGGCTGGCCATCGCGATCGACCTGTTGCGCGCTTACGGCGCTTCGCTTGAACTGGATACCTCATCCCAGCTCGGCGGGCTTGCGGTGCGGGTGACGCTGCCCGCACGGCTGGTGGTGACGGGCTGACCCCTCGTCAGACCGGATCAAGCCCGGCGATGAAGGCGGCAAACTCGGTCTCGTCCACCGCAACGTCATGTTCCGGGCCGGGGTAGCGACCCGCCTTCACATCGGCCACGAATTCACCGAAAGCGTCGATGCGTTCCTGTTGCAGGCGTTCGTATTCGGCGGCGAAGTTGCGGTAGGTCTTGGCATGGCGCGGGCGGTGGCCGCGCGTGCAGCCAAGCACGTCTTCGGCAAAAAGGTATTGCGCGTCGGTGCCGCTGCCCGCACCCATGCCCAACGTCACCAGCGACGACCGCCGGCTCAGTTCGGCGCCGATGCGTGCCGGCACCACCTCCAACTCCACCGCGACAGCGCCCGCCGCCTCCAGCTCCTCCATCGCGCGCCAGACCGACAGGGCGCTTGCCGCGGTCTTGCCAACCGCCTTGAAGCCGCCGGTCCATGTGGCCTTGTGCGGCACAAGACCGACATGGCCCACGACGGGCAGCCCTTCCGCCGCCATCCGGCGCACGGTTTCCAGTGCGGCGCTGCAATAGAATGCATCGCCCCCGGTCTTCAGCGCGGCGAAACCCGCGCGCAGGTAATCATCGGTCGAGATCGGGCCGCCATACAGCAGCCCCACCTGCACAAAGCAATCACCCGCCGCCTCGCGCATCGTGTCGGTCCAGACCGGGGCGATGATCGACAGGATATCTACCCCCGCCGCTGCCGCCGCCGCCGCTTCGTCCGGCGTTTCGACGTAAAGCATGGTCAGGGCGCGGTGCCCCTTGGCCGCGCGCAGATCGGCGACGGTCATCCTGCGGGTACGCATCTGTGGGTCCCCTTCGGTCAGGCGATGTCGATGAAGACGCGGCCAGCCTCGACCTTGACCGGATAGGTCTTCAGGTTGACGCAGACCGGCGCGCGCTTGGCCTCGCCGGTGCGGTAATCGAACTGGCCGTTGTGCTTTGGGCATTCGATCAGGTGGCCCATCACCAGTCCGTCGCAAAGGTGTACATCCTCATGCGTGCAGCGCCCGGCGGTGGCAAAGAAGTCCCCCTCCGGCGAATGGTAGATCGCAAAGGTTTGCGAGCCGTGGTCGAAGCGGATCAGATCCTCTTCGTCGATGTCATCGGTGGAACAGGCGTTGATCCAGGGCATTCAGGTCCTCATTCGGCTGGAACGGCGTTGACGGGGGCGCTGGCGGTGATCGGCGTGCCGGGCGATGTCTGATGCAGCTCCTCGCGGTAGGGCTTGGCAGTCGGCGGCAGGCTGCGCTTCAGAAAGAAATCCTCATAGGCCAACTGGCGGCGGAACGCGGGCCACATCTCGCGGAAGCCTTCGATGATCGACCGGTTCGGCGCGGGCAGGTCGTGCTTGATGGCTTCGTGCAGGCGGGGCAGGGCGTGATAGGGCACCATCGGGAACATGTGGTGTTCGACGTGGTAGTTCATGTTCCAATAGATGAAGCGGCTGATCGGGTTCATCAAGACGGTGCGACTGTTCAATCGGTGGTCGATGACGTTGTCCGCCAGCCCCCCATGCTGCAAAAGCCCGGTCATCACATGGTGCCACGCACCATAGATGCGCGGCAGGCCGATCACCATCAGGGGCAGGATCGACTGCATCCAGACGGCCAGCGCGATGGTCGCCACATAGATTGCCAGATGCACGATCGCCACGCGCCGCACGCGGCCCCATTCGCTTTGCGGCGCGAAGGTCCGCTCATCGACATTCGGGCCGAAGGCCGCGTTGTAGACCAGGTTCGGGAAGAACCTGATCACATCAATGATGCCGAAGAAGTTCAGGATCACCTTCGCCAGCTCCGGCGGCCGCATCACCGCGATTTCCGGGTCGCGACCGACGATGTAGGTGTCGGTGTGGTGGCGCGCATGGCTCCACCGCCAGGTCGCCGCGTTTCGCATGATCATGAAGGACGCGATCTGGTAGACCACGTCGTTCATCCATTTGGTCTTGAACGCTGTGCCGTGGCCACATTCATGCCAGCGCGAATCCGAGGCGCTGCCGTAAAGCACGCCGTAGGCCAGCCAGAAGGGTGCCGACCACAGGCTTGGCCAAAGCGCGATGCCAAGTCCGGCAAAGAGGATCATCGCGCCATAAAGGATCACCGTGTCGCGGATCGCGGGGGCATCACGTCTTTGCATCAGGTCCTTCATCACCTTGCGCGGCACCTCGGTGTGATACCATTCGGCAGCCGCAAGACCGGTCTCGACCGCGCGCCGTGCGTCGGGCCCCTGAAGACTGTAGTCCCGCTTTGCCATGCCGTTCCCTCCGCTGCATCTGGTGCTGCCGCCCTTGCCCCAAGGGCGCAAGCTGCGTCCAAAGGGGAATAGACCCAAGCGTCGGATCTGGAAACGGGAAACCTTGCAAATTTCGTCAGAAGGCATCAAGAGGGGTTCCTCAAAAGACGAAAACTCGTCAAACAGAGGTCAGCATGAGCCGTCGCCCCACGATCCATGATGTTGCACGCGAGGCGGGCCTGTCGCCTGCCACCGTGGACCGCGTGCTGAACGGGCGCGAACGGGTGCGCGAGGAAACCGCGCGCCGTGTCTATGATGCGGCGCGGGCCGTGGGCTACCACGCGGCGCCGTTGATCGGCCAGCGGGTGCAGGCCGACATGCCACGCCTCAGGCTGGGCGTCGTGCTGCACAAGGAGCGTCAGTCGTTCTACCAGCAGTTCAAATCCGAGCTTGAACGGTCGGCCGCGGCGGCCGCAGGCATGCGGGTGTCGGTGAAGGTGGAATTTGCGGCCTCGCAGTCGCCGGGTGATTTCGCCAGTCTGATCGACGCAATGGCGGGCCGGGTGGATGCGGTGGCCGCAACCGCCGTGACCCACCCTGAAGTCACCGATGCCGTCGTGCGGATGAACGCGCGCGGCATACCCTGCTTTGCCCTCTTGAACGATTTCGCCCAGGGTGTTCGGCAAAACTACCTTGGTCTCAATAACTTGAAGGTCGGCAGGATTGCCGCGCACATGATCTCGCAATGTGCGAACCAACCGGGGAAGATTGCGGTTTTCGTTGGCGGCTATCGCTGGCACGGCCATGAATTGCGGGAAACCGGGTTCCGCAGCTACTTTCGCGAATACGCGCCGCAGTTTCACGTGCTGGACACGCTGGTGAACCTTGAAACCCGCCAACTGACCTACGAGGCCACGCTGGATCTTCTGGGCCGCCATCCCGACCTGCGCGGCATCTATTGCGCCGGTGGCGGGATGGAGGGGGCGATTGCCGCGCTGCGCGAGGTGCGCAGCGCCGGCGAGGTGGCGCTGATCGTCAACGAACTGACCCCTGAAAGCCGGTCTGCGCTGATCTCGCATGAGGTGACGATGGTAATCGCCACGCCCTTGCAGCGGTTGTGCGCCGATCTGATCGGCCTTGCGGCGGATGCGGTGCAGAACGGGGTGCCATCGGTTTCGGGCCAGCATTTCCTGCAACCCGACCTTTACCTACCCGAATCTGTCTGACGAAAAAACATCACGGTGGGCGAATTTGTCGTCAGCCCTGACGAAAACCGCAGCCCCCGCCATTGACGCGAACGGGCGACTCGGCCCACGGTCCGGCGCAACCAATACCGGCCAGGGGGGCCATGCCTATGATTTCGTTTGCACTGAACCACATGACCGTGGCGAAGCTGTCCTATGTGGCTCTTGTCGATCTGGCGGCCAGCCTTGGCTGCGTCGGGATCGAGGTTCGCAACGACCTGCCGCAACCGCTGTTCGACGGAATGTCGCCGCAAGCTGCCGGTGATCTGGCGCGGTCGCGCAAGCTGCGCCTTCTTGCGGTGGCCGAGGTCAAGCGGTTCAACGAATGGTCCGACGCCAAGGCCGCCGAGGCGCTGGCCCTGATGCAGATCGCGAAGGCCGCCGGTGCCGAAGCGGTCAGCCTGATCCCGCGCAACGACAACCTTGGCACCGGCAACGGCGAACGTCAGGCCGCGCTCAGGGTGGCTCTGAAGGCGCTGAAACCAATGCTGGAAGACCACGATCTGGTCGGCATGGTCGAACCCCTCGGCTTCGAGATTTGCGCCCTGCGCTACAAATCCGAAGCGGTCGATGCGATCGAGGCGCTGAACGCGACCGGCCGTTTCAAGCTGGTGCATGACACGTTCCACCACACGCTTGCTGGCGGCGGGCCGATCTATCCGGCCCACACCGGCATCGTTCACATATCCGGCGTTGTGGATAAGGGCCTCTCGACCGGCCAGATGACCGACGCGCACCGCGTGCTGGTCGATGGCGGTGATGTGCTGGGCAACGCAGACCAGATCCGCGCCTTGCAGGCTGCAGGTTACGCCGGCCCGGTGTCGTTCGAGTGTTTTGCTCCGTCGGTGCATGATCTGGCTGACCCAGCCAGCGCCCTGCGCACCAGCATGTCCCATCTTGCCGCGGCTGTGGCGTGACACATGCCGCGGTTCGATTTTGCAACCGGTTGCAAAAATCTGTTGACCGCGCAAAACAAGTGGATCAGCCTCAAAAAGTGGCTGATGAAGTGAATCGTTCAGTTTTTGCGAAAGTTAAACGTGCGCAAAAATCATTGCGATAAAGTCGAACTCGACGTAGTAAACGTAGACCTGACCTGCCCGATGGCAGAAAAAACTCTGGGAGGAGTACCATGAAAAAGACCCTGATCGCCGCCGGTTTTGCGGCATTGATGACCACCACAGCGATGGCCGATGGCATTGGCGTGTCGATGGCGCGGTTCGACGACAACTTCCTGACCGTGCTGCGCAACGGCATCCAGGCACAGGCCGATGCGGCTGGCCTGTCGGTGCAGATCGAAGACGCACAGGATGACGTGGCCAAGCAGTTGGACCAGATCAACAACTTCATCGCTTCGGGCGTCGACGCGATCATCGTGAACCCGGTCGACACCTCGGCCACGCAAGCGATGTCCGACGCCGCCGCCGCCGCCAACGTGCCGCTGGTCTACGTGAACCGCCAGCCGATCAACGTCGACACGCTGCCCGACAATCAGGCGTTCGTCGCCTCGAACGAAGTAGACTCGTCCAGCCAGGGTTTCATCGAGCAGTGCAACCAGTGGAAGGCCGCCGGCAAGGATGAGGTGAACGTCTATGTCATGCAGGGCCAGCTGTCGAACCAGGCTGCCGTGCAGCGCACGCAGAACTACTACGACGTGATCGAAGCAGGCAAATGCGCCGTCAAGGTCAACGTGATCGACCAGCAGACCGCGAACTGGAGCCGTGACGAAGCGCAGAACCTGATGACCAACTGGCTGTCGACCGGAACCGCCTTTGACGGCGTGCTGGCCAACAACGACGAAATGGCGCTGGGCGCGATCCAGGCGATGAAGGCCGCCGGGATCGACATGGCTTCGGTGATCGTGTCGGGCGTCGACGCGACGCAGGACGCGCTGGCATCGATGCAGGCGGGCGAACTTGACATCACCGTGTTCCAGAACGCAGCGGCCCAAGGCGGCGGCGCGCTTGATGCAGCGGTCAAGCTGGCGGCGGGCGAAGCGGTCGAACAGAAGGTCTACGTTCCGTTCGAACTGGTGACCCCGGCCAACATCGACAACTACCTGTCGAAGAACTGATCCATCGCTTACACCGGAAGGGGCGGCGCCAAGGTGCCGCCCCTTCTGCGCTCAGGCCGCAAGGAGACCAACATGGCGAACACCTCGAATGGGATCGGCGGCCTGACCTTCGACCCGAAGAAACGGACACGCGCTCCAGAACTGAACGTGCTGGCCGCGCTGATCCTGATCATCGTCGCCTTCGAGGTTCTTGGCCGGTTGTTCATCGGCGACAGCTTTCTGTTCAACACCCGCGACAACGTCGACACGCTGTTCAACGAGCAGCGACTCCAGATCATCATCCTGCAAGTCGCCATCGTCGGGATCATCGCGCTTGGCGTCACGCAGGTCATCATCACCGGCGGCATCGACCTTTCCTCCGGCTCGGTCGTCGGCCTGACGGCTATGGTGACGATGAGCTTCGCGCAGGTTGCGATGGTCAACGGCAACCCCAACCCCAAAGCGATCTTCGGGCCGGAGTGGATGGACCTTCCCGTCCTTGTCCCCCTGATCGTCGGCCTCGGCTGCGGGCTGTTCGCGGGCCTCGTGAACGGCCTTCTGATCGCCTACACCAAGATCCCGCCCTTCATCGCCACGCTTGGCATGATGGTCACGGCGCGCGGGGCGGCGAAGTGGTGGTCCAAGGGCAACCCGATCTCGTTCCCGACCGACAGCTACGCCGCCATCGGCCAGGGCATGATGCCCGTCGTGATCTTCGTTGTGCTCGCGGTCCTCTTCCACCTCATCATGACGCAGACGAAATACGGCAAGCATTGCTATGCCATCGGCTCGAACGAAGCCGCCGCTCGCATGTCGGGGATCAACGTCGCGGGCCACAAGGTGCTGGTCTACACCATTGCCGGCGCCTTGGCCGCACTGGCCGCCGTGGTCCTGTCGTCGAAGAACCTGACGGCTCAAGCCGGCATGGGCGTGATGTACGAACTGGACGCCATCGCCATGGCCGTGATCGGCGGCGTTTCCCTGCAAGGCGGGCGCGGGTCGATCATCGGTACCTGCCTTGGTGCGCTTATCTTCGGTGTCATCATCTCCGGCTTCACCTTCCTCAAACTCGACGCCTACTACCAAGAGATGGTGAAAGGCGTGATCATCGTCGGCGCCGTGGTCCTTGACCAGTGGCGGCAAACCAAGAAGGGGCGCGGCTGATGACCGATTTCATCCTCGAGACACGCGGGCTGACCAAGCATTACGGCGGCGTCCACGCCCTGACCGGTGCCGACTTTGCCCTGACCCGCGGCGAGCATGTGGCGATCATGGGCGACAACGGGGCGGGCAAATCCACCTTCGTGCGCCAGATCACCGGCGTCGAAAAGCCAACCGATGGCAAGATCGTCTTCGACGGGGTGGAACACACCTTCCAAAGCCCGATCGAAGCACGCGAGGCCGGGATCGAAACCGTGTTCCAGACCCTTGCCCTGGCCGATGACCTCGACGTGCCGTCAAACCTGTTCCTTGGCCGCGAGAAGATCCGCTTCAACCTCGGCCCGTTTTCCATCCTCGACAAGCGGGCGATGAAAGAGGCTGCGATGGCGGCCCTGGTGAAAACCGGGGTCAAGATTCCGAACCTGATGAACACCATTCGCAACATGTCGGGCGGGCAGCGCCAATGCGTTGCCATCGCGCGGACGGCGGCGTTCAAATCCAAGCTCGTCATCATGGATGAACCGACAGCCGCCCTTGGCGTGCAGGAAACCGCACAGGTCGAAAACATCATCCGCACCCTGAAAGAGGCGGGAGAGCCCCTGATCCTCATCAGCCACAACATGCGGCAGGTATTTGACCTCGCGGACCGGATCGTCGTCTTCCGCCGTGGCCGCATCGTCGCCAACCTCCGGAAAGAGGAAACCAGCGGCGAAGACGTGGTGGCCTACATCACCGGGGCCAAGACTGGCGCCGACTATCAGGGCGCAGCCTGACACGGGGTGGACCTCCCCGCGTCGAACCCTTATCGACTTTGACCAGAACACCTCGGGCGCTGACCCGAAACAAGGAACCAGACATGACGCTGAACTTCGCCATCCTCGGGGCCGGACGCATCGGCCAGGTCCACGCCCGCGCCGTCGCCGGCACCCCCGGTGCCAAACTGGTCGCCATCGCCGACCCGGTCGCTGCGGCGGCGGAAAGCGTGAAGGCAACCTATGGCTGCGACA
This sequence comes from Tabrizicola sp. BL-A-41-H6, assembly GCF_050632395.1. Lineage (GTDB taxonomy): Bacteria > Pseudomonadota > Alphaproteobacteria > Rhodobacterales > Rhodobacteraceae > JAUYQR01. The sequence goes on from NZ_CP192600.1 coordinate 1,297,516, forward strand.
TCCGCACCATCGACACGATCCTCGGCTCCAAGGACGTGGACGCCGTGGTGATCTGCACCCCCACCGACACCCACGCCGACCTGATCGAACGCTTCACCAAGGCCGGAAAGGCCGTGTTCTGCGAAAAGCCGGTCGATCTTTCGCTGCAACGCGTGAAGGATTGCATCAAGGCCGTCGCTGCTGCCAAAGGCACCCTGATGGTCGGCTTCAACCGCCGCTTCGACCCCGACTTCATGGCCGTGAAAGCCGCGATTGATGCGGGCAAGATCGGCAAGGTCGAGATGGTGACGATCACCAGCCGCGATCCCGGCGCGCCGCCGCACGATTACATCACCCGCTCGGGCGGCATCTTCCGCGACATGACGATCCATGATTTCGACATGGCCCGCTGGCTTTTGGGCGAAGAGGTTGAAACCGTGTGGGCCGCCGCCTCGGTGCTGACCGACGCGAAGATCGGTGAACTTGGCGATTACGACAGCGTCAACGTCATCCTGCGCACCAAGTCGGGCCGTCAGGCGATCATCACCAACAGCCGCCGCGCCGCCTATGGCTACGACCAGCGGATCGAGGTGCTGGGCTCCACCGGCATGGTGGCCGCGCAGAACCACGGCGAAAACCGGATCACCTTTGCCGACAAGGCGGGCTTCCACGACTCGCCGCTTCTGAACTTCTTCATGACCCGCTACATCGCAGCCTACGCCAACGAAATCGCCGGCTTCATCGCCGCCGTGCAGAACAAGACCGAGACGCCGACGACCGGCCATGACGGTTTGATGGCGCTTGCGCTGGCCGAAGCCGCGCTGAAATCGGTTGCCGAAGGGCGCTCGGTGAAGGTGTCGGAAATCCTCTGAGGCAATCGCTTCACCAAAACAAAACGGCCGCCCATTCGGGCGGCCGTTGTCGTTTCCAATGCGGCCAATCGGTTAACAGGTGCCTAATCGCGCCTCATAAGCCATTGATATCGCAATCAGGCCTCTATTGTCCCACCGTGGGACACTTTACCCCTGCAACGTCCTCACCCCATACCCCTCGCCCCGCGCCTTCATCGCGGCGACCACCGCGATGCTGGCCGCAGCCGTGGTGAAATACGGGATCTTGTCCATCAACGCGACCCGCCGGATATCCCGGCTGTCGCTGACCGCCTGCGTCCCCTCGGTCGTGTTCATCACCAGCGCGATATCGTTGTTCTTCAGCCGGTCCACGATGTTCGGCCGCCCCTCGTAGACCTTGTTGACCGGGGTCGAGCTGATACCCTCAGCCGCCAGCCACGAGGCCGTGCCCTTGGTCGCCACCACCTCGAACCCCATCGCCACCAGATCCCGCATCGCAGCCGCCAAGGACGCGGTCTTGTCCATGTCCTTGATCGACAGAAACACCCGGCCCGCATCCGGCAGCACCGTCCCGGCCCCCATCTGCGCCTTCAGGAACGCCAGCGCAAAGGTCCGGTCCCAGCCCATCACCTCGCCGGTCGAGCGCATCTCCGGCCCCAGCACGGGATCGACGCCGGGGAAGCGGGCAAAGGGCAGCACGGCCTCCTTGACGCTGAACCACGGGGTCTGCGGATCGGCCAGCGTATTGGGGTCGGCCAAGGGCAGCGGCGTGTCTGGCCCGACGCCCTGCGCATAGGCGGCGCGCATCGGGAAGGCAGACAACGGCTCGCCCGCCATCAACCGCGCAGCGATGGCGGCGATGGCGCTATCCGTCGCCTTGGCCACGAACGGCACGGTGCGCGAGGCGCGCGGGTTCACCTCCAGCACGTAGATCGTGCCATCCTTGATCGCGAACTGCACGTTCATCAGCCCGACCACGTTCAAGGCCAGCGCCATCTGCACGGTCTGGCGCTTCAACTCGGCAATCGTCTCCGCACTCAGCGAATGCGGTGGCAGGCAGCAGGCGCTGTCACCGGAATGGACGCCCGCTTCCTCGATGTGTTCCATGATGCCGGCGACATGGACCGCTTTCCCGTCCGACAGCGCATCGACGTCAACCTCGATCGCGCCCGACAGATAGCTGTCCAGCAGCACCGGGCTGTCGCCCGACACCTGCACGGCGGTGGTGATGTAGCGTTCCAGTTGGGCGTCGTCGCGGATGATCTCCATCGCGCGGCCGCCCAGCACGAAGGACGGGCGGATGACCAGCGGATAGCCCACCGTTCCGGCCACCTTGAACGCCTCGTCGCGCGACCGGGCGGTGCCGTTGACGGGCTGCTTCAACTCCAGCTTGTGCAAGAGGCCCTGGAACCGCTCGCGGTCCTCGGCCAGATCAATGGCGTCGGGCGTGGTGCCAAGGATCGGGATGCCCTCAGCGTGCAGCGCGTTGGCCAGTTTCAAGGGCGTCTGCCCGCCGAACTGCACGATGACACCGTGGAGCGTGCCGTTTTCCTGCTCCACCCGCAGGATTTCCAGCACGTGTTCCAGCGTCAGCGGCTCGAAATACAGACGGTCCGAGGTGTCATAGTCGGTGCTGACGGTCTCGGGGTTGCAGTTGACCATGATCGTCTCATAGCCCGCCGCGGTCAGCGCATAGCAGGCGTGGCAGCAGCAATAGTCGAACTCGATGCCTTGCCCGATCCGGTTCGGGCCGCCACCCAGAATGACTACCTTCTTCGCGTTCGACGGCCGCGCCTCGCATTCCACATCGCCCATCGCGGGAGCCTCGTAGGTGGAATACATGTAGGGCGTCTGGGCCTCGAACTCGGCGGCACAGGTGTCGATTCGCTTGAAGACGGCGGTGACGCCAAGCCGGGTACGGGCGCGTCGCACCTGCGCCTCATCCCGGCCGGTCAGCTTGGCCAGACGGGCGTCGGTGAAGCCCAGCATCTTCAGGCGCCGCAGACCATTCGCCTCTAGCGGCAGGCCGTCCTTGCGAACTTGCGCCTCGGTGTCGATGATCTCGCGGATGCGTGCCAGAAACCACGGGTCGAAGGAGGTGATCGCGTTGATCTCGTCATCGGTGAATCCGTGGCGCATGGCTTGGGCGATCACGCGCAGACGGTCGGGCGTGGCCTGGGAAAGCGCCTTGGACACGGCGGCCTTGTCCGGCGCGCCCGGAATGGCGATTTCGTCGAACCCGGTCAGGCCGGTTTCAAGCGAGGCCAGCGCCTTTTGCATGGATTCGTGGATCGTGCGGCCAATCGCCATCGCCTCGCCCACCGATTTCATCGCGGTGGTGAGGTTAGGTTCCGACCCTGGAAATTTCTCGAAGGCAAAGCGCGGGATTTTGGTCACGACATAGTCGATCGACGGCTCGAACGATGCCGGCGTGACCTTGGTGATGTCGTTGTCCAGCTCGTCCAGCGTGTAGCCGACCGCCAGCTTCGCGGCAATCTTGGCAATCGGAAAGCCGGTGGCCTTCGACGCCAGCGCCGACGAGCGCGACACGCGGGGGTTCATCTCGATCACCACCATGCGGCCATCCGCCGGGTTGATCGCCCACTGCACGTTGGACCCGCCGGTCTCCACGCCGATCTCGCGCAGCACGGCGATGCTGCCGTTGCGCATGATCTGGTATTCCTTGTCAGTCAGCGTCAGGGCAGGGGCCACGGTGATGCTGTCACCGGTATGCACGCCCATCGGATCCACGTTCTCGATCGAGCAGACGATGATCGCGTTGTCGGCGGTGTCGCGCACCACCTCCATCTCGAATTCCTTCCAGCCGAGGAGGGATTCGTCGACCAGCACCTGCGCCACGGGCGAGGCCTCCAGCCCGGACCGCACGATGGCCTCATAGTCATCGCGGTTGTAGGCAACCCCGCCGCCGGTGCCGCCAAGCGTGAAGGCGGGGCGGATGATCGCCGGAAGGCCGACGTATTCGATGGCAGCCACGGCCTCTGCGACACCGGCGGCGATGTCATACTTGCCCGATGGCAGCTTGGGTGCCGCGATGATCGTCGCCTTCGGGTTTTCCAGCCCGATCCGGTCCATCGCCTCGCGGAACAACTTGCGATCTTCTGCCATTTCGATGGCTTCGCGCTTGGCCCCGATCAGCTCCACATTGAACTTTTCCAACACGCCCATGTCGGCCAGTGCCAGCGCGGTATTCAGGCCGGTCTGCCCGCCCATCGTCGGCAGGATCGCGTCGGGGCGTTCCTTTTCGATGATCTTTGCGACAACTTCCGGCGTGATCGGCTCGATGTAGGTGGCGTCCGCCAGCCCCGGATCGGTCATGATGGTGGCCGGATTGGAGTTCACCAGAATGACCCGGTACCCTTCCTCCCGCAGCGCCTTGCAGGCTTGCGCGCCCGAGTAGTCGAACTCGCAGGCCTGCCCGATGACGATGGGCCCCGCGCCGATGATCATGATCGACTTGATATCGGTCCGCTTCGGCATGCTGGCCCCCACCTATAGCGCAAAACTTCGCGGGTTATAGCGAGGGCGGGCCGGGGCGCAAGGGTGGAAGTTGCAGCCGCTGCGGCATCGCGGCGCGCTGTCGTTTTCCGATGCGGAAACGGGCCGGAACGGCTGGCGCGGCACGGCGGATCGGCCTATCTCGGGATAGGTGAGGATGGGGCGCGCGGTGATCCTGGTAGAACATGGGCCTTCGGGCGAGCCGGTGCTATTTCGCCAGCCGCGCGAGGTGATCGGCGCGGGCCGCGCATCCGAGGTGATGCGGGCTCTGGCACGGGCAGAACGCGCACGGGCGGCGGGGGCCTGGGTTGCCGGCTATGTTGCCTATGAGGCTGGGTATGCGCTGGAACCGAAGCTTGGCGCTCTGATGCCCCGACGGCGGCAGGGGCCACTGCTGCTGCTGGGCGTGTTCGACGGCCCGGTAGAGGCGGACGGCTTTCTTGCCGAAGCTTCCGACGCAGGAAAGGCAAGCTGGATCACGCCGCCGCAGCCGGTAGTGTCGCGGCCGCGCTACGATGCGGCGATGGCGCGGGTGCTGGCCTATATCGCGGCGGGCGACTGCTATCAGGTGAACTTGACCTTCCCGATGACCGCGCGGCTGCTGTCGGGCAGCGCCAAAGGGCTATACGGCGCGCTGCGGCGCACCGGGGCGGTCGGCCACGGCGCCTATGTTGATCTTGGGCAGGGACCGGTGATCGTTTCCCGCTCGCCCGAGTTGTTCTTCCGGCTGGAGCCGGGGGGGCGGATCGTCACCCGCCCGATGAAAGGCACCGCCCCCCGCGATGCCGACCCGGCACGCGATGCGGCGATTGCGGCGGCGTTGCAGGCATCGGTCAAGGATCGCGCCGAGAACCTGATGATCGTGGACCTTCTGCGCAACGACATCTCGCGTCTGGCGAAGGTGGGCTCGGTCACGGTGCCGGCGCTTTTCGCGATGGAGAAATACTCGACCGTCCACCAGATGACCTCGACCATCGAAGGGGAATTGGCAGAGCCCGCCAGCCTGCCCGCGCTGATGGCGGCCCTGTTTCCCTGCGGGTCGGTGAGCGGCGCCCCTAAGATCCGGGCGATGCAGATCATCCGCGAGGTGGAACCCGCGCCACGCGGCGTCTATTGCGGCGCGATCGGCTGGATGGCGCCGGACGGACGCGCGGATTTCTCGGTCGCGATCCGCACCCTGTCGATCACCGGGCAGGATATCGTGATGAACGTGGGCGGCGGGGTGGTGCACGGCTCCACCGCCGAGGGTGAATGGGAGGAGGCGTTGTGGAAAGCGCGCTTCGTGAAGGCGGCCGTACGGGCGTAAGGCTGATCGAGACGTTGCTCTGGGATGGCACGCGCTTTCCGCGGCTCGCGCTGCACATGGCAAGGCTGGCGCGCGGCGCGGAAGCCTTGGGCTGGGACGCGCCGCATCTCGACCTGGGCGCCACGAGTCCCGACGACCCCGCGCGCGTTCGGCTGACGCTCGGGGCAGGGGGCGATGTGAGCGTCGAAGTGGCAGCGCTACCGCCCGCAAAACCGCTCTGGCGCGTCGGTCTGGCCGAGGCGCGCCTGTCGTCAACTGACCCGTGGCTGACCATCAAATCCACCCGCCGCGAGGTCTACGACCGCGCCCGCGCCAATCTGTCCGACGACCTCGACGAGGTGATCTTCCTCAACGAACGCTGCGAGGTCTGCGACGGCACCATCACCACGGTGTTCTTCGATCGCGGTGCCGGGCTGCGCACCCCGCCCCTCACGTCCGGCCTTCTGCCCGGCGTCCTGCGCGCCGAACTAGCCTGCCCCGAGGAGGTCCTTTTGGCCGCCGACCTGCCGCACGTGCGGCTCTGGGTCGGCAACGCCCTGCGAGGTCTTTCCCCTGCGACATTCATCTGTCCCCAAATATCCCCGCCGGAGGCTTCTACGCCTGCCACCTGAAGCCTCCGGCGGGGATATTTAGTGACAGATGAAACCGGGCGCGGGCTTGACTTGGGGGAGCGGGCAAGGTGTATCGGCCCAAAGTTGCCAAAGCCCTCGGAAGGGGAATTAGAATGCACGCCTACCGCAGCCACACCTGTGCCGAGTTGAACACCGCCCATGTGGGCCAAGAGGTCCGGCTTTCGGGCTGGGTTCACCGGGTGCGCGACCACGGCGGCGTGTTGTTCATCGACCTGCGCGACCATTACGGCATCACGCAGGTGATCGCCGACAGTGACAGCCCGGCCTTTGCCGATCTGGATAAGGTGCGCGCCGAATGGGTGGTGCGGATCGACGGTCGGGTGAAGGGACGCGACGCGAGCCTCGTGAACCCCAAGCTGCCGACCGGCGAGATCGAGGTCTACGCGACCGGCGTCACGGTTCTGGGGGCGGCGGACGAATTGCCGATGCCGGTGTTCGGCGACGTCGAATACCCCGAGGAAACTCGCCTGACCTACCGCTTCCTCGACCTGCGCCGCGAAAAGCTGCACCGCAACATGATGCTGCGCTCGAACGTGGTGCGCTCGATCCGCAACCGGATGTGGGACCAGGGCTTTACCGAGTTCCAGACGCCGATCATCACCGCCTCCTCCCCCGAAGGCGCGCGCGACTTTCTGGTGCCGTCGCGGCTCCATCCGGGCAAGTTCTATGCCCTGCCGCAGGCCCCGCAGCAGTTCAAGCAGCTGATCATGGTTGCCGGTTTCGACCGCTACTTCCAGATCGCGCCCTGTTTCCGGGACGAAGACCCCCGCGCCGACCGCAGCCCGACCGACTTCTACCAGCTTGATATTGAGATGAGCTTTGTCGAGCAGGACGATGTTTTCGCCGCCGTGCAGCCGGTGATTCAGGGCATCTTCGAGGAATTCGCGCCGGGCAAGAAGGTTTACGCCGACTGGACCCGCATCGCCTACCGCGACGCGCTGAAATGGTATGGCTCCGACAAGCCAGACCTGCGCAACCCGATCCGGATGCAGGATGTCAGCGAGCATTTCCGCGGCTCGGGCTTTGCGATCTTCGCCAAGCTACTGGAGCAGGACGGCAACGAGATCCGCGCGATCCCGGCACCGAAGGGTGGCAGCCGCAAGTTCGCCGACCGGATGAACGCCTTTGCCCAAGCGCAAGGATTGCCCGGCATGGGCTACATCATCTGGCGCGAGGCTGAGGATGGGTCGGGCATGGAAGCCGCAGGTCCGCTGGCCAAGAACATCGGCCCCGAACGCACTGAAGCCATCCGCCAGCAGCTTGGCCTCGGCCTTGGCGACGCGGCCTTCTTCCTTGGCGGCAAGCCCGAGACGTTCGAGGCCATCGCGGGGCGCGCGCGCAACGAGATCGGGCGCGAGTTGGGCCTGACCGAGGAGAACTGCTTCAAGTTCGCCTGGATCGTCGACTTCCCGATGTACGAAAAGACCGACGAGGGCGGGATCGACTTCAGCCACAACCCGTTTTCCATGCCGCAGGGCGGGCTTGAGGCGCTGAACGGAGATCCCTTGGCCGTCTACGCCTATCAGTACGACCTTGCCTGCAACGGCTATGAACTCATCTCGGGCGGCATCCGCAACCACAAGCCCGAGATCATGTACAAGGCCTTTGAGCTTGCCGGCTATCCGAACGACGAGGTCGACAAGCGCTTTGGTGGCATGGTCAAGGCGTTCAAATACGGCGCGCCGCCGCACGGGGGCTGTGCTGCGGGCATCGACCGGATCGTGATGCTGCTGGCGGACGAGCCGAACATCCGCGAGGTCATCATGTTCCCGATGAACCAGCGCGCCGAGGACATGCTGATGAACGCGCCCTCCGAGCCCACCTTGAAGCAACTGCGCGAATTGAACCTGCGCGTCGTGCCGAAGGACAGCTGATGTACGACGCCTCGGTCCCGGTCTTCCGCCACTACCTCACCCGGATGTCCGGGATGGTGGAGCGGGCCGGGCGCGAGGCGATGGAGGCGCGGATCGCCGACAGCTTTCCCGCCAACCAGCAGTTTGCCACCGCTGCCGGGTTCGCGATGCGCGTCACCTGCCCCTTGGCCGGCCGCGAGGTGCCCGACCTGCCCGAGGCGCTGGGGCCAAGGCTCGCGGTGGCGAGGGCGCTCCTCGGGTCGATGAAAGCGGCGGAGTTCGAGGGTGCCGAAAGCCGGATCATCCGCCACCGCGCGGGGTTTGCCGAACTTGAGCAGACCGGGACGGAGTTTCTTTATCTCTATGGGCTGCCGAATTTCTTCTTTCACCTGACGATGGGTTATGCGGCCTTGCGGGCCGCGGGCGTGCCGCTGGGCAAAGCCGATTTCGACGGTTTCCACCAGTATCCCGAAGGATTCAGCTTCACCTGAGCTGACCCCGCCTAGACGTGCAGGCCAAGCGGTTCGCTGGCCAGCAGGCGGTCGCGGATCAGGCGCGCCATCCCTTCGGTCGCGGTGCCGGGTTCGCGCAACTGCGCCGAGGCTGCGCCAAGCGGCGCATCGACGGTCTGGCGGGCAATGCCGGCAAGAAACCCCGACAGGTAGGCGCGTTCGTCCGCGTCCACCCCGGCGGCCAACGCTGCTGCGGCGCGGGCCAGGTCGTCGCGCAGCGCCAGCGGATCAGGATCGGCGGGGGGCGCGGCGGCAATAGGCGCGCGCGCTCCGCCATCGGGCAGCAGGGCCAGGATCTCTGCCTGAAACGCCGCCAGCCCCGGCAGCGGCTTTTCCAGAAACGCCACCGCCCCGGCGGCGAGCGCTGCATCCCGCGCGCTGGCATCCCCGCTCATCGCGATGACCAAGGGTTGCGGGCCGGGTTTCGCCGGCGTGGTCAGCGCACGGATCAGGGTTTCGCCACGCCCGTCCGGCAGGCCAAGATCAACCAGCACCACATCCGGCCGGTAGACCGAAAGATGCGCCCGCGCTGCCGCCAGACCCTCGGCCCGGCGCAGGCGCGCTCCGGATCGGTGGCACATCAGGCGCAACGCCTCGCAGGCAAGGCGGCTGTCTTCGACAGCAAGAAACACAAGACCCTGAAGGCCGTGCAGCGACCCGACCTCGGCGGGGCGGGAAACGGGTGACGCGGGCGGGAAGGGCATGGCAGGCTCCTTTCATGACATGGGGTGAGCTTGCGCAATCTGAGTTAAGACGAGGTAAACGCGTCCCACTTGTAGCCACCCCAAGACAGCCCCATAACGCGCAGCAGGCTCAGGGAGGATTCCATGATCGGTCGCTTGAACCACGTTGCCATCGCCGTGCCCGATCTTGAGGCCGCAGCAGCGCAATACCGTAACGCGCTGGGCGCCAAGGTCGGAGCGCAGCAGCCCGAACCCGACCACGGCGTGACGGTGATCTTCATCGAATTGCCGAACACCAAGATCGAACTTCTGCAGCCCTTGGGCGAAAATTCCCCGATCCTGGGGTTTCTGGAAAAGAACCCGGCGGGCGGCATTCATCACATCTGCTACGAAGTGGATGACATTCTGGCCGCGCGTGACCATCTGAAGGCCACGGGCGCGCGGGTGCTTGGATCGGGCGAGCCGAAGATCGGCGCGCATGGCAAGCCGGTCCTGTTCCTGCACCCGAAGGATTTCAACGGCTGTCTGGTGGAACTGGAGCAGGCATGACCATTACCGCTGCCATCGTCGTCTACGCCGTGACCTGGTTCATGGTGTTCTTCATCGTGCTTCAGGTCCGGGTAACCGCGCAGGCCGATATCGACAGCGTAGTGCCCGGCACCCCCCGCGGCGCACCGGCGCAGGAAATCGTCGGGCGCAAGGCCTGGATCACCACGCTGATCGCCACGGTGGTCTGGGCGCTGATCTGCGGCATCATCCTGTCAGGTTGGATCACGATCCACGACCTCGACTGGTTCGGCCGGATGTCCCCGCCCCAAGGCTGATCCCGCAGGGTCAACGTCCGGCCGCTGCGAGCCTGTGGAAAAGGTGGGTGAAGGTCGCGACGCCCAGAACCGGCACGATCAGGTTGACGAAAGGGATCGACAGCGGCGCCGCCATCAGCGTGCCCGCGGCCCAGATCGCCGCGCGGTTGCGCCGCCGCATCGCCTTGGCCTCGGTGCGCCCGATGCGGCGCAGGGCCACAAGGGTGAAATATTCCCGCCCCAGCAGGAAGCCGTTGATCGCCCAGAATACCAGCGGGATGGCCGGGCCTGCGAACGGATAGATGAACAGCGCCAGCACGTTGACCCCGATGATCAGGCCAAGGAAGTTGACCGTATCGCGCAGCGTGTCGCCCATGCTGGCCCCGGTGGCAGGCGGCAGGGCAGGGTAGTGCCGATCTTCGACCGACCGCACAATGTCTTCCAGAAAGATGCCCGTGAAGGCCGACGCGACCGGCACCATCAGGAACACCGAAAGCCCGATCATCAGAAAGAACGAAGTCACATCCAGCAGTGTGTCGACCCCGGTGACCGGGCCGATCCAAGGCAGATCAATGCTTTCGGGCGTAAGGTATTCGATGCCCAACACGAACACCGCATAGATCGCCGCCAACAAGGCCAAGGCCAGAGCCACGCCGATCAGCGTCACCCGCCGGAACCGCGGGTCGCCAAGCTGCCCAAGCGCCTTCAGAAAATCGCCAAGGATCATGCGTTCATCCAGGTAACGATGCGGGCAAGATCCGGACGGGGCCGATCTAGTGCGTCGGCGGGGGGCGTCGCGATGTGGACAATTCCCGCGACCGATTCATGGGGCGCGCACCCGAAGGCTTCTGCCACGAACACCGGGTCGTGCGCGGGCCAGCCGGTCAGCCAGCAGGCCCCCCAGCCAGCCGCCGTGGCTGCATTGACCAGCCCAAGGCAGACAGCCCCCGCCGACAGCACTTGTTCGGCCACCGGCACCTTCTCGGCCGCCTTGGGCGACGAAATCACCACCACCGCCAATTGCCCAAGATCATACTGCCCGCGCCCCTTGGCGATCTTTTCGACGTCACCGCCCAAAGCCAGCGCCCGCGCCTCGGCCAGACCTGCCAGCCGTGCGAAAGCCGGCTTTTCCACCACGATCAGCCGCCACGGTTCCAGCTTGCTATGATCCGGCACGCGCAAGGCGGCGGTAATGATCTCCTCCAACTCGACGCGCGAGGGGACTGGCGCGGTGAAAAGTTTGGCCGGGCGGGACCGGCGCGTCAGCAGGAAATCGAGGGCAGGCTGGTTGCGGGCGGGCATGAAACACTCCGATGGGTCTGGCGCGACCCTAAGGGCAGGCGCGGCCAAGTTCCAGCCTGCGCCGCGTCATAGCCCGTGTTCGCTTGCGACCTCGTCGATCCACCCCGACACGAAACGGTCAAACCGCGCGTCGGGCTGGCGCTTGGCAAGGGTGTCACCCAAGGGGTCGGGGGCGTGAACCGGCGCACCCGACAATTCCTCAAGCACGGCATGGCCGCAGAAGGGGACGTAGACCTCGGAATAGCCGCCCTCGTGCACCAGAGCCAGCCGCCCGCCACACAGTGCGTCCGCCGCCTGCATCATTGCTTTTGTCATCGCGCGGAAGGTTTCGGCGGTGGCCAGCATCCGGCCAAGCGGATCGACCGCCGCCGCATCGAAACCGCAGGCCACGATGATGACATCTGGCTTGAAGCGATGCAGCGCCGGCACCACGATCCGCTCCACCGCGTGCAGGTAGCCTACATGACCGGTGCCGGGCGGCAGCGGCACGTTGATGTTGGTGCCAAGGCCCGCGCCAGCGCCCTTTGCCTCCACGCCGCCAGTGTTCATCGGATAGTTGCGGTCCTGATGCAGCGACAGTGCAAGGACATCGGGGTCCTCCCAAAACACCGCTTCGGTGCCGTTGCCATGATGCACGTCCCAGTCCACCACCGCCACGCGGCGGGCCAGACCTGCAACCTGCACCGATCGGATGGCGATGCCGATATTGTTCAGCAGGCAAAACCCGTTTGGCCAGTCGGGCAGGCAATGATGCCCCGGCGGGCGCGACAGGGCATAGGCGTTCCGCGCGGCACCAGTCAGCACATCGGTCAGCGCACTGCGCGCAAGGCCCGCCGAAACCCCCGCGATCTCGAAACCGCCCCGGCCAAAGGGCGTGCGCAGGCCAAGCTCGCCGCCGCCTTCGTCGGACATCGTCTTGAACGCCTCAAGGTAGGATTGCGGGTGAACGCGGGCGATCTCCTCCCACGTCGCGGGGGTGCCCCTGCGCATCGACAGGTGGTCGGCAAGCCCCGTCACATTGACCAGGTTCAACAGCCGCCGCTTGGTTTCCGGGTTCTCCGGCAAGCCTCCTACCAAGGGCTGCACCAGCCCGCCCACCGGCAAAGTGAAGGCATAGTTGCCGCCGCCATGCCAGAAACACCGCTCGTCAGAATAGAAACCGGTGGTCATCTGGATTGTCCTTGAAGCGTCATTCAGGCGCGCGACTGATGCGGTAGCTGCCTTCGGGCAGGTCCAGCGCGGCTGCAAGGTCGCGGATCTGCGCCAGCGACAGGGTAATGCGCATGGCTGTGTCCGTGCGCGGATCAAGCTGGTCGATGGTGACGCAATCCTCGAAGGCGTTGATAATCACATCTTCCTGCAGCGGCAGGTCGCCCCCCTCGTCGACAAGGGTGATCACGGTGGCGTCGAACTCGTGCTCGATGGTGAACATGGGCGAAGGTTACGCGCGACACCGCTGCGGAGCAAGCGCCGCTGACACCTGCGTGAGGCAGGCTTTCGGCGGCTGGCGGATTTGCTAGGGTAGGGCGTCAGGGGTCTGACTGTCAGGGGGTTTGATGCGCGCCGCTTTCCTTGCCTTGGGGGCACTTCTGCTGTCTGGCTGCGTGACGACGATGCCGCCGCTTCCGGCCCCCGCCGAACCTCCGCTCATGACCGGCGACCGGCAGACCCCGCGCGCCGCCGCCGAAACCTTCCTGCAGGTCGTGGACCTTGTGGAACCGGTGGCCGAGGCGCAGTGCCGCGCGCGTGGCGTGGTGCCGAACTGCGATTTCCGCATCGTCGTCGATGACCGCCCCGGTATGCCGCCGAACGCCTTCCAGACCGTCGATCAGCGCGGCCGACCCATCGTCGGCTTCACCCTTGCGCTGATCGCCGATGCCCGTAACGCCGACGAATTGGCCTTTGTCATGGGGCACGAGGCCGCACATCACATTGCCGGCCACATCCCCAAACGCGCCGATCAGGCGATGTCGGGCGCGATGCTTGCAGGGGTTCTGGCACAGGCAAGCGGGCTTTCCGCCGACGAGGTTCGCGCCGCGCAGGACATGGGCGCCGAGGTGGCGGCCCGCAGCTATTCCAAGAACTTCGAGCTTGAGGCCGACGCGCTCGGCGCCGAAATTGCCCTGATCGCGGGCTTTGATCCGGTGCTCGGCTCGGCGTTCTTCGACCGGCTACCCGATCCCGGTGACAAATTCCTTGGCAGCCATCCCCCAAACTCCGAACGCAAGGCGGTGGTCCGTGCAACCGTTCGGCGCATGACCGGCACTTGATCTGGGTCAAGGCACGGCTCGGCCCCCCGGCCGCATTCTTTCGTCAATGTCCGGTGCGGCAGGGACGAAAGGATGAGGCTGGAAATGATCGGATATCCTGAAACTCCGCGCGCCTGGTGGCTGACGCGCGGCATGGCGCGGGTCAGCGGCGTGAACCTGTCGCAAGCGGTGGTCGAAGGCTGGCTCCGGCGCAGCGAACTGGCCCAGATCATCGAACGTTGTGCGGCCTGCACGGCGGGCGAGGCTTGCGACCGCTGGCTTGCAACATCGGGGCAGGCGGACAGGATGCCCGAGTTCTGTCCGAACAAACCCGAAATCGAGTCGCTCCGCGGCTGATGGCGGCAGGTGGCGGTTTCGGCTAGACCGGCCGTCTAGGGGGCAGCCGGAAATGATCCGCATCGACGATGTGCTACGCGACCGGGGGTCGCGCTATGGTGTCGCGGTCGGCCCAGTCAAGGGCAGGGCCGGGATTGCCGCGTTCCTGGCCGACCTCCGCCGTATCCGCAAATACGCCAAGGCCACGCATCTCAGCTGGGCCGCGGTGCTGTCGGACGACGGCCCGCTCAAGGCCGACGACGGCGAGGCGGGCGCCGGCGCGCTGATCCTGCGGATGGTCGAACGCGCGGGGTTGGTCGATCAGGTTGTCGTGGTGGCGCGCTGGTATGGCGGCGTGCAGCTTGGTGGCGACCGCTTTGCCCATATCGTCACCGCTGTCAGGGCCGGGCTGGCCGAAGCCGGGGTCGACGCAACGCGCACCGGCGGCTAACCTTTGCCTTCGGGGATGCCAGAGGGGGCAGTCGATGCAAGCACTGTTGCGCGCCGAGGCGCGGCGCTTTGCCAATACCGTGATCTGGTCGGTGGCAGGCTGGCGCGCGGCCTGGGCCAGCGAAAAGACGCTGCGGCAATGGACACTGGTCAACGCAGCCTCTGCCGCGCTTGCCTTCTGGCTGGACCTTGCGCCGGGCGAACGGGCGTTGATCCTTGCGCTGGGCCTTCTGGTGCTGGCGGCCGAACTTCTGAACACCGCGATCGAAGAGGTGGTCGACTACATCTCCACCGACACCCACCCCAAGGCGAAAAAGGCCAAGGATTGCGGCTCTGCCGGCGTCGCTCTGGCGGCCCTTGCGGCGGGCCTGGCGTGGGTGGTGGTGCTGGTCGGCTAGGTCGCCCGGCCCTTGGGACCGGGCGCGCATGTCAACGCACGGTGCGGAACAGGTTAACCGCCCACAGAACTGCGCCAAGCAGCACGGCAAGCTCGGCCACTGGGAACATCGGGCCGATGGTTTCCTCGGCCACCTGACCTGACATCATCAGGAAAAGCCCGATCAGCAGCACAAGCGCGCCGATCTGGTGCAGCCAGAAATGCGCCTTGGCCAGCATACCGTCGGCAAGGCCGGGAATCACCCGGTAGGCCAGTCCGAAAACCGTCATCAGCGTGAAGCCGAGAAGGTTGATATGGGCATGGACCGGCGCAAGCGTGTGGTCGCCGGACCCGCCCATGTAACTGCCCAGACTGATGCCGACGAGAAGATAGAGCGAACCGATTACTAGGAACGAGCGCGAGATATTCATGGTGTCTGTCCCTGATTTGCTGCGGATGTGACCCCCGCGACGCAGAGTCTACCACGCGGTGCCGCTCACGCGAATCCCTCAGATCAGATTTTCGAATGTGACGGACAGCGCCCTCAGACGCGCCGGCCCCACAGATCGTATTCGCCGGTTTCCTCGACCTCGACCCGGACGATGTCGCCCGGCGCCAGCCCCTCGAAGCCCTCGTCGATGAAAAGGTTGCCGTCGATTTCCGGCGCATCTGCCTTGGTGCGGCAGGTGGCACCATCAGAGTCGATCTCGTCGACGATCACGTCGATTTGCCGCCCCAGTTTCGCCGCCAGCTTCGCCTCCGAAATCGCCTGCGATTTCGCCATGAAGCGGTCCCAGCGGTCTTGCTTCACCTCGGCCGGCACATGATCGGGCAGGGCGTTCGACCGGGCGCCAGCGACGTTTTCGTATTGAAAACAGCCGACCCGGTCCAGTTGCGCTTCGTCCAGCCAATCGAGCAACGTCTGGAACTCAGCCTCCGTCTCTCCGGGATACCCGACGATGAAGGTCGACCGCAGCGTCAGGTCAGGGGCAATGGCGCGCCAAGCGGCAATTTCATCCAGCGTTTTCGCCGCCGCCGCCGGGCGGGCCATGCGGCGCAGCGTATCGGGGTGGGCGTGCTGGAACGGGATGTCGAGGTAGGGCAGCACCAGGCCTTCGGCCATCAAGGGGATCAGGTTCCTGACATGCGGATAGGGATAGACGTAATGCAGCCGCACCCAGGCCCCCAGCGACCCCAGATCGCGCGCCAGATCGGTGATATGGGCGCGGTGACCCTTCGCCTCGGCGTGTTTCAGGTCCACGCCGTAGGCCGAGGTGTCCTGGCTGATCACCAGAAGTTCCTTCACGCCGGCGGCAACCAACCGTTCCGCCTCCCGCACAATGGCGTGCGCCGGGCGGCTGACCAATTTCCCGCGCATGTCGGGGATGATGCAGAACTTGCAGGCGTGGTTGCAGCCCTCGGAAATCTTCAAATAGCTGTAATGCCGCGGCGTCAGGCTGACCCCGGTGGCGGGCAGCAGGTCGATGAACGGGTCGGGCGCGGGCGGCACGGCGGCATGGACGGCATCCAGCACCGCCTCGTACTGGTGCGGGCCGGTCACTGCCAGCACACGAGGATGCGCGCCGGTGATGTAATCAGGCTCGGCCCCAAGGCAGCCCGTCACGATCACCCGCCCGTTTTCCACCAAAGCCTCGCCGATCGCCTCAAGGCTTTCCGCCTTGGCGCTGTCAAGAAACCCGCAGGTGTTCACGATCACCGCATCCGCCCCCTTGTAGTCGGGGCTGATCGCATATCCCTCGGCCCTCAGCCGCGTCAGGATGCGTTCACTGTCGACCAAAGCCTTGGGGCAACCAAGCGACACCATGCCGATCGTCGGCTGCCCGGCACGACGCGTGTCGGGGATCAGCGAGCGGGCAAGGTCGGGGCGAAGGAGCGGCGGATTTTCAGACATTGGCGGGATATAACGGAACGCAGGCCGCATGTTAAGTGGCCGTGTCATCAGCACTGATGACACGGCCAAGGTCTTGATAAAAATTGATTTGGCAGCAAACAGCAGGGTCTTCAAACAAGAAAAGGGTGGCAGTCTGGCGGCAATCTGCAGGTCTCAGGGAATGGCGGTAACAATGGATGCCGGGGTGTGCAGGCCCGAAAGGTCGGTCTCGAGCATGCTGAACTGTGCGGGCCGCGACAGTGTGGCGACCACAAGAAGCATCATCAGACAGCCGACCAGAAACAGGATTTCCAGCCACGGCAGCTCGGCAGGAACGGCGGTGGCGGCAAGAGTGCGGGGGCTCCGGTCAACCGAGCGGCGCGTCGCGGCGCCCGGCTGCACAAATACTACATCCGACAATACTTCTGGATGCGACACTGGAAATTTACGAACGTTTTGCATTGAACCATTCACTTGTTACGGGCTGTGCGAGCCCCCGGACACAGCTATAGCGCGTGCTGGAAGGGGTGCCAAAAGGGACTTTTCCGACCTGTCCTTTTATACAAGGGTCTTTTTCCCGTCTGGGGTGAATGTGGACAGACTGCTGCAATTGTTGCGGTTACAGAAAATTCGAAATGCATTTTTTCGATCCACCGGGGGGAGAATCAGGTACCCAGCCAATCTCTTCTGGCATGTGGGTTTGCGACCGCGCGGCGATCTCGGCCATTTGATGCGTGGCGGGAAACGCGACCTTGCCGGGGTGCAGGGCTGCGCATAGACTCACCGTGCAAGGCCATGTTTTCGGCTCAGGTTTCTCTTGGGGGGATGGATGCGCTGGATCATCCGCGTCGGGCTGGGGCTGGCGGTTCTTGCGCTGCTGGCGGCTGGGATGCTGGCGCTGGTGCCCTCCGACAGGGTGGCGGCGGCGGCTGCGGCAAGGTTTGAAAGCCTGACGGGCCGCAAACTGGAAATCACCGGCGCTGTCAGGCCAACCATATGGCCCAACCTTGGGGTCAAGACCGGTCCGGTCACCATCGCCAATGCACCCTGGTCCAAGGAAGGGCCGATGCTGACCGCCGAGGCGCTCACCGTCGAGATCAACCTGTCGGCGCTGATCGGCGGCGAGGTCCGCATCCTCGGGATCGAGGCGGTCAAACCCGCGCTGATCCTTGAGCGGTCGGCGGAAGGCGAGGAGAACTGGGTTTTCGGCGGCACGGCGGGCGGCACCGTCAGCGCCGAGACGCCGGGTGTCGGGCAGCCCTACAGCCTTGACCGTGGCCTGATCCGCGACGGGTCGTTCCTGTTCATCGACCATGCCGCAGGCCGTCGCATCGCCCTCGACGCCGTGCAGGCCGAAGTGGCGATCCCTGAATTCGCCGGTCCGGTCACGCTGACCGGCACGGCGACATCAGGCGGGCAGGCGGTCGCGCTCAAGGCTACGGCGGGCATCTACTCCGCGCTGACCGAAGGCCGGGTGGTGCCGTTTCAGGCCAACCTGACCGCAGGCGGATCGACGCTGACCTTCGACGGACGGATTGCCGCGCAGCCCTTCGTCGCCGAGGGCGCGCTGGTGGCGGACCTGCCCGACACCGCGGCTGTGGCGGCGCTTGCGGGCATGGCCAAGCCAAGCCTGCCCCACGGCCTCGGCGCCGAAGCCCTGCGCATCGCGGGGCAACTGACCGTGGCCGAGGATGGCGCGCTTTTCCTGCGCGAGGCGACGATCACGGCTGACGGCAACACCCTGACCGGCGATGCCGACCTCGCCCCCGGCGAGGCGCGCCCGAAACTGTCGGCGCAACTGAAGGCCGGGCCGCTGGTGTTCGGGCAGGCTGGCACGTCGGAAGGCTCGGGCGATGCCGCAGGCGGGCCGGACAGCTGGCCCAAGGAAGAAATCGACGTGTCCGGCCTTGGCACCCTGGACGTGGCGGTGGCGCTGGTTGCCCCGTCGGTCGACCTCGGGCGGGTCAAGGTCGGGCCAACCGGCCTGCGGCTGACGGTGGACCGCGCGCGCGCCGTGTTCGACATCCGCGAAATGGCCGCATATGGCGGGCAGGTCACCGGCGAATTCGTGATGAACGGCCGTGGCGGGCTGTCGGTCGGCGGCAAGCTGACCTTCGCCGGGCTGGCGATGCAGCCCCTGCTTGCCGACCTTGCCCGCTACGACCGTCTGATCGGGACCGGCGATCTGGAACTGCAATTCCTTGGCGTCGGCAATTCGGTCGACGCGATCATGCACAGCCTGAAAGGGCAGGGCGTGGTCGAGATGGGGCAAGGCGAATTGCGCGGTCTCGACATCGGGGGCATGTTGCGCACGCTGGACGCAAGCTATGTCGGCGAAGGGCAGACCACGGTGTTCGACGGCGTGGCCGGCACCTTCGGCATCGCCGAAGGTGTGCTGACCAACACCGACCTGCGCTTCGTGTCGCCCTACGTCACCGCAACCGGCGCGGGTGAGGTGGGCATCGGCGCCCGCACGCTGGATTACCGCCTGCGCCCGACCGCGCTGGCCGAGGCTGACGGTACCGGCGGCGTGATGGTTCCCTTGCTGATTACCGGCACCTGGGCTGCGCCGAAATTCCGGCTCGATCTGGAAAGCATCGCCCGCGAAAAGATGGAGGCCGAGGCGCGCGCTCTGGCAGAGCGCGCATCCGAAGCCGCCAAGGCGGCCGAGGCCGAGGCAAAGGCCGCGCTTGAAGAAAAACTCCGCGAAGAATTGGGCGTCGAACCGGCCCCCGGCGAAAGCCTTGAGGATACTGCCCGTCGCGGCGCAGAGGACGCGCTGGCCGATGAAACCCGGCGCATCCTCGAAGGTATCCTGAACAACGACTGACGCGCCGTTGCAGCCCTACCGCAGGGCCGACAACAGATCGGCGTGGTCATCCGTCCACGGCGCACGGTCCGCTGCTGGCAGGGCCTGCCATGACGGGTCGTCCGCGATCTTGCCCAGGGCCGCGCGCGTCCGCGCCATCGCGACCACCACCGACGGCGTGTCGCCATCGGCAATTTCCGCCGCACCAGGGCTGTGGACCTTGATCCGCGCTTCCAGTCCAAGCGCGGCAATGGCAGCCGCATGCGGGCGCGACAGGTCATAGAACCGGTTCGAGATGTGGAACACCAAGAGCCCGTTTTCCGACAACCGCTCGCGGTACAGCTCCAACGCCTCCAGTGTGGCAAGGTGTACCGGCACCGCATCCGAACTGTATGCGTCGATCACCAGAACGTCGTAGGCCAGATCGATCTGCCGCTGCAGCACAATGCGCGCGTCGCCAAGGTGAACCTGCGCATCGCGGCCGCATTCGGACATGAAGCTGAACAGATCGGGGTTCAGCGCGATGTCGGCCACGGTCTTGTCGATCTCGTAGAAATGCCAGCTTTGGCCGGGGCGGGCATAGCAGGCCATCGACCCGATCCCAAGGCCGACAATGCCCACGGTGCGCGCCGCTCTCCCGGTGTCCGACAGCAGGATCTCTGCCATCGGGCCGCCGCTGTGATAGTAGAACAGCGGGCGCGGCCGGCCTTCGAAATCGCTCAGCCATTGCGCGCCATGCACTGTGCTGCCGTTGGAATAAAGCCGCATCCCGTCATGGTCCTTGATCTGATGCGGGCCAAAGAAGCTGCGGGTCTGGTAGACGGTGTTTTCCTGCGACAACTGCCCCCAGATCGCCAGAAATGCCGCCACCGTGACCGTGCCGGCAAAGGGCCGTCGATAAAACACACCCAGCACCATCAGCAGGATCAGCGCGGTCACCGCCATCCGCCCGTCGACGCCGGCAAAAAGCCCGAACCAGCTGTTCGCCACCATCGGCGCGAACACGGCGACCACTGCCGCCAGCCCCAGCGCGATCTGGCGTGGCACATTCGCCGGCACCGCGCCGATCATCAGCGCCGCCGACAGGGCGATGGTGATGGTCAACTCGTCCAGCCGGCTGAACACCAAAGGTGCCACGATCGAGTTGAAGATGCCGCCCAGCGCCCCCCCGACCGACATGGTGATGTAAAAGACCGTCAGATGCCGCGCATCGGGCCGGGCCTCGAACAGGCGCCGGTGGGCATAAAGACTGACGATGAAGAACGCCGCCAGCAGCGCGCCGAATCCGGCCATCGTGTTGGTGGCCCGGAAGTTCAGGAACACCAGCAGCGCCACGACCACCGGAATGGCCAGCGCCAGACGCGGCGCGGTAAGCACCGAACGGGTTGAAAACACCAGCACGAAGGTCAGCAGGTACAGCGACAGCGGCAGCACCCAGACCAGTGGGAACGACCCTGCGTCCATGCTGATCTTCGACGTCACACCCAGCATCAGCGACGACGGCACGAAGGCCAGAAACGCCCAGAACGCAAGCGTTCCAACGCGTGGCGGAGCAACGTCGCGCGTGTCCGACGCGGCAAGCTCGAGTCGGCCCCGTGCCATCAGGCCCGATGCCAGCAACAACCCGCCCAGCGCCACAAACCCCACCGACCAGCCAAGCGAGATCGAGGTCAGCCCCAACAGCGGCTCGGCCACCAAAGGGAACGCCAGCAGCGCCACCAGTGACCCAAGGTTGCTGGCTGAATACAGGAAATACGGGTCGTTCGCATGTGGCCCGCCGCTCAGCCGATACCACGACTGGATCAGCGGCGCATTGGCCGACAGCACGGCAAACGGCAGCCCGACGCCCAGCGCGTAAAGCCACAGCGTCTGGCTGACCACCGCGCGATCCGGGTCAAACGCCCAGCCCTCTGGCACCGCAAGCGGAAGAAACAGCAGCGCAGCCAGCAAAAGCCCAAGGTGAATGGCAATCTGCCAGCGCACCGGAACATGCCGCGCCAGCACATGGGCATAGACATAGCCGCCGATCAGAACCGTCTGGAAGAACAGCATCGCCGTGGTCCAGACCGACGTGGCCCCGCCGATCTGTGGCAGCACAAGCCGGGTGAACAGCGGCTGAACAAAGAACAGCAGCAGCGCGCTGGTAAAGATCGTCACGGTAAACAGCACCGGCACAAGAAGCCCGCTGCGGGTCGGCTGGTCTGCACTGGCTACAAGGGTCAAAGACCGTCTCCGGATTATTGCGATTTTTCGCAACAATCACCAAGACTTTGGCGAAAGTACGCCCAAACTTGGAAACGAAGACGCCGTTTGCCTCAAACCCACCCTGCGCCCACGGCCAAAGCCCTGCCGGCGCTCAGCGGCGACGATCGCGCCGTGCGCTCATCGGCTGGAAAGCCACGCCAACATGGGCCTCGCAATACGGCTTGCCCGGCAGCGAGGGCAGGCCGCAGAACCAGAAATCCTCGGTCGCGGGGTCGCCGATCGGCCATTTGCAGGTGCGTTCGGTCAGTTCCATCAGGGTCAGCTTCTTTGCGCGCTTTTCCACCTCGCGCACCGATGCAAGCGCCTCGGGGCTGATCTCGTTCAGCGAAGGCTGCGGCGGCAGCGGCTGGCCTGCGGGGATGATCGCCTTGCGCACAGGCAGCGGAGTTACGTTCGTCGCCGACGCAGGAGCCGCAGCCGGGCGCGGGGCGGGGTCTGCGGCAGGGCGCGGTTCGGCGCGCGGCGCTGCGGGTTCGGGTCGGGCAGGGGCAGCGGGGGCGGCGGCGACCGGCGCCTCCTCCTCTTCATCCTTGCCGCCGACGCGGTTCGACAGGCCAAGCCGGTGCACCTTGCCGATCACGGCATTGCGGGTGACGCCGCCCAGTTCCTTGGCGATCTGGCTGGCCGATTGGCCTTCGCCCCACATGCGCTTAAGCGTCTCGACGCGCTCGTCGGTCCAGGACATGCGTAGCTCTCCGGTTGGCGGCAAAGGAAATTCGTGTAGGCGGCATTGTAACCGCGACGGCGTGGGATACAAGGCGGCGGCCGGAAGATCAAGCGGGGCATCGGGTCAGGGCGCGAAGACACGTCCTGTCGCCGCCCCACGTTGCCCGCCTCTTGCAACCACGGCATCCGTCCAGGACCTTGGGCAACACCGCCGATCACCCGGCGCAGGCGCGCAACTCCCACCCGCCGCGATGCGCCCTTGTCCATCGCGGCTGCACCGCGAGCCGGCAGCCGCGCCCCCGCCAGCCGCCCCCGATTTTCCCTCTTTCCTTTGGCCCACCCCTCGATTACCTCTTCGGGCATGACCCTGCGGGCCGCCCCCTTCCAGCGACGCCGACGCTCCTGAGCGACCGCTTTCGCCTGCCCCCTTGGTCCGGGGCACCCCATCTCGCCCCGTTGACACCCCGCATGGCCTGCCTTTAGGGCTTAGGCCTTCATTCCGAAGGGCCCCTCACATGATCCCCGCCGTCCTGCCCACCTACAATCGCGCGCCCTTGGCCTTCGTGTCCGGCACCGGCTCCTGGCTTCTGGCCGAGGATGGCACGCGCTACCTCGATCTCGGCGGCGGCATCGCGGTCAACGCGCTCGGCCATGCCCACCCCGCTCTGGTCAAAGCGCTGACCGATCAGGCGCAAAAGCTCTGGCACGTCTCGAACGTCTACCGCATCCCCGAACAGGAACACCTGGCTCAGATGCTGGTCGACCGCACTTTCGCCGACACCGTGTTCTTCACCAATTCCGGCACCGAAACCGCCGAGCTTGCCATCAAGATGGCCCGCAAGTTCCATTACGAGGCCGGCCACCCCGAACGGATTGAGTTCCTGTCCTTCGAGGGCGCCTTCCACGGCCGCTCCACCGCCGCCATCGCGGCCGCCGGGTCGGAAAAGATGGTCAAGGGCTACGGCCCACTGATGCCCGGCTTCCGCCAGCTCAAATGGCCCACCTCGACCGAAGATCACGACGCGATCCGCGCCGCGATCACCGACAGGACCTGCGCCGTGATCATCGAACCCATTCAGGGCGAAGGCGGCATCCGCGTGGTGCCCGACCAGTGCCTGAAGGGCCTGCGTGACCTTTGCGACAGCACCGGCACGCTGCTGATCTTCGACGAGGTGCAATGCGGGATGGGCCGCACCGGCAAGCTATTCGCGCATGAATGGGCGGGGGTGACGCCGGACATCATGATGGTCGCCAAAGGCATCGGCGGCGGCTTTCCCCTCGGCGCGGTCCTCGCCACCGAACGCGCCGCTGCTGGCATGACGGCGGGCAGCCACGGCTCCACCTACGGTGGCAACCCCCTCGCCTGCGCCGTAGGCGCCGCGGTCCTCGACATCGTGGGTGACGATGCTTTCCTGGCCGATGTCAGCCGCAAGGCGGCCCTTTTCCGCCAGGGCCTCGAATCGCTCGTCGCCCGCCACCCCAAGGTATTCGAGGCGGTCCGCGGCCAGGGCTTGATGCTGGGCCTGAAATGCAAGGCGGCCAACACCGAGGTGGTCAAGGCCGGCTACGCCGCGGGCGTTCTGACCGTCGCCGCCGCCGACAACGTCCTGCGCCTTCTCCCCGCCCTCAACATCACCGAGGCCGACATCACCGAAGCCCTCGCCCGCCTGGACCGCGCCGCAAGCGCCGTCTCGAGCACCATCTGATGGCCCCGCTTCAGGCTTCCTCTTCTCCAAATATCCCACGTGGGGTGCGGGGGGTGTGAAACCCCCCGCCCTTCGTCAAAGAGCACAGCGCATGAAACACTTTCTCGACATCCACACCACCGAAGCCACCGAATTGCGGGGCATGATCAACTCTGCCCACGCGATGAAAGCCGCCCGCAACGGCCGCCCCAAGGGCATGAAAGACGATGACCAGCCGCTGAAAGGCCATATGGTCGCGCTGATCTTCGAAAAACCCTCGACCCGCACCCGCGTCAGCTTTGACGTCGGCGTCCGCCAGATGGGCGGCGAGACGATGGTGCTTTCGGGCAAGGAAATGCAGCTTGGCCACGGCGAGACCATCGCCGACACTGCCCGCGTCCTGTCGCGCTATGTCGACCTCATCATGATCCGCACCTTCGAGGAAGCGACGCTCCTCGAGATGGCCGAACACGCGACCGTCCCCGTGATCAACGGCCTGACGAACCGCACCCATCCCTGCCAGATCATGGCCGACGTGATGACCTACGAAGAACACCGCGGCCCGATCGCGGGCAAGAAGGTGGTCTGGGCCGGTGACGGCAACAACGTCTGCGCCTCGTTCCTGCACGCCGCCGGGCAGTTCGGCTTCGATTTCACCTTCACCGGCCCCGAAACGCTGGACCCGGAAGACAAATTCATCGCCTTCGCCCGCGCCAAAGGCTCTCGGGTCACCATCCAGCGCGACCCCTTCGCCGCCGTCGAGGGCGCCGATCTTGTCGTCACCGACACCTGGGTCTCGATGCACGATCCCGAAAGCGCCAAGGAACGCCGTCACAACCAGCTGCGCCCCTACCAGGTGAACGAAGCCCTGATGTCGCGCGCCAAACCTGACGCGCTTTTCATGCACTGCCTGCCCGCGCACCGCAACGACGAGGCGACGAGCGCGGTGATGGACGGCCCTCACTCGGTCGTATTCGACGAGGCGGAAAACCGGCTACACGCGCAAAAGGCGGTCATGCGCTGGTGCCTCGGCGTCTGACACCGGCGTATCAGCCGCAGCGGCGTTCCGCCGCACGCCCTTTCAGTCGAGACGCGGCAGCGCCGCCTCTCGCCGGTAGACGCGTTCCATGAAACGCGCAAATGGCGGCCAGTTCACCCGACCCGATGCTTCAGCACGACAGGCAGCACCAGATCTTCCTCGTCGTCCAGATGGCGGGCCAGCAGGCGGTCGAAATCCTTCAGATCGGTCAGGAAGCGCGCGGTCTTTTCCCGCCCCGCCGCCTCGTCTTTGGCTTGCAGCGCCGCATTGGCACCCTTGGCAAAGCGGTCGATCAGATCGTGCAGCGCATGGTGGTCGGCATCCAGCATCTCGAACCCGCGCGCGATGCGTGGTTCCAGCCGCGCCAGTTTCGGAAAATAGGCGTCATCCTCGATCTGGTGGTGGCCGATCAGGTCCGAGAGCAGGCCCGAACCTTGCCGCACCAGCCGCCCCGCAAAGGCGTCCGGTGCCAGCTTGCGGTCGATCCGGGCCTCGGTATCGGCGCGCAGGCGTTGCAGGGTGTGGCGGAACGCCAGATGCCGGTCCAGCCAGAAGGCCGCCAGCCCGTTGAAATCGCGGTGGTCGGGCCAGCCCTTGCGCGGCAGTTCCGCAAGGATCAGCTGGTATTCGGCGGGCAGGCCGCGGCGGGTCGCGAGCGTGGTGTCGGTCATGCCCCGGTGTCGCAACCGGGGGCGTCCTTGGCAAGGCCTCTCGACAGCCATCTCGACGGGCCCTCTCGACGGGGCCACTCGACGGGGCCTCTGACCAGGGATAGCGTGCCGCCAGACACCCAATGCCCGAAAGGCCGCCCGCATGTATGACCACATCATCCCGCCGATTGACCGCACCCTGGGTGCCTTGTCCGCGATCCTCGCCAAGGCCGAGGCGCATTGCGAGGCCAAGGGCATCAAGCCCGAGGCGCTGCTGACCTTCCGGCTGTTTCCCGACATGTTCCCCTTCACCCGTCAGGTGCAGCTGGCCTGCGATTTTGCCGCCCGTGCAGCCGCCCGGCTTGCCGGGGCCGAGCCGAAAAGCTTTCCCGACACCGAGGTGACCTTTGCCGAGTTGCAGGCGCGGATTGCGGCGGTTCGGGCCTACATGGCCGAGTTCGCGGCCAGTGACTACGAAGGCGCCGCGACGCGCGACGTGACGATCAAGATGCGCGGGCAGGACGTCACGATGCCGGGGGTGCAATACCTGACGATGTATTCGCTGCCGCAGTTCCATTTCCACGCCGTGACGGCCTACAACATCCTGCGCCACAACGGTGTCGAGATCGGCAAGCGCGATTATATGGGCGCCGTATGACCACGGCGGTCCTTGTCATCGACATGCAGCGGGGCATGGCCGACCGTATCGCGGCGGGCCGTGCGCCGGTGAACCCGGCCGCGATGGACAGGATGGCAGCACTTCTTGCCGGTGCGCGGGCGCACGGCATTCCTGTCATCCATGTGCATCACGATAATCCGGACCCGGCCTCGCCATTCCGCAAGGGTCTGCCGGGGGCCGAACCGATGGCCTGCGCCGCACCTGTCGCCGGCGAGGTCGTGCTGTGGAAGCACCGGTCGTCGGCCTTTGCCGGCACCGTGCTTGACGATCTTCTGCGCCGCGACGGGATCGACCGGCTGATCGTCGCGGGGGCGGTGGCCGCGTTCTGCGTCACGTCTACGGTGCGGGCGGCGTCAGACCTTGGCTACGCGGTGCTGTTGCCGACCGATGCGCTCCTTGGGTTCGATCTGCCCGCGTATGACGGCGGGCGGATCGACGCGGCAACGGTGCAGCGGGTGACGCTGTCGCTCCTGGGCGCCGATTTCGCCACGCTGACGACGGTGGCTCAGTTGGCGGTAGAGGCTGCCTGAAGCGGTATCACCGCGCTGGTCCGGTCGGCATCGGCAGTGCGCCCGGCCAGCAGCGAAACCACCACCAGCAAAAGCGACAGCGCCGCGTAGGTGGAGCTGAACCCGACATGCTCGGCCACAAAGCCGATCGACGACGGCGCCACCAAAATCCCGCAATACCCCACCATCGTGACCGTCGAGATCGCCATCGCTGACGGCAGGCGCGGATGGTTGCCCGCCGCCGAGAACAGGATCGGCACCATGTTGGCGATGCCGAGGCCGGCAAAGGCGAAGCTGACGATGGCGATCCAGTCGGCCGGCGCCAGCGCACCGCCCATCAGCCCCGCCGCCCCGATCAGGCCCGAGGCGCGCAGCGTGCGGACCGCGCCAAAGCGGTTGCGCACGGCATCCCCGGCAAATCGCATGATCGCCATTGCCCCCGCGAAGAACGCGAAGGCAAGGCCCGAGCGGAACACGTCGGAGCCGAGTTCCTTTTGCAGATAGATCGCGGCCCAGTCCAGCACCGCGCCCTCCGGCACCATCGAGGCCAGCGCCATGAACCCCAACAGCCAGACCGAAAGGTCGCGCGGCAAGAGGTGCTGTTTCGGCGCTGCGGCCTGCGCGGCGGTGGGCTTGACGCGCGGGCTGTCGGGCAACAGGAACGGCATCGCGGAGAATACGATGGCGGCGGTGATCGCAGCGGTCAGCAGCGACTGCACCTCGGACCCCCACTGCGCTATGACAAAACTGCCGGCAAAGCCGCCGACAAAGCCGCCAAGGCTCCAGAACCCATGCGAGGATGACATGATGGCGCGGTCCAACCGCCGCTCGATGTCGACCGCCTGATTGTTCATCGCCACGTCCATGCAACCCGCCATCGCGCCGAACACCGCCATGAAAAGCGCCAGCGCTCCGAGGTCAGGTGAAAACACCACGGCCGGCAGCACCGGGATCAGCGCCAGCGAAAACACCGACAACACGCGGCGGCCCCCGAAGCGGCTGATCAAGCGGCCCGCGAACAGCATGGAGCCTACCGCGCCAAGGCCAAGGACAAGGATCAGCAGGCCAAGCGTGCTTTCGGTGATGTCGTGGCGCGGCAGCAACAGCGGGATCTGCGGCGCCCACGCTCCCATGACGAAACCGTTGGCAAAGAACATCGCGGCAATGGCCCAGCGGGCGGCCTTGGCTTGGGCGAGGGTGGCGTGCATCGGTCGTGATCCTGCAGTCTGGCGGACGGTCTTTGGGGCTGACCCCGGAGGGTTTCACACCCTCCGGACCTCCCGTGGGATATTTGGGCAAAGAGGAAGGTAGCACTGGCCTCTTGCTTGGATGCGTCTACTTGGACTGAACGGGAAGGTGAAGGTGATAGCGGTCACATCCTGTTTCAACGCTGAAAGGTCAGGTGCCGCGGGGTTTGGCCCTGAGCGTGGGTTCCGCGACGGTAGGATCTTCGGGCCAAGGGTGGCGGGGGTAGGCGCCGCGCATGTCCTTGCGCACATCGGCGTAGGAGGTGGCCCAGAACCGCGGCAGGTCGGTTGTGACCTGCACCGGCGCGCGGGCGGGCGACAGGAGCGTGATGCGCAAGGGCTGGCGCGCAGCACCGATCAGGGGGTGGGTGGTGATCCCGAACATCTCCTGCAGACGCACCTCGATTGCCGGGGCATCGCCGTCGTAGTCGATCGGCACGGCGCGGCCGAGGGGGGTGGTGAAGCTGCCCGGGACAAGGCGGTTCAGCGTGGCAAGCCGGTCCCAGCCGAGGAGCGCCTTCAGGGGTTCGGTGAGGTCAAGGGCCGCAAGGTCTGCGGCGCTGCGGCGACCGGCGAGGTGCGGCAAGAGCCAATCTTCGGCGCTGGCGAGCAGGGCCGCATCGGTGACCTCGGGCCAATCGTCGCTGCGTGCCAGTGCCGCGCGGGCGCGCAGGCGACGCGCCGAAGGCGTCCAGGGCAGGCCAAGCAGGCGAAGGCCGTCAAGCGCCGCCCTCGCGATCCGCTCAGGCGGCGCGTCAGGCCAGGGCCGGTCGTCCAGCACAAGCGCGCCGAAGCGTTCCTGTCGGCGCGCCAGCACGCGGGCCTCGCGGCGCGACCACTCGCACACCTCGACCCAGTGGATGCGGTCGGCAAAGACCTCGCGCAACTCTGCCTCTGTCAGGGGCGCGGCCTGCCGGATCGTCGCCTCGCGCGGGTCGCCGTCCAGATCGGTGGCCACGATCAGGCGGGCCGTGGCAAGGGGCGTGCCGGGGGCCATCACCGCGCCCTTGCCGCCCGACAGCACCCAGCGCGGCGCGTCGCCCTTCCTGCGCAGGCCGATCCGGTCGGGGTAGGCAAGCGCGGCCATTTGTGCTGCCGAAAAATCCGGGTAACCGGCCTTTGCCATCCCGGCGGCAAGACGACGTGCCTCGTCGCGGATGCGCTGAATGGTGGGCATGTGCGCCTCCGGCCCGGGCCGGTCGATCGCCTTCAGGCGCAGCGCGAGGTCCGGCGCGGCGCCACGCAACGGGTCGCGTTCGGCCAGAAGGGCTGCCAGCGGTGCCGCCTTCGGCCCGGCAAGGGTCAGCATGTGGCCAAGCCGGGGGTGCAGCGGCAGCCGCGCCAGCGCCTTGCCGTGCGGCGTGATCCGCCCCGCCTCGTCCAGCGCGCCAAGCGAGGCCAAGAGCGCCCGCGCCTCGGTCAGAGGGCCGTCACGCGGCGGTGTCAGGAACGGGAGGTCCGCCGAGCCCCATTCCGCCAGTTCCAGTGCCAAGGGGGCCAGATCGGCCACCTCGATCTCGGCGGGCGGATAGGGTGCCAGCCCGCCTTCCTCGCCCTTCGTCCACAGCCGGTAGCAGATGCCCGCCGCCACCCGCCCCGCACGGCCCCGGCGCTGTTCCGCCTCGGCCTTGGTCACCCGTTCGGTCACCAGTTGCGACATCCCCGAGGACGGGTCGAACCGCGCCCGCCGCGCGCGG